>PMDK01000040.1 GCA_003154425.1 Ignavibacteriota bacterium
GCATCGACGTCAGGAACCGGACGACTGTCAGCCACATCCTGAAGCTGGTGGATATCAAGGTACAATCCTGATGTGACACTGGCAGGGGAAAACATACGTTCAGGTAATCGGGAGAATCTGATGAGTACCGCGGAGAAACTCGAGCGGGTCACCGAGCGGCTTCTTCTTGTGGCCGCAACGCCGGACCATCTGCGCGCTGAGCTTGAGTCCCCCTCGAAGCTGGGCGGCCTGCTCAACGCCGAAGTTCCCGGGGACTGGCCGCCGGGCGAGTATGACCGGAATGCACAGGAATTCTTCCTCGGCCGGATGGAACAAGCGGAAGCTCCGGCTGCCGGCTGGCACGTCTGGTACGCGGTTCTCCGACCCGGAGACGGACGAAGTGCGAAGCTGATCGGCACCGGAGGATTCCTGGGTCCCCCGAACGGGGCGGGTGAAGTCGAGATCGGATACTCCCTTTCTGAATCATGGCGGGGGAAGGGGTTCGCAAAAGAGATGGTCAGAGGTCTCGTGAACCAGGCTCTTTCCGACCGACGGGTGAACCTCGTCATGGCGCATACGAACGAACAGAATACTGCATCGCGTTCGGTGCTCGATGGAAACGGATTCCATATTGCCGGCCCGGGAACTGAACCCGGGAGCCTGCGGTACGTACTGCATCGCGGTTCGACAGGCGTGCTGTAACTCATGGAAATGTCACCTCTCCCCCGGAGGAGAATGTCGAAATCGAACTGTTGAAGTATTTGTCCGCAATGCCGACATTACGCGGCGGGCGGCATAACACGAGAGGGGATCCCACATCGAGGAGGAGCGATGAAGGTAAAGAAGACATCCTGGAAGAAGGGACGGGGAAAAATGGGCGTGCTTGCCCCCCTGTTGGGCACGTGGAAGGCAGAGGCAATGTCTCCGATGGGGAAGATCCGCTGCACGCGGAGATTCACGTCCGTTCTCGGCGACAAGTATGTTCAGCTTTGGGCCCGATGGGAATTCGGCAAGGGGGCGTACGAAGAGATCGCCTTGTACGGCATCAAAGAGGGCACACTCTCTTTCTGGTCGTTCACGTCTGACGGGAAGAGATCGGAAGGGGCGATCGCCAGCGCGAGCGAGATCCATGACCAGGCTATCGCCTTCGAGGCAGAAATGCCGGCCGGACGGGCACGTATGATTTATTGGCCGGACGAGGAACAGGGCTTCCACTGGGCGGTCGAGGCAAAGTCGAAAAAGGGATGGCGCCGGTTTACCGAGCATCACTACGTCCCCGCCTGACGATGACTACATTGCTCTTCTACAACCGCTGCGAATGAGACTGAAGACACGGACCCTGACAGATAAAAGGAATCATCAATCAGTTCTTTTCAGCGCATTCGCGACCCGTATGCAGCCCTGCGGTACCCGGCGTACCGCAATTTCATCGCCGCGACGTTCCTGTTCACGATCGCATTTCTCATACAGGAAGTCGCGCTCGGCTACGAGCTGTATACAATCACCCATGATCCCCTCGCACTCGGGCTGACGGGACTGGCCACGTTCGTACCGTTTATCGGGCTCTCCCTCTTCGGGGGTCATCTGGCGGACCGGATGAGCAGGCGCCTGATAATACTTGTCGCAATCAGCGTCATCACACTCGGCTCGCTTTTCCTTCACTTCTTCGCCCGGTCAGCCGAGGCGGGGAACGTCTCCCCCACGGTCCTCGTTCCCGTCATCTATGCGACGGTATTCATGATCGGGGTGTGCCGGGCGTTCCAGTCGCCCGCCGCTTCTTCGCTCAGGGCCTTCCTCGTCCCAATCGCCGTGTACGAGAACGCGGCCACATGGAGCACCTCCGCCTTCCAGGCCGGCGCAATACTCGGCCCGGCGGTCGCCGGGTTTCTCTTTTCCTGGCTGGGATTTTCCGACACGCTGCTTGTCGTCATCTCCCTCTTCGCCTGTGCCCTGTTCCTCTACTCCCGGACGGGAGACAGCCGCGTCACGGCGACGCCCTCCCGGGCGCCGTTGCGCGCGAGCGTCAGGGAAGGAGTGGGCTTTGTGTGGAAGACGAAGGTCATCCTTTATGCGCTCTCCCTCGACCTCTTCTCAGTCCTTTTCGGCGGGGTGGTCGCCCTTCTTCCCATATACGCGCAGGACATACTGGACGTCGGCGCCCAGGGACTCGGGATACTTCGCGCGGCCCCTTCCGCGGGGGCGGTGATCATGCTGATGGTGCTCCAGAGGGTGTCACCAATGCGGCATGCCTGGCGTACTCTCCTGACATCCGTCGCCGGGTTCGGCGCCTCAGTCATCGTGTTCGCACTTTCCCCGTGGATGGGGCTCTCCGTCGCGGCGCTCTTCGTGAGCGGGGCGTGTGACAGTGTCAGCGTGGTGATCCGTCAGACAGTCCTCCAGCTCAAGACGCCGGACGAAATGCGCGGCCGCGTCATGGCGGTGAACGGAATATTTGTCTCCTCGTCGAACGAACTCGGTGCGTTCGAGTCCGGAACGACAGCCAGAGTGATGGGAGTCGTTCCCTCGGCGGTATTCGGAGGGGTGATGACGCTGCTTATCGTCGGATGGGTTTCGCTTAAGGCGAGAGAACTATTCAACGTGAGATTCGATTCGAGAGGGGAGAATGGCTGACACGATATGTCACGCGACACAGGGAGGGCTCATGATGCTCGCCCCCTTCATCGCAAGGATACGCAGGAAGATATGGATCTGGGTGCTCGCGCTGGCAGGCGCATTTTTCGGCGCTCTGCCCGACCTTTTCGGCGCCTACGGCAACCTGGTCCGTCGCGATCAGTGGAAGCTCTACATGTCCGCGCATGCGGGGCACCGGGGAGAGATCCTCCGCTACGTCCCGATGTACTGGCTTCACCTGTTTGTCGATTCATTCACACACGGGCCGGGGAAGCGGTGGTGGGTGTGGAACGAGCGGTTATGGGTGGAGGCGGCGCTCTGGGTGGTGAACCTCGCGATCATCGCGTGGTTCGTGAGAATATGGGAGAAGAACCTCTCACAAGATGAACTGCGGAGCAGAACGGGAAGAGATTTTCGTGCGTGACCGGGATAGCGGCGCTCGGGATAGCGGCACCCGGATGAGCCCCTGAATGGGCTCGGGCCCTTCAGGTT
>PMDK01000255.1:0-155 GCA_003154425.1 Ignavibacteriota bacterium
CCGCCAGCGTCACATCCTGTGTCGTTGCGCGGTACGCTTCGCCGGTGTAATCGCGAAATGTGTGCGCGATATCGAGAGCCACCCCGACCTTCCGGTTGTAGAGCGGCTGGGCGATGCTCGCACCCAGCGTGTATGCGTTGCTGGCACCGAGCGTG
>PMDK01000255.1:209-386 GCA_003154425.1 Ignavibacteriota bacterium
GTGCGGGAGAACGCCTGTGAAGCGCACAGGACCAGGGCCGCGGTGAGTATGCCACACCATTGTCGCGTCATGCCGTATCTGCATCCTTCCTGGGTGTCAGTCTTTCTTCCGCTCGACGACGGGAAAGCTGTCGCTGATCTTCCGGTGCAATTCGAGGAGCAGGTTCTGCTCATTCTC
>PMDK01000255.1:394-30490 GCA_003154425.1 Ignavibacteriota bacterium
CCTCCAGCTTGTCAGCAATGACGGTTGCGCCGCTCACGGAGAGGAGAAGATTCTCTGCCAGCTCACCCATTGTCAGCTCCCCCTTCCTCCCGAGCTGCACGAAAGCCCCCATCTCGTGCCGGCTGAGATATCCCATCCGATCCTTCTTCACGTCGTCCTGCCACCTGGCGGCCCGATCTATCACGGTCTCGATGTAGGCAACCAGAAGTTTCGCATTCTCTTCTATGGTGGACATTACTTCACCATTCGAATATTTGAATTTTTCGATTATCCAGTATAGCAATATTCTATGGATTAGTCAAGAGAATTTCGCATAGACATAGGTGACCCCCTCTTCCCCGATATCGACGCTGCCAGGCTCGCATCCCTCGTATCCCTTCATCCATTGACGGTCCCCTCTATCTTGAGTACTATTCAAAGAGCTCCCCCGATTCATGCGGGGAGAGGATCCACACACTTCAGCAGGGGACCATGAACATCGTGATACTCGATGGCTACACGCTGAATCCGGGAGATCTCTCCTGGGGGGGACTTGAGGATGCGGGCAAATGCACCATCTACGAACGAACGCCCGAAGAAGAGGTCGTCTCACGGGCGCAGGACGCAGAAATTCTTCTCACAAACAAAACACCGATCAGGAGCAAAGCAATCGCACAGCTCCCACGGCTCAGGTACATCGGCGTCCTTGCCACCGGCTACAATATCGTGGATGTTCCTGCGGCAACTGAGCGGGGGATCGTCGTGACAAACGTCCCCGCGTACGCGACGATGTCCGTGGCGCAGCTCGTGTTCGCCCACCTGTTCAACCTGACACACCGGATCGGACACCACACCGACGCGGTCCGGAACGGCCGCTGGTCGGAGAGCCGGGATTTCAGCTTCCGGGACTCTCCCCTGATCGAGGTGAGCGGATTGACACTCGGGATCGTGGGGATCGGGCAGATCGGGGGGGCGACGGCACGGGCCGGTCTTGCATTCGGGATGAACGTCATAGGCTTTGGCACGCCGTCAGGAGGGGGAAGTCCCGCGGGAGTGCGCCTGACTTCACTCGACGAGGTGTTTTCCGCAAGCGACGTCCTCAGCCTTCACTGCCCGCTCACTCCTTCCACCAGAGAACTTGTGAACAGAGACCGGCTCGCCCGGATGAAACGCACCTCGTTTCTCATCAATACGAGCAGAGGGGGGCTGATAGACGAGGAGGCGCTCGCTGAAGCGCTGAACAAGGGGAAGATTGCGGGCGCGGGACTCGATGTGCTCACCTCCGAGCCCCCGCGCGCCGATAACCCTCTCCTCGATGCAAAGAACTGCTTCATCACGCCGCACTTTGCCTGGGCAACAACCGCCGCGCGCGCGCGCCTGATGGCGGAAGTCACGGAAAACGTGCTGGCGTTCCTCGCGGGAAAGAGGAGAAACGTCCTGAACGGCTAGTCCCGCCAAAAGGCGGCGGGATTGTTAATCACGCCTTAAGGTGGCGCCGTGATTGTCAGCCACGCCAAAAAACGTCGCCTGTGGCGCCGTGACTTTCAGCGTCGTTCCGGGTTCAGCGCCTTGACGACCTTCAGCGCGATCTCGGCCCCCACACGCTGCTGCGCCTCCACCGTGGATCCCCCGATGTGCGGCGACACGCTGACACGCGGGTGATTGATGAGGGCCTGTTCCGCCGGAGTCGGCGGCTCGTGGGTGAAGACATCCAGACCGGCCCCGCCCACCGTCCCGGCATTGAGACCCTCCAGCAGGGCATCCTGATCGACAACCCCTCCCCGCGAACAGTTGATGATGACCACCCCCTTCTTCACCATCGCGAGTTCCTTCCTGCCGATCGCGGGCCCCTGCGCGGGATCAAACGGAACATGCAGCGTGATGAAATCGGAGTTCGCCAGGAGGCGTTCCTTTGTCGTTATCTCGACGATGAAATCCATGGGAGCGAAAGGGGGATCATACGCCAGGACCGTCATGCCGAATCCGAGCGCGCGGCGCGCCACTTCCTTCCCGATGTTCCCCAGCCCCACAATGCCCAGCGTCTTCTTGTAGAGCTCGATCCCGGCGGAGTACTCCTTCTTCGGCCATTTCCCCCCTCTCATCGCCGCGCTGCTCTCGTGAAGGAACCGGCTCACGGCAAGCATGTGTCCGATCGTCAATTCGGCAACGGAGATCGCCGATGCAAGGGGCGTGTTGAGCACACGGATGCCCCGCGCCTCAGCCTGTTTCACGTCGATGTTATCCACGCCGACTCCCCCGCGCGCGATGACCTTGAGCCTCCTGCCGGCATCGATCACATCCCGGGTCACTTTTGTGGCGGAACGGACGATGATGCAGTCATACTCACCGATGCGCACAATAAGCTCGTCGCTCTTCATGCTCTGCTGGTGAACCGTGTGGCCTGCATCAGTCAGGATCTTCGCGCCTTCCTCAGAGATGCCGTCGGTGACGAGAATGTTCATGGAAGTCTCCATCAGGTTGGTCGTGTCCAGGGGTGAGTCCGCACTGCAATATACGGACGGGGGCGGGGGTTGTCAATGTTGGCGGCCGGAGGCCGCAGCAATGGCGACGACGGACTTGAACGGCCAGACGCCACGTGCTATATTGCGATCCACTTCCGGTCAGAGAGGATTGCCATGAGACACGCTTCCATCTGGTTTCTCTTCCCCGCGCTGTTACTCGGTCTGAACAGGGATGCGCAGGCGGGGGATCTGGAGTCCATGATCAGGTCCCTCCCCCCCGGGCTCCGAAGCGGCTACGCTTCCTCCCTGGGCGGACGGAGGATGTTCTACCACTCCGTCAATGCGCATGCCCGGAGCGCACTCATCGCAAGGACAACCAACGGAGCAGAGTACGTCGAGTGGGAAAGTGATCCGGCCCCTTCCCCGGTGCCGGAAAGGGGCCTGGCATTCGCCTGGCTTGCGGCCCTGTCGGGAAGCAAAGGGGTGCACCGGTTCGATGTCTCTGTGAACGGGGAAAAGTTGTTCCACTTTTCGAGCGCCCCGGATTCCCTGCACAAGTCGTTCAGCGAGAGCGGACCGGACGGATCGAACCTGATGTTCTGTGCCACTCACGCTGACGGGTTCGGAGATCTGTTCGGGTACATGTTCCTCGTTCTCCGCGCGAAGTCGATCACACCCCTCAGGCCGCTGCGGATCCGTGTGACGGGTGAAGCCGCAGGGAGCCAGGCCTGGTTCATGGTATTTGAACACCGCGTTGCCAACACCGTGTGGATCAGGCCGCTGCCAGCGCTCCTCCGGACACCGAACGGAGAGATGCAGCCTGTGAGCGTCGAGGTCGAGCACTACGGGAGCCCCGCAATGGCGCACATCAGAATTGAAGGGGGAGAGAAGCTCACCGGCCGGCTCATGTGGGGGCTCTCTTCATTCATCGTGCAGTCACGTCCCGTGGACCCGCCCGGGTTGCGGACCGTGAGAGTCACTTCGGGGAGCACCGTGATCGCAGACACCGCGATCCTGATGGCACCGCTGCGCAAAAGGACTCTGTATCTCCTCCCCCACTCGCATACGGATATCGGATACTCGGCATATCAGGCGGTCGTCGAAAAGAACCATATGCGCTATATCGACGAGGGAATCGACATTGCAGAAAGGACAGCCGGGTATCCGGAAGGAGCCCGGTTCAAATGGAATATCGAGGTGATGTGGCCGCTCGAAAGCTACATTTCGGCCGCGTCTCCCGGCCGGAAGAGCCGGCTCGCCGGAGCGATCGGGAAGGGCTGGATCGGCCTGAACGGCCTCTACTCCAATGTCCTCACGGGACTCTGCAGGCCGGAAGAGCTGTTCCACATCACGGATTACGCACGAAAGACGGCCGCCGGGTTCGGCGTTCCGATACGGGGCTCGATGATAAGCGACATACCCGCGTACAGCTCTTCGATTGTGCCGGCGCTCCGGCACTCGGGAATACGATACCTCTCGAGCGGTCCCAACTATGTTCCCTCGCTCCCCGACGGCGGGGACAGGATCGGATTCGCACTGAAGACGTGGGGGGACAGTCCGTTCTACTGGGTATCCGCATCCGGACAGGACACAGTCCTCTTCTGGATGGCGGGTCGCGGCTACTCCTGGTTTCACGGATTGAACATGGGGGAACTCGGCGGGGCCGAGTCCACNNCGGGCGTGGAACGAGAAATACGCCTCCCCCCGGTTTGCGATCGCGACGACTGAAGAGCTCTTTGAGAAGTTTGAACGGAAGTACGGGAGCTCGCTTCCCGTCCGGATGGGTGATCTTACCCCTTACTGGGAGGACGGGGCGGCCTCCACGGCACGGGAGCTCGCAGAGAACAGGAACACGGCAGAGCAGCTCTCACAGACCGAGACACTCTACGCGCTCGTCGATCCCGCGGCATACAGACCGGAGGCGGTCTCCGCCGCATGGAGGGGGGTGCACCTCTTTGACGAACATACCTGGGGGGCTTCGAACTCCATCAGCGAACCGGACAGCCCGGATGTGAAAGCCCAGTGGGACTATAAACTCGCGTTCCTCAGGTCGGCGGAGCAGGGGGAACGCACGATGCGAGGGGGGATCGTGAAGCCGTTTCCTGCAGGTCCGGTCCGTGCCGTCGACATATTCAACACCTGCTCGTGGCCCAGGACCGACCTGGTTCTTCTTCCGGAGAATGTTCTGCTCGCAGGGCTCCGTGCGCGTGACGGCAGGGGGGTACCTGTTCCCGCGCAGCGGGTTTCCTCCGGAGAGACGGCCCTCTTCGTGCGGGACGTTCCTCCGTTTGGATGCCTCAGGGTCCGGTTCGAGCCCGGGGAACCGTTCTCACCCATTTCCGGAGCATCGGTATCGGGAACCACGATACGGAGCGGAACAGTGGAAGCCACTGTACACCCCGTCTCCGGGGTGATCAGCAGATTGACGTCGGGGGGGAATAACCTCGTCGATTCTACCGGCGGTGCTGGCCTTAACCAGTATATCTACGTTGCCGGGAGGGACCCGAAAAATGCTTCGTCGGACACGCATGTTTCTGTGCGTGTGACCGACAACGGCCCGCTCGTCGCAGCGATTGCCATTCAATCGAGCCCGCCGGGGGGGAGGAGACTCACGCGGACCGTACGGATGACGGGGGGCGTCTCGCGACTGGACATCATCGACACGCTGTGGAAGTCGGGTGCGCGGGAGAAGGAAAGCGTACATTTCGGATTTCCGTTCAACATCCCGGGAGCGACCACAAGGATAGACAACGCATTCGCCGTCATCCGGCCCGACAGCGACCAGCTCCCGGGGTCGTGCAGGGACTACTTCTGTGCGCAGCACTGGGCCGACGTGTCGAACGACAGCACGGGGGTCCTGATCGCAGTTCCGGACGCACCGCTCATCGAGACGGGGACGATGACCGACGAGACACAGAACCAGGGAGGCGTGAGGTCGTGGAAGGAGAGGGCGGGCCGGGGAGGGAGGATCTATTCCTACGTCATGAACAATTACTGGCACACGAACTACAAGGCCGACCAGGAGGGGGAAGCCGTTTTCCGCTACGCGGTCACCCCCCACGGGGCGTTTGACCCCGCTGAGGCCGAGCGGGCGGGCATCGGCGTGTCGCAGCCCCTCATCCCGGCACCCCCCGGGGAGGGACTCACACCAGGGACGTCGCTCCTTACAGTCGAACCGTCATCGGTTATCGCCACATCGCTGAAACCGGCCTCGGAGGGGAAGGGCTGGATACTGCATCTCTACAACGCAGGAGGGGGGGAGACGGAAGTCCGGCTGACGTGGCACGGCGCCGGAAGGGAAACGTTCTATGAAAGTGATCTGACCGAACGGCGGGGAAAAGCCGCGGGTTTCCCCATCCTCATCCCTTCTTCGGGGATCGCCATCCTGCGGATCGAATAGCAGTGATCACTCGGAAATGAAGTCGATCATCCGACCTATTGCACGCTCGTTGACGGGGTAGTAGGTCTTCTCCTCACGATTGAACACGTTCATGAGCGAGTTGACCGTGGGGCGGTAGAATCCCTTCGGAAGGTATCCCGCCCCTTCGAACGCGCCCACTTTGCCGCGCAGCGGGTGATCGAGGAAGAACCGGGAGAGCCGCGCGTTCACGCTGCGGAGCGTCGTGTCGATCGCGGCCGTCTTCGCCGCGATCTCTTCGTGCGAAGCCCCCTTCCCTGTCACGATATCCCCCCGCATGTGCGTGAGACTGTCCCTGAGCGCGCCCAGGCTGTCGTAGACCGCCTGACCCCATGGCGTCGGGATGCTGATTCCGGGTGAGAGGAGGTCACGCCATTTGAGTTTTGAGGGATCAAGGAGCGCCGTGATGTTCGGCTCATTGGGCTCCACGGCCCGCTCGAGAAAATCTTCATATGCGACGTCCGACGTGTAGTACTCATCCCCCAGCCCGGCGAATGAGTGAGCGAACTCGTGAAGCATGACATGCTCGTTCCACGTGCCGTCGCTCGTGAAGCAGCAGTAGCCATTGTACAGCCCCCCACCGCCGTACCGCTTGCTGTTGACCATGACCAGGAGCGCATCGTAGGGAGCCTGCGCCGCGACGTCCCGCAGAGTTTTGTTGTCCTCCACAAGGAGATAGCGGTCGGAGTCCAGCGAATTGAACGATGCCCCGAGGAGCGTATGCCTGTACACCCCCTGGCGCGGCTCGTCCACACCGTCCTCCGGCGAGGGGGAGAATATGCCGCGGAAATTGAATTTCTCCCTGTTGCCTTTGTACGGCTGCCACGAGAAGAAGACCCCGTAATACTTTTTCAGATCGGATTCGAATTTCCCCTTTTCCTCCAGCGTGTACCCTTCGCCCACGACAAGTATGTCCACCTTCTCGTGAAGCGGGCCGTTCACGGTCACCGCGTAGACGCTGTCGCCCCGTGAAGGGGATTCCCTGACGATATGGTAGTCCGCAGGATCGACCTGGCACGAAAACAGGGGATGGTAGACATTCCGCCTGTCGCGCTGCTCGAATTCGACCCTGACCGGACGGCGCGGCAGCGGGACGAGAACGGATTCATGGTATGTGCGCCTTATCCCTTTCTTCGCCGGGTCGGTCGTTCTGTATTCCCCGAAATAGGAATCGTACGACCGGGAGAATATGAGTCGTCCGGAAGCGGCATCGTACACACTCGCGGAATACCGTCCAAGGCTAAAGGGATCGAGAAGATGACGCGTGCTCCCTGCCCAGGCGCCCTGCCTGTACAGGCGGTCGAGCGTGATCGATTCCTCCGTTTTCGATCCGGCATGGTAGTAATCGATGCGGAGCGTCGAATCCACGAAGAACTCCGCGAACGGAATTGTGCCCTGGGCCCGTACAGCGCTCCCAGGAGGCAGAGCGCCCGCAAGGAGAAGGGAGAGTGCAATGAGCGGGGTTTTCATTGTCGTTTTATCTGATGTCGGTCGTTGCACGGGATCGGATATCGCGGGAGGAGCTTCCCGCAAGAATCTCGAACGTCCCCGGGGCCACGGTCCACTTCCCCGATGCGGCATCGAAGTACGCAAACGACGATTCATCGAGCGTGACGAGAACGGTCTTCTTCTCCCCCGGAGCAAGGGACACTTTCCGGAACGCCTTCAGCTCCGCGGGGGGCCGGGGAACGGGCGCGTGCCGGTCGCCGACATAGACCTGCACGACTTCTTCCCCCGGACGATCGCCGCTGTTCGTCACATCAAGCCTGACCTCCCGGGCGTACTTTGACCCCACGGAAGGGGCCGAGACCTTCACCGGTCCGTACGAAAAACGGGTGTACGACAACCCGTGGCCGAACGGGAAGAGCACCTCTTTCTTCTCCCTGTCGTAGAACCGGTATCCGACAAATATCCCCTCAGTGTATTCCGTCTTCCCCTCCCGCCCCGGGTACGATGCGAGCGCCGGTGTGTCTTCCCACGCCCCCGGGAACGTGACCGGGAGCTTTCCCGAGGGGTTGACGTCTCCGAAGAGTACGTCGGCAAGAGCGTTCCCCTCTTCCTGGCCGGCGAACCATGCCTGGAGGATCCCGGCGACCCGGTCGACCCACGGCATCAGTACAGGCGCCCCCGTCGTGAGAACCACAACGGTGCGCGGGTTCGCTTTTGCGACCGCCTCCACGAGTTCGTCCTGAGCGGCGGGGAGCGCAATGGACGTGCGGTCGATCCCTTCCGTCTCGATCTCATTCGAATTCCCCACGCACACGATCGCCAGGTCGGACTTCTTCGCCAGCTCGACTGCGGAAGCGAGGAGGTTGTCCTGTGCCGGCTTCAATCCGAGCTGTACGAGAGCCCCGCCGTCATTCTCGTAGTATTCGAGCTTCACGGCGACCGCTTTCCCCTTCTCGAACCTGATCGGCCTGCTTTTTGTGACCCGCGCGTGTTTCCCCCAGTTATCGATGAAGAGCTCTCCGTCGACGTACAGCCGGGAACCGTCGTCACTGCTTATGCTCAGCTCAAAATCTCCGCTCTCCGGGGGAATGATCGATCCCGTCCAGCGGATTGAGAAGTGATCCCGCGGGAGCCCTCTCTCCGGAGCGTCTCCTCCCCAGTCAAAGTCGACCTGCCTGTCGATCCGGGTCAACGCGGGGATCCCACGGAACTCCTCGTTGGCGAAGTACTCTCCCTGCAAGCCGGTCATCCCTTCAGCGGCGGAGGGGGGGCGGAGCGCGGTCGAATCCAGCGTGAGAATATCCCCGGCCATGAGACAGCCGGGGGCAGAGCGCACCAGCATCTTTCCCGCCGCCTTTAGCGTGATCCCCTCGAGCGGGCTCACCCCGTAGAACGCCGTTACATACGCGCTCCCCCCACCCCCGGTCCTCGCCACCGCGGCATTGGGGCCTATGACGGCGATCGAATGTACGCGTGACGGATCGACCGGGAGAACACTCTCCCGGTTCTTCAGGAGCACCATGCCGGCGGAGGCGACCGTACGGGCGAGCGACCCGTGTCCGGAAGAGTTGACGGCGCCCCCCTCCGGAGCCTGGGGCGGTTCGAAAAGGCCGGCCGTGTACATCACCCGCAACATGCGGGTGATCTTGTCATCGATGACCGATTCACGCACGTCGCCGTTCTTCAGGGCGGGGAGGAGGAGACGCTCGTTGAGGAAATCCCCCGTCGGCATTTCGATATCGAGCCCCGCGTTGGCTGTCGGGACCGTGCTGTGCACGGCCCCCCAGTCTGACACCACAAACCCCCTGAACCCCCACTCGTTCTTCAGTATGCCGGTCAGGAGGTCCACATTTTCGCTGCACCAGTGCCCGTTCAGCTTGTTGTACGCCGACATGACCGAGAGCGTTCCTCCCTCCTGGACCGCGGCCTTGAACGCCGGAAGGTAGATCTCCCTCAGCGTCCGCTCATCCACTTTTTCATCGATCGTCGTCCGTTCGAACTCCTGGTTGTTGGCGGCAAAATGCTTGGCGCACGCGATGACATGCTGCGACTGGACCCCCCTGATGTACTCGACCGCCATCCGGGACATGAGATACGGATCCTCACCGAAGCTCTCAAAGCTCCTCCCCCCCACCGGGACCCTGTTGATATTGATGCAGGGGCCCAGGAGCATGTTCCGTCCCCTGGCTTTCGCCTCGACACCGAGCGCCTCGCCGAGGCGGCGAATGAGCGGAGGATCCCATGTCGCCGCCATCGCAATGCTCGCCGGGAACGCGGTCGACCGCTCCCAGCGGACACCGACAGGTCCGTCTGTCATGTTCAGGGAGGGGATCCCGAGACGGGCCAGGGGCTTTGACGCAAACCCGGTCCCGCCGAGCATGGAGATCTTTTCTTCGAGCGTCATCTGTTTCAGTACCGCAGCGACCTTCCCTTCGATATCCCCCTGTGCACGGGCAGTTCCCGTGAATGAGCTCATGGCAAGACCCATGAGAAATAGTGTCGAGAGCCGTGTGCGTCGTCCCATTTCATGCCTCATCATTTTCGTTCTTTGAGAATTTCGTTCCATATCAACGCGCTTGCGCCGAGGACGGCCACGTCCCCTTCCCTCAGCCCCGACGGGAGCAGCTGCACCTTGCCCCTGAATATGGGGAGGAGGTACTCCTCGAGCGACCGTTTCGTCGGATCGAAGATGAGCGCCCCGGCGGCGGCCAGCCCGCCGAACAGTATGATCGCCTCGGGACTCACGTGGGCGACGGAGTCCGCCAGTTTCATCCCGAGTATCCGCCCCGTGAATTCGAACGCCTCTTTCGCGATGCCGTCGCCCCGTCCCGCAGCCCCGGCGATCATCATGGACGTGAGGTCGCGCGGGGCGATCGCACGCAGCTCGCTTTCAGTGCGGCGGACCGAAAGCAGCTCGCTGACAGTCCTGCAGATCCCCCCGGCAGACGCGTACGTTTCAAGATGCCCCCGTCCTCCGCACCCGCATTCCCGCCCCTCGGGGTCGACAGTCGTGTGCCCTATCTCACCCGCGAACCCGTCGGCGCCGTAGACTAATTCACCCCCGGCAACGATCCCGCTTCCGAGCCCCGTCCCGAGTGTGATCACAATGAAGTTCTTCATCCCCCGTGCGGCGCCGTAGAGCATCTCGCCGAGCGCAGCGGCATTCGCGTCGTTGGTAACCGCCACGGGGAGGTCATAGTACTTCCTGATGAGCGCAGCCATGTCCACGACCCCCTTCCAGCTCAGGTTCGGGGGGTTTTCAATCGTTCCCCTGTAATAATTGGCATTGGGCGCGCCGATGCCGACCCCTCGCAGCTCGTATTTCCCGGACAGGGGCCGGCGCATCTCCTCGACCTTCTCATGGAGGCGGGCGATCAGGTTCTCCGCCGGCTCGTGGGCGTTCGTCGCTATTGACATCTCCGCGATGCATTTCCCTCCCCTGTCCACAAGGCCGAACTTCGTGTTCGTACCGCCGATATCGACCCCTAAAGTCACATCGGTCACTGTCATGATGTCATCCTTCTTTTTGCCTTCTTTTTGCCTTCCATTTGCCTTTCTTCCGTTCCCCTCACTTCTTTCTCACGCTGAAGTGTCCTTCCGTCAGGTCCCGGGAGTTCGCGCCGACAAACACCGTGAACGGCCCCGGCTCCACAACGCGCCTCATCGCGCCGTCATACATCAGGAGATCCCTCCCCGAAAGCGGGAACTCCACATGCCGCGACTCGCCCGGCGCGAGCATTACTTTGAGGAACCCCTTCAGTTCCCTGACCGGACGCGTGATGCTCCCGACATCCTGACGCACGTAAAGCTGCACGACTTCTTCCCCGGCCCGGGCTCCGGTGTTCCTGACGCGGATGCCGACGGTNNAACGTCGTATAACTGAGCCCGTAACCGAAGGGGAAGAGGGGGGTACTCGGGAGGTCCCTGTACCGGGAGGTGAACTTCATCGTATCCGCCGGCGGCCGTCCGGTGTTTTTGTGATTATAATAGAACGGCACCTGCCCGACGGTCCGCGGGAACGTCACCGGAAGCTTCCCTGACGGAGAGTAGTCCCCGAAGATGATGTCGGCGACGGCATTCCCGGTCTGGACGCCGAGAAACCACGCTTCCAGGATCGCGGGGATGTGCGCCTCAGCCCAGGTGATAGAGAGCGGGCGACCGTTCATGAGCACGAGCACGACCGGCTTCCCCGCGGCGGCAACGGCTTCGATCAGGGCATTCTGGATCCCCGGAATGTCCAGTGTCGAGCGGCTGGCAGCTTCTCCGCTCATCGCACTTGATTCGCCGACGGCGACTACGACCGCATCCGCATTCTTCGCCGCTTCCACCGCTGCAGCTATTCCACTCCTGTCATCCCCCTCTATCGCGCATCCCTGCGCATAGAGAATCCGTGCGGAAGGGGGGAGCGCGTTGCGGATCCCGTCCACAAGCGTGACGACATCCTGCGGCCGGCCAACAGCGTCCCAGGGACCCAGGGGGTCAGTCCTGTCATCTGCCAGGGGACCGATCACGGCTATGGAGGATATGGCCTTCGGCAAAGGAAGGACGCCCCCCGAATTCTTCAGGAGGACGATCGATTTCCTCCCTGCGTCCCGGGCCCCCGCGATGTGATCAGGACTGAGAAGCGTCGATCGCTCCCTTTCTTCGCTGCCGTGCCGGTAGGGGTCATCGAAGAGGCCGAGCGCATACTTGACGCGGAGGACGCGCCGCACGGCCTCATCCAGACGGGCCGCGCTGACCTTCCCTTCCCGCACAAGCCGGGGGAGAAAGAGGCGGTACGCGCCGGACTCCATATCAGCGTCGGTCCCCGCATTGAATGCCAGGGCGGCGGCCTCGGCAGTGTCGCGTGCCACGCCGTGAGCGATCAGCTCTGTGATCGCGGTCCAGTCGGAGACGACGAATCCGCGGAATCCCCATTCATTTCTCAGCACACCGGTGAGGAGCGCCTCGTTCTCCGACTCCGGGACCCCGCCGATCTCATTGAACGAACTCATCACCGTCAGTGCGCCTGCGTCCACGGCGGCTTTGTAGGGGGGAAGGTACACTTCCCGGAGCGTCCGCTCGGACATGTCCACCGTGTTGTAGTCCCTCCCCCCCTCAGCCCCGCCGTAGGCGGCAAAGTGCTTCGCGCATGCGGCGATCGAGACGTCAGAGGCGGGATCCCTCCCCTGAAATCCCCGTACACGGGCAGCCGCCATGAGCGAACCGAGAAGAGGATCCTCCCCCGAACCCTCGGCAATCCGCCCCCAGCGGGGGTCGCGCGCGATATCCACCATCGGGGCGAATGTCCAGTTGACACCGGAGGCGGCCGCTTCGGCAGCGGCAATGCGTGCGTCCCGTTCCACCATGGCGGTGTCCCAGCTGCTTGCCTCCGCGAGCGGTATGGGAAATGTTGTCCGGTACCCGTGTATGACGTCCAGCCCGAAGAGGAGCGGGACCTTCAGGCGCGATCCCTCCAGGGCAACTTTCTGTGCATCGTGTGTCGCCTTCGCACCAAAGAGGTTGAATATTCCCCCGATCCGTCCCTGCCGTATCAGCTGCTCCTGCACGGGGGAAACCGACGGCCCCGAAAGGGAATCCCGGTGCCAGCCCGAGTATTGAACAAGCTGACCGACTTTCTCGTCGATCGTCATGACACGGAGGAGTGAATCGATCATTTTCTGCTCCCGGCTCTCCCCCCCCGCATCACCCGGTGAATGACCCGGCCGGGCAGAGAGGGAAGGTGCGAGAAGGAGAATTGTCAAAGCCGGAAGGATTGCCTGGCGGATCATGAAGGCCTTTCGTTCTGGAGGGGGAAATCAGCGCTGAGGGGTGTATTGTACGACGTTCCGCCGCAAGATTCAAGGAACTGACCCCGCTTATTCCTTAAGCCCTCCCGCCATGATTCCGCTGATATAGTGCCGCTGCACCGCGGCGAAGAGTATGAGGACAGGGGCGATCGTCATGACCGACCCCGCCATCATAAGCTCGGTATCCTGCACGTGCTCCAGCGAGAGGTTCGCCAGCGCCACGGGAAGCGTGTACATGGAGTCATCCGTCATGACGATGAGGGGCCAGAGGAAATCGTTCCAGGTCCCCATGAACGTGAAGATGGCGAGCGTCACGAGGATCGGTTTGCACAGGGGGAGTATCAGCGACCGGTATATCCTGAAATCGCCGGCGCCATCGATCCGCGCCGCCTCGATGAGGCTGTCGGGGATCGAGAGGGCGAACTGGCGTATCAGGAAAATGCCGAACACGCTCGCCATCCCGGGGATGATGACCCCGATGTAGGAGTTTACGGCTCCCATCTTGTTGAGCATAAGGAAGAGCGGGAGCATCGTCACCTGCGACGGGATGACCATCGACGCGATCAGGAGCTTGAACAGGGGGTCCCTCCCGCGGAACCGGTATTTCGCGAATGCGTACCCCGCCATGGAATTGACAACAAGAGAGATCGCGGTAACGCTCACGGCAAGAAATGCGCTGTTGAAAAGGTACCGCGCGAGATTCAGGTTCGTGAACAGCCTCGCGTAATGCGCAAATGTTACCCGCGACGGGAGGAAGGGGGGGGGAAATGCGCTCGCATCCCCGGTGGGCATCAGGGAGGCGGAGACCATCCACACAAGCGGGGCCAGCGTCAGGAGCGCGACGAAGCTCAGGAGAGCATACAGGAGGATCGTGGCCGGAGCCTTCATGACGCCTCCCATCGCTTCTGGATGCGGGACTGGACCAGTGAGCCCATCAGGATGAAGGCAAACAGGACGAATGCCAGCGCGGCCGAATATCCCATGTTCCACCACCGGAAACCCTGCTGGTACATCAGCAGAACGATGCTGAGCGTCGAGTTCAGTGGCCCCCCCTGCGTCATCACGTAAGGCTCGGAAAACAGCTGGAAGTATCCGATCATCGTGAGGATGCTGATATACACGGTCGTGGGAGCAAGGAGCGGCACCGTTATGGTCCGGAGCTGCTGCAGGCGGCCTGCCCCGTCAATCGAGGCGGCCTCGTAGAGCTCCGCGGGAATGTTCTGCAACCCCGCGATGAATATGACCATATTGTAGCCGAAGTTCTTCCAGACCGCCATCAGTATTATCGCGGGCATCGCCCAGTGCTGATCGCCGAGCCAGTCGACGGCGCCGATCCCGACGAACGACAGGAGGTAGTTGAGGAGCCCGAACCGGGGATGGTAGATGAACCGCCAGATGACGGCGACCGCGACGAGCGTCGTGACGACCGGCGTAAAATACGCGGTGCGGAAGAACCCCTTCCAGCGGACGAGTTTCGATTGTATCATCAGCGCCGCACCGAGCGAGACCCCGATCGAGAGAGGACCCCCTATCAGGAGGAATTCGAGCGTGTTCCGGAACGCCTTCCAGAACAGGGGGTCAGTCAAAAGCTGGGTGTAGTTCTTGAAGCCGACGAACCGGGCGAACTCGAAATTGCCGAGCGCGTAAATGTCGAAGTCCGTGAAACTGAGTGCGAACGCCGCGAGAACAGGGAGGAAGAAGAACACACCGATCGCGGCCAGTGCCGGGCCGAGAAACAGTATCACCGCCCTCTTACCGTCCATGCAGGAGCCATCTCCGTTTCTCGAGTATCACGTTCACTTCCCGGTCGAGCGCCCTGAGGCCCTCTTCCACTGTAAACTGGTCCATCGTGATGAGTTCGGCGTACTCGCGCACCTTCTGTGCGATCTGTTCCCATTCGGGGACCTTCGGGGTCGCCCTGACATTGTTCAGCTGACGGAAGAACGCCGCGGCGTACCTGTTGTGCGACAGGGAGGAGTCGTGCCACGTCTCGACGCGCGCCGGCAGATCTCCGGTGAGCCTGTAAAACTCGAGCTGCTGCTCAGGCTCCGAGAGGTATTCTATCAGGCTCCAGACCGCCGCCTTGTGCTTCGAAGCGCTGAACATGACGAGGCTCGATCCCCCGGCGAGCGAAANNGGGCCGGTGATGTACATGGCGAAGAATCCTTCGGCAAACGCCTGGTACACGCTCACGATCTGTGCCGTCTTCACCGGCGCCCAGCCGTTCCTGAAGAAGGCATAAAAGACGTGCATCGCGGCCGTGAACTCCGGACCGCTGAAATCCCCCGCCGTGTTATTCTCTTTCAGCAGCGACGAGCCCTTCTCGAGCCCCAGGATCACCGGGGGAGCCCATTCGTTGTTTGTCGAAAAGAAGTTTGCGTAGCTCCCCGGAAACCGTTTTTGCATTTTCGCCGAGAGGTCGAACCACTCCTCCCATGATTCCGGGGGCTTCGCGTATCCGGCCGCGGCGAGAAGGTCGGACCTGTAGAAGAGAACGCGTGTATCGACGTACCAGGGAACCCCGTACAGGAGCGAATCGATGACATTCGTGTCCCAGATCCCGGGAAAATAGGAGGAGCCGCGCACCGACCCCGACGCCGCGACCCAGGGCGTCAGGTCCTCGATGGCGTTCAGCGTCCTGAATTCCGGGATCCAGGTGTTCCCGAGCTGGCACATGTCGGGCAATGACTCCCCCGCGAACGCCGTCAGGAGCTTTTCATGCGCGGCATTCCATGGAATGATCTGAACCCTGACGTCAATCTCGGGATGCCGTTTGCTGAATGCCGGCATCAATTTCGCCACGTGTTCCCCTTCCGCCCCCAGGGCCCAGAACGTGATCCGGGTCCGTCCGTCCCCGGCCCCCGTACAGCCCGCAAACGCCGCGAGGAACGGGAGCGCGCAGAGAAATGTCCGGACCGGAGATCTGTTCACGAGGTATGCCCCCCCCGCAGGAATGCCGTCACGAGATTGAGCATGTACTGGCACGCCACCGGATCCATCCTCCTGGCAAAGAGGTCATCCCCTTCGCCGGCCGCCGCCAGACGTCCCCTTGTCTGGATGCGGGAGACGACGATGCACCCCCGTCCGATGCTTGTGAACATCACCGCCGCGTGGGCGAGATGCAGACCGCACCTGGCGAGAACTTCCATCGGCACGTCAGCACTGACAGTGTGCTGCGAGACCATCTCCCCCCCGAACGCGCCATTGAACATCCTCAGATGATCGACCCCGATGTTTCTCCAGAGGGGGTGGGAGACATCCTCGGGGAAGACATAGGAATCGTATCCGCCCCTGTCCATATCCGTGCGCCGCTCGATCGAGAGTCTGACGCCTTCAATGACCACGAGTGTCTCCTTCTCTCTGTTGCCGAACTCGGGCTCGAGCACGATGAGGCGGGCACCTTCCATGACAGCCCGGGTGATCGCGGGGATATTCCCGATGTACTCCGGAGCGCGCAGCATCCCTTCCCCCACCACGATGAGGGGGCACCCGGGGAGATCCCCCGGAGCGAGTTCCACGGTGAGGAGGCCATGCCGGGAAAGGAACCCTGTCACTTCACCGCGGGAATCCCCCAGGAGGCAGCGGAGGCCGCGCACGGAGTCCTCCCGCACTTCGCCCGAGACGTGTGCGACCTTTCTGCTTTCGGAGCAGCGTCCCTCCTCTCCGGAGAGTTCCGCGACAATTTCGTAGGGGCCCGGCTGGTCCGGAAACTTCAGCTGCACCGGAACTATGCTGCACCCGGACGGACCGACGCTCAGGCGCTCCCGGGCCTCGTGCAGCCATGTGTCACGGCCGCGCACGATGCCGTAGCGGAGCGTCCCTTCATGCGCCAGCGGGTCGTCATTGAACACGAACATCCGGACGCTCCGGGTCTCCCCAGCCGCAAAATGTCTGTCCCACATCTCCACGCTCACACCGAAGGGGGCGAACGCGTTTTTCAGCGTCGCGAGAAGGGGTTTGGGGACCAGGCCGGCGATGTCGCCGAGAAACCAGTGTCCTGTGGGTCCCGCATTGTTGCTCAGGTAGACGAACGGTTGAATGGCGTCCACACGCATCCGGCGGAACAGCTCCACGAGCTCCGCCGCCAGAAATGACTGATGCGCAATGAGTCCCTCTTTTGTCCATCCCCTCCCGAGCCATCGCTCGACGACATCCTCTGTCAACACCGTCGGGTTGTTCTCCTTGTCGAGCCACCACCAGAGGAATTCGTTCAGCATCTTGGGGGCCTGCGAATCCTCTATCTCGCGGAGGCCCCGGGCGAAGCCGAACCTCTCCGCGTTCAGGACCGGGCCGAGCGAATAAATGTACGGATGCTCTTCGAGAAAATCGACGGATTCCCACGGCCGGGTCGGGTCGAGCTGTTTCATTTTCGGCACCACGTCGTCCTGGACGACGGGATCGGAGCTCTCGTTCAGGGGGTCCCATATGATGATGCTCGGGTGGTTCCAGTTATCCTGCACCCACCGGGTGAACTCTTTCGTGATCTGCGCCTCGGTCCCGGTCGTAGTCCAGAACATCCATTCGTTCTGCAGGAGCATCCCCCCTTCGTCCGCGATGTCATACCACTTGCTGTACATCTGCCCGATGTGCGCACGAAGGAAATTGAAATTGTGCGACTTCGGTATCTCCACCAGAAGCTTTCTGACCCAGTCTTCGTTCCACGGAAGGAGCCCCCTTTCCGCGTCGGACAGGAACCGGTGGAAGGCGATGTTCCCCCCCTTCAGGAATATCCGCTTGCCGTTCAGGAAGAACCTCCCTTCCTGTACGCGGAACTCCCTCATGCCGAACCTTGTCACAAGCGTGTCCACGACGTCCTCTTCAACGACGACGTCGACAGAATGATCATACAGGAACGGACGATCCGGACTCCAGGGGATGAGCGGGTTGACCGTGTGTATGAACGAATGGACGCTTTCCCCCGCCGCGCCCGTCCCGGAGACGATATTCTGGACGCTCCCGACAGGACGGCCGGAGATGTGCTCACAAAGGCGGGAGACGAGCTTCACCGGCACGGGGGAGGCGGCCGAGCTGTGAAGCGTCACATTAACCTCCGCCGTGGATTCCCGGTTCCGGGGGATCACCTGGACGAGCGCGATGCGCGGATTCCCCGCAAGTATGAGTGTCACATCCCCCCAGATGCCGGGGATGAACGTCTGCCGCTCCTGATCGCTGCCGACGGCACTCTCCGGGGGGAGAGTCACTTTCAGGCCGACGCGCACGGCGAGCTCGTTCTCGCGGTCATAGCGGAGGTGCTGCGAGGCATCATACTCCTGCGAGGTGTAGCAGGCAATGTCTCCCCCGAGGCGGATTCCGTTCAGCCACACGCTGGTCCCGAACATCGCCTGACCGATCCGGATCGTCGCGCTCTCCCGCCGCTCAGCGATGTCGATCCGGAAGGCGAGGTGATACCAGTGATAGGAGAACGACTGCCAGTCGTACGGCGGGGCGGCACAATCCACGAGTGACGGAACGGGGATCTTCGCTCCCCGGCCTCCCAACGGGGCTTCGGCCGTTCCCGGAGCGATGTCCCAGACGCCGTTCAGAAGCCGGACATGTCGGGAACGTGCCGGCATCACGGCACCTGATGATTCGCCCGGAGGTATTCCCGGACCCAGCCCCACTGAGGCTTCAACACGGGGGCGGCGTTCATCATTCCACCGAAGCCGATGAGACGCCGGGTGAACATATTGTGCCGGAGAATATCGATCTTCTGCAGCCTGTCGTAGTACATTTTCACGCCGAACTTCTGCGCCAGACCCGCTATGAAACGGTCGATCACGTGCCGGCGCTTCTCGTAGCGAATTCCGGGACGAAGCAGACGCCGCAATGAGTCAAGCGTCACTCCCCCGTTGCCGGCCGGTCCGCGCCTGGCGAGAACTCTGAAGACGGAGTATCCCCCTTTCACTGCGACAGGCCCGATCAGCCTGCCTGTGTCAGAGGCGAGAGCCCGCATGCCAAGTTCAGGGTATGAACGAACATGAAAGAAGCCTGATTCCCCTCCCCGCCCGGACCAGCCCGGCCGTCGTGATACTCTCCGCGCCAGGTCTGCCATGTCGGTACCGCCGATCAACAGCTCCATGCACTGAAGAGCCTGTGAGAGACTGTCGGTCAGAATCTCCCGCACGTCAACTTCGTACGACGGATCGATATGCCTGCCGTTCTCAATCAACACTTCCATTTCATCTTCCTCATCCGGTTCGCTCCCCGGTATGCTCTGTTCCAGCATCAGTGCACGCCAGTTGTCACTCCACGCTGCGAGATCGTGCTTCACCGGCGGGGAATTCCCGAGGTGCAACCGGTACCCCTCCCGGGCCAGGAGTTCTTCTTCGACGATTCTCTTCACGCTTTCGTTGAGGACAGAGAGAAATGTGCTCCGTCTCAGGGAAGGGGAAGAGAACGGCTCAATCCGGAACGCCTGGATCGCCATGCCGAGGCTCAACGGGCCGCCGGGCATGACGACCAGCTCGCGAGAGAGATACGGGCGCAGGTCTGCCTCGAGATGATCGATTTCCTCGGGGGCAAGAAGGAACCTCCCCTGACTCCTGTGGGCGGCGGAGTCGGACATGACGATCGCATACATCGATCCGGCCAGGAGGCCGAGCAGATGCCTGTCCGCCACGGCTTTATGCGGGCTGAGAACGGAAGCCATAAATTCTCTCCCCCTGGTACGGGCCTTCCGCCACCGCAGGATGTCCCGTACAGTGGAAATCTGCTTTGAGACATCCTGTTGCGCGTACCGGGGATTCGTCTGCGCATCGATAAGGAGGAGCACGACCCAGCCGAGGTTTTCAGAAAGATACGGCGCGGACACGGGATGAGCCGAGTCCAGCGCATAGGCGTGATCCTCAAGCGACTCGTCGGCAATCCCGAATTCCACCGTCACAGTATCCCGGGAGAGAAGTCCCTCCCCGGATCCCGGGGGAGCGACCCCCCCCGCGGCGGGACCTGAGCGCCTGCTCTCCGCCAGATCCAGGCCGGCGGACTTCGAAGAGCAGCGCAGGACGACGACCCGTAGAAGCAGTGCAAATTTCCTCACGCCGGTTGTTATCTCACCGGGGGAGACGCGCACGCTGTCGGCAACCATCCTCCTGTACAGCTCATCCCTGACAAACTCCCTCTCGAGACCCCCCAGACGCAGAAGCATAAGCGTGTCAAACCCGATCCCGCGCTCTGCAGCCTCGCTTGCGAGAAGCCGCTCGGCGACGAGCGACTCGAGAGCCTGGACCCTCGAACTGTCAAATGTCCGGCGGCGATCTTTCCCCTCCCAGGGCATGAGTTCGATCCGTTCGAAGAGATCCCGGGCAGTGATGATGCCTCCTCCCGCCTCGGCGAGCGTATCGTCCGGAACCCGGGAGGAATTCTGAGCGAAAGAGGTGTTGCCAAGGACCGAGAGGATGAGAAGCGTCTGCAGCGGGCGGGGGGGCATGGGCTCAGCCTCCCTCCAGCCATCCGCCGGTGAAGCCGGCCCGCCTCAATCCCCGGACGACGTAAGGGTTCTTTTTCATGACATTCCACACGAAGCCGCTGCGGAGGTTTTCGATCATAAGCACGAGCGGCCCCTGATCGATCCCCAGATAGTCCCCGTCGAACCATCCCCGGGGACCCGTCTCAGGAGTAACGTATGTCGGATTGAACGAGTCGACGAATCCGCATTTTCTCCACACCCGTTCGCCGTACCTGTTTCTCATTGCCCTCAGACAGGGGAGGGCAATCTCCGGAGCAAAGGGGAGCGAACCCCCGGCGGCGGCCGGAGAGAGCGTCCCGTCGTCGTTTGTCCAGTCGACAGACACACCGCGCGCAGCATACGATTGAAATACCCGCGTGATCCCCTCCGCGACGAACGAGGTGTCGCGAGGGCCGTCACAGGCCGAGAAACCCCAGATCGTATCCGCATAATCACGGTAGCTGCGCGGGTTCGCCGCCGCATAGGCGCGCTGGGAATACGTCGCGCGACGGGAGTTCTCGAAATAGTCGATCCCTTTCGACCTCATGTACTCATCCCGTATCCCCCTGAAATCGATCCAGCAATGCGAGAACTGATGGCCGAACAGCGGACCGAAGCTCACGAATTTCTCTCCTTCGAATTCGGCCCACACATACGTCGACGTCCAGTGGTTCCAGACCGACTCAGGAACGGGAAAAGTCGGAGAGCCCAGTGCGAGCACATACAGGAGCATGGCCTCGTTGTAACCACGCCAGGTCATCCCGTGAAACCCTTTCTCCGGCTCCCAGCCGAGGCGGATCCCCTCTTCATTGCCCATCGCCCACCGCCAATCGACACGCCTGAAGAGCGAATCCGCCGCCATCCTGATTTCATTCTCATCATCTGTCCCAAGGTCGAAATACGACTGGCAGAACAGAACTCCGGCCATCAGGAGGGCCGTGTCCATCGTCGAGAGCTCGCAATTCCACGTCCTGAGACCCGATTTCCTCCCGAGGAAATGGTAGAAGAAGCCGCGGTAGCCCGCAGTGCCGCCTGATCCCTGACCATGCGGGAGCGCGATCAGGAACCTGAGCGTTGAGAGCGTACGCCGCGCGGCTTCGGCGCGCGCAATGATGTCCCGTTCGGCGGCAACGGGATAGGCCGTCAGGGCGAAACCCATTGCAGCGATGCTCGCGGGTGAGGGCGACGGGAATCGGTCGGGCGTCAGCCCTGTGGCCGAATCAGTCGCGGTGAGGAAAAAAAGGAGTGTGCGCGATTGGAGCGTGTCCAGAAAGGGGTCCCACGCCGGGAGGCGGGCGCCGGACGACAGTTCACTTCGACCGGCAGGTCCACCGCAGTGGGCAACGGGGAGGAGAACAGCAAGAAGAAGGAACCCAGCCAGAGGCCTCTTGGTCATCCGTCAGTCAGCTCTTTTCCGCCGCAGGGTCATGCGGCATTATTTGAGCAAAACGATCTTCCTGGCGCCGGCAAAACTCCCCGCGGTCATCCTGCAGAAGTACACGCCGCCGGCAAAGGAATCCGCATGCCACTGGACACTGTGATCGCCCGGCCCGAGATTGCTTTCCACGAGCGTCGCGACTTCCCGTCCCAGGACATCGTAAACTTTCAACGTCACATGCAGAGAGACAGAGATGTGAAATCCGATGATCGTGGAGGGATTAAACGGGTTGGGGAAATTCTGGTACAGCGCCGGTCCCGCCGGCGTGTTGTAGGGAAGCCGGAGGCCCGCGGTGACGGGGAGGAAACCGGCCCGCGTCAGGCCGAGCTGGATCACCGGGCTTTTCATGAACCTGTTCCAGACCGATTGCGTCCTGTAGTTCTCGATCATGAGCACAATCGGACCCTCATCGATTCCGATCTCATCCGGTCCCCACCATGAAACCTGCGGATTGAATGCGTCGCGGAACCCGTAAAGGCTCCAGATGCCCGTCCTGTACTGGGAGTACATGTACCTGAGCGCGGGGATCGACACGTCGCTCGCGAAGGGGAGCGATCCGGCCGCTGCTGTGGGTGCGATCGTGCCGTCGTCGTTCTGTGCAGGCGGCGCCCCGCGCGCGGTGTAGCCGTTGGGGGGAGGGCCGTCGCAGGCGGTCAATCCCCAGAGATTCTGGCCGTAACCGGCGAAGTGACCGGGGTTCGCGATACAGAACTGGCGCTGTGCGAGCGTCGCGCGTCGCGTGTTTTCGGCGTACGTGATCCCCATCCCCCTCATGTATGCATCAGCAATGTCTCTGAAATCCACCCAGCAATGCGAGTACTGGTGACCGAACAGGGGAGGGAAACCGACGAACGTGTACCCCGAATACGTTTCCTGCGTGTAGCCCGACACCCAGCTGTTCCAGACAGCGGCGGGGAGCTGATTGTTCACCGCACCGAGCCCCAGGAGGTTGAGTATCATCCCTTCATTGTAGCCGATCCATCTCGCAGAGATGAACCCCGAGGCGTGACTCCCGGTGGCGTCCGGGTACCATCCCATTGTCAACGACGACCCGCCGTTCGTCATCCAGGTCCATTCCACACGATTGAATATCGAGTCGGCGAGTGCCCGAATCCCCGCTTCGACCGAGTCCGTCCCCGTGAAATACTCCCCGGCGTCCAGAATTCCGGCAAGCAGGAGACCTGTGTCAATCGAGGAAAGCTCCGTGTCGCCCGATCGGGTCGCAGTGTTCATGTCGAGAAAATGGTAGAAGAAGCCCCTGTAACCCAGCACACCCGCGGGGGCGTTCCCCTGCGGCCCCCGCCAGAACGTCCTGAGCGTCGCCAGGACGCGGGCACGTCCTTCCGTGCGCGTGATCCAGCCGTGATCGACGCCGATACAGATCGAGCTGAGCCCGAAGCCGACCGAGGCGATGCTCGAAGCGGACGTGGAGGTGCTCCGGTCCTTTATCAGGCCGTTGTCGGGATTGGATTCGTACCAGAAGAAGGCAAACGATGCACGTTCCAGGAAGTCAAGAAAGTCGTTGTCCGTGGTGAACGCGCGGGGAGTCACCGTAAGAGTGTCCGAATCAGGGCCTTCCGCCGGTTTCGTGCTTACCCCCCGGACCACGTATGAGAAGGCGGATCCGTTCGTGACAGCCAGATCGGCAAAGCCCGGAGAGGCGAGCGTTCCCACGTTGACCTTCGCATACGGTCCCGCCGGCGAAGAGGCCCTGTACACCGCATAGCCGAGCAGGTTCGCGTCGTGGCTCCTGTCCCAGTGGAGCATGGTGCACTGATCGCCGGCATACGCGACGAGGCGCTGAACAGCCGACGGACGTGTCGTGTCCGGAGGTCCCGCGGCGATGATCCTGACATTATCGACCCACATTGTGTGGACGGCGCCGTCAGCGTCTCCCTGAGCGACGTTGACGTCCTTGAGAATCGCCGGATTGAACCCGTTGTAGGGAGAGAACGCAGTGAGCGGAATGCTCACCCGCTCCCATGTCGTCGTGTCGCCGTCAATGCCAGAGGGAAGGTATCCCGCAAGACTGACGGCATGCGCACTGAGATTGGTATTGTCTTCGAGATCGACAACCGGGAGCAGGGCGGAGGCGACAGGCACCGGAGCATTTACATAGAACACGACGCTGTCATAGCCCGCGGCGTTGCGCGGCACCCAACCGGGACTTGCCAGGAAAACCCGCCATGCCCCCCCCGGGGCAGATCTCCACTGCAACAGCCCGCTGTTCGCGCCGGAGTACGCCTGGCTCGCCAGGACAGGAAGCTTGTCCCTGGGCACGTTCGGGCCTGCAAGCGTGAGCGAACTGGCTCCGGATGAAAACCCGTATGAGGCGTCATAGTAGTCTCCCCCTCCGGGATTCTCATCGAAGATCACCAGGTCGGGTTTGGCCTGTCCGGCCGCCAGTGCGACCGAGCAGAACAGGGCAACCAGCACATATGATGCACGTCCGCTGCAGATCGTAGGTTGCATCTCTCCTTTCAGGCGGATGTCCGGTCGTTTCCCATGATCACTTCCACTCTGTGCTCTGAGCCCGGCTGAAATACCGGAAGGAGCCATGTGCCGTCGCGGCAGCGCCCGTCGTGCACCTGGCCGTCGAGCAGGATCGAGGCTACGCCTGTCTGGACGCCCCGGGGGTTCCTGACCGTGACATAATAGACCGCACCGCGGAAGAGCCGGCGCACGCTGAACTCCTTCCAGTCGGGCGGAATGCACGGGTCAATTGTCAGCCCCTCGAACGCGGGGCGGACCCCGAGTATGTATTCCACGCCGACCCGGAAGAGCCACGCAGCTGAACCGGTGTACCATGTCCAGCCGCCCCGGCCGTAGAAAGCGGAGTCGGGTCCCTCGATATTCCCCGGAGTAACATAGGGTTCAACGCAGTACTCGTCGGGATGCATGCCGCGGCGGATCGGGTTGAGTCTCGAATAGATCTCGAACGCCAGCGTCCCCCGCCGGAGGACCGACGCCGCAACTATCGCCCACGTCGCAGCATGTGTATAGACCCCCCCGTTTTCCCTCATGCCGGGTGCGTAGCGGGTCAGGTATCCAATGTACCTGTCGGTCGTCCTGTACGCAGGATGGAGCAGCAGCGGACCGTCTTTGAAGAGAAGCCTCCCCTCAACGGCGTCCATCACCTGTTCAGCCCTCACGGAATCTGCGACGCCGTTGATCACGGCCCATGTCTGGGCATTGAGGAATATCCGCCCTTCCGTATTCTCCCGGCTGCCGATCTTCTCACCCGAGTCCTTCGTCGCCCGGAAATACCACTCGCCGTCCCACGCGTCCGTATTGAGCACGGTGCGGAGCCGGTCCGCTTTCTCCCGGTAGAGCGCCCCCCGGGGGGCATCCCCCGCCCGTTCGGCGATTCCGGCGAAGTCCTTCAATATGCCGTAAAGAAAGTGTCCGAGCCAGACCGACTCTCCCTTCATCTCAAGTCCGACGGCACTCAATCCGTCGTTCCAATCCCCCTGCCCTATCAGGGGGAGACCCCGGGCGCTCGAGCGGCCGAGCGAGAGATCGATGGCACGCGAGGCGTGATCGTACAGGGGGGAAGGAGTCCGCTCGTCGATGAACGGTTCTTCAGATTGCAGGACGCCGAAATCCGCCGTCTCGCGGAGATAATTCGCCAGCACGAACGGGAGCCAGAGGAGGTTGTCGGAGATGTTGTTGCGGAGGCCGACCTCCGAAATCGGATGCCACCAGTGGTAGACTGAGCCGTCGGCGAACTGGTGCCGTGCATGAAGCAGCAGCTGCCGCCTGGTCTCTTCCGGATCGATCGGGAGGAACACCTGGCTGTCCTGCAGCTGATCGCGGAATCCGTATGCACCGCCGGTCTGATAATACGCGGTGCGGGCCCAGAGCCGGCCGGATATCGACTGATATTTCAGCCAGACATTGGTCATGATGTTCATGGCCCTGTCCGGCGTGGAGACCTCGAGTGTTCCCAGGAGCGACTTCCAGCGGCGGCGGACGTCCTGAAACGCGGTTTCCACCGCGTCCGCAGAGCGGTATTTCCGGATGATCTCCTCCGACTCCGACCGTGAATCGGCGGCACCGAGCGTAAAGGTCACGACACTCTCTTCCCCTGCTTCCAGCGCCAGGTCGACAGCGAGGCTGCCGATCGGATCGAGCCAGTTGCCCGACCGCTTTCCGAGCCTCCCTTTTCTGACGGCCGCCGGCATGCGCAGACTCCCGTACATCCCGAGAAATGACTCCTTGTCCGTGTCAAACCCCACGGGCCTCCGGCTGCTCGAGTGGAAGGCGACGTACGGCCATTCGGTATTCCAGTGGCCACGGTCCCCGGGGACTTCCCAGAGGCGTTTTGTCGCAAACACCGCGCGCGCGCCGGCGTCATATGCCGTCTCGATAAACGACTTGTGAAACTCCCTATGCCAGTCGGGCGCCGCCCCGAGTCCCCATTCAAGATACGTGAAGAGCCGGAGCTTCCGGCGTTTCCGGCCGGCGTTCCTCACCTTCAGCCGCCAGAGCTCAACGGGCTCATCGTTGGGAACGAATATCAGCAGTTCGGTCTCGATCCCCCCGGTGCGGGAGCTGATGACGGTGTACCCGATGCCATGGCGGCATTCGTAGCGATCCGGTTTCCCGCAGACGGGTTTCCAGCCCGCGGACCAGACGCGTCCCCGTTCATCCCGGATGTAAATGTACTTTCCCCATTCATCACGCACAAGGTCCTGTTCCCATCGCGTTATGCGATTGAGCTGTGCGTGCGTCCGCCAGCTGTACCCGCTCCCCGTTTGCGAAACGGTAACGCCGTAGTCGCCGTTACTGATGACATTGATCCAGGGGCGCGGGGTTTCGGGCGTGGTGATGATATACTCGGTTCCGTCCGGCGAGAAATACCCGTACTTTGTGCGAAACTGGCCGGAGGTGTTCATCTGGGGGCGGATTTCAAGAACAGGGACCGGGTCAGAATGCAAATGCGAGCGTGACACGCTGGACTCCGCCGAGCCTGCCGAAGGACGCCCAGGCGTAGTCGAGTCTGAGGTCGTAGCCCAGGCCGTCCCACTGCACCCCTCCACCGGCGGTCAACCCCACCTCGGAATCCTTCAGAAACAGGCTCTGGTAGCCTACGCGCAGGAAGAGAACTCTCTGGAAAGCCCATTCCGCCCCCAGGTCCACGCTCTCCGCTTCATCGCTCGGGTGAAGGGCGTCAACGGCGAGAGTGAGCGTGTTGGCCCCGTCGAGCACGAACGGGTAACCGAGGCCGACCCTGAACACGATAGGGAGCGTGAAATAGTCGGTGTTGAGCGTGGCAGGGAGCGTGCTGTTCGCACCGTATCGTGTCGGATCCTCGTTGTAGGAGACCCGCAGATCCGTTCCGTCAAACCGCCCCTTTGTGCCGAAGTTGATGAGGCTTGCGCCGATGCGGAGGCCGTCGGGGGAGAGCTGGTAGATCGTCCCGATGTTCACCCCGAGAACCGCCACCGAGCTGTGCCAGATGCGTTCGCTGACGTAATTGACCTGTATGCCGAACGAGAACCTGTCTGTCACCGCCATCCCCCAGCCGAGGCCGATCAGGAGATCGCTGACATTGAACTGTTCCCCCGTGCCGAGGGGCTGCTCCACCGTCGTCACCGGGATGTCGCCCGAGCTCAGGTTCGTGACCGCAAGAGCAACTGTTCCGATCGTGCCGATGTGGACGGCGGCGATCGCGTTGCTGACGGTGATGCCGGCAAGCCACTGGTTGTACGTGAACTGAAAATCCGATTTCCCCAGGGCACCCAGCGCTCCGGGATTATAGAAGGCGGCCACGGCTTCGGCCGACGACGTCACCCCGGTACCTCCCATCGCCGCGGAGCGAGCTCCGGGATCGATCAGCGTAAACTGGCCGATCGTCGTCCCCGTCTTGGACTGTGCGTGGAGTCCCGCCNNTAGAGCCCGGGCGCCACATCGAGGTTGTCTTTCGTCCGGAGATCCCAGACCGCATATCCGTTCGTCGAGCCGTCCTGGTGAAGCGTCTGGACCAGATCGCCGCGGACGGTGTAGATGCGCACTGCTGCACCAGCGGGGAGGCCCCGGAATTCCATCCGGCGATCTCCGCGCCCCGTCGTCGCAAACTTCTGGGGCTCGAAGCTCGCGGCCCCGGCATAGGGGTTCGGCACAACGTAGGGGGCGGTCCTGTACTGTTGTTTTGCAAGGCCGGGGCTGATCACCTGGGCCTTCGTCGTGAACGCGTACACGTCGTCATTGGCGACCGGGCTTGTAATCCGTGCCGTGTACACGTCGCCCGGCGCAGGCGCCACGACGGGAGATGCGGGAGTAGGTGCGTTGAATTTGATCCGCCATGTCGGCCAGGCATAGACGCGGGCCGTATCCCACGGGAAATACGTATACACATCAATCCATTCATCGGCGAGAGAGAGCGTGCTGTCCTTGCTCGCCACGTCTTCATGCAGGGCGCATTTCAGCGGAACAGGCCCCGACGGTGTGTTTGCGACGGCCTTGAACTTCACGGGAACAGCGGGGGCGCCGACGACAAAAAGGGAAGTATCAACCGGCGTGCCGGAGAATGTCAGAGTAAAATTACAAGGATACCCCGGCCGTAAAACATCGATCGAGTCACGGCTGAGATTTGAAACCGTCAGCGGTGTATGCGCTGCATTGAGCGCCGCGAAGGCGCTGTTCACAGAGTCGAACGAGGCGACATCCGGCGTTGATACCACGGCGAGTATCCCATCCCCCACCGGTCCGCGCCCTTCTCCGTGGAAGTCCGACCCGAATGAGTACACCGCTTTCCCGCTCAGGCTGTCTGCAAGCTCATACCTGAGGGCGTGCCTGCGGCCGGGCGATGCTCCGGTGAACCGGAGCAGCAATGTCGTGTTGTCGGGGACAGACTTCGAATCGAGTACCGTGAGTCCGATCGTGGCGCTCCCCGTTCCTGCGATGTGCCTCACCTGTGTCGCCGTGGCCGGCATATAGCCGGGGACCGTCGGTTCAGGCCTGACGTCCACGACATTGACCGGGAGGACAGTCCCTCCCCGGAGCGTGCGAGAGACCGTAATCGCATTCTCAGAGGGGAAGAACCCGAGCGAATCGTCACCGTGACCGTACGCGCAGACCGCGTAGAAATACTCCTGCCCGTTCTTCACCGTCGTGTCGGTGAACGAGTGCATGAGCCCCGAATCCGTCCCCAGCCAGTAGTGCACCCCCTCGATCTGTTGATTGGAGAAGCCCTTGACGCCGTTCACCAGGTCGAACTGGGCGATGGGAACTCCGTTCCCGAACTTGTCTGTCCCGAGTGCGTTGGTTATCACACGGGGATCACGGAACTCGGGATCCGTGGAGCGGTACACCCTGTAGCCTTCAAAGTCGTTCTTGCGTGTCACCGGGTCGATCCCCCGCTCCGAGACATCCGTCCACATCACGCGGACATAGTGATCGCCGGTTTCAGCACTCGCCGTCGGGATGGGAGGAGGGACGGCAAACTGGTAGTTCGCGTTGTAAATCTGCTGGACGGTCCTGACCACTGTCTTCAGCTCGGTGAGATCACCCCCGTACGCCAGGGCGAGTGAGAATCTCTCGTGGTCGCCGGGGGGAAGCCGGAACGTGCCGGAGGCGAAGAGGAAGGCGATATTATAGTTGAGGACGACAGGCTGGTCGAACCGGTTCGCCGGGACCGGATCGGTCCATTTCTGGTACAGGACGGGAGGCCATATCCCAAAGAAGACGACGGCATCGACCGGATCCGCCGGGGACGGGCCTTTGATCCTGTTCATCTGAAATCCCGTCAGGCCAATCTGATCGGATTCATCCTTGTCCGTCTGGTCAAAGTCCGGCTCTCCGGCCGTCGGGATGCCGTCTCCTTCACCCAGGTCGTGCGTCCCCGGGACGCCGTCCGCTCCGAGATCATCGTACGTCACGTCCCAGTTCATGTTCTCGTCGCCGGTCCACCAGAGCCCTTCCTTGAACGCGGGCCTGTTCTCGAGCTTCCCGTAGAATGTTTCGAAATTGGCCATGTTGTAGTGCGCGTTCACATAGGCGCGGATGTTGTCCTGTCCCACGATTTTCGTCCCCGGCCCGCTGTCGCGCCTCTCGTTCGTGATGCCGTCGCTGTCGTTGTCGGTGAGGTCGTAGGGATTCCCCGGCGTCTCCAT
>PMDK01000126.1:0-9629 GCA_003154425.1 Ignavibacteriota bacterium
CGCGGATGCGGCCGGATGGAGTGGACGGTACTCGACTGGAACGAACTGGCCATCAATTTCTACAAAAGGTCGGGGGCCAGACACATGAAAGAGTGGCATCTTTACAGGCTGGTGAAGGAGGATATGGNNATCCCGATTCTTGCGGTCATCCTCTCCTGGTCACGCCCGTCCCAGAGAAACTCCCCGTAACCTGTTGAAGGCACGCACGTGGCCAGAGTGCGGATAGCCCGCCCCCGGGCATCGAAAATCCTGACCGACGCTGACCACACTCCCCGGGGTATCTGGAAGCGGATCAACGTCGCATCCTCAAATCCGTCCCCATCCGGCGAAAAGGGATTGGGGAACGCGGAGACTACTCCCTCCGGCACCGTGCGCGTGAGCGACACGCTGTTTCCTCTTGCAGGAGTCCCCCCGTCCGGGAGCGCACATGTGGACCAGTTGGCGGGATCGTTGGAATGCCCAGAAGCAAGGATGCGCTCCAGAGACCGGCCTGTCCTGTCAATGACAGCAGGGTTGTGCCAGGAGGGGGAATAGAACACGGAGTCGGCGACGGAACCACCCGGGTCCTTCAGCACAAGATCCTCTCCAGCATTGTTGAGGCGCGTCTCCCATACGCGGGGGATGACCACCCTTTCAGTGTCTGTCCCCTTGAGAGCGGGAAAGAAATGGAACAGTCCTGAGTCCTCGGCGACAACGGCGCATCTTCCCGGCAAAAGGGGGGAGCGGACGCGGGGCAGAACCAGCGTTTTCGGGTTCACCGATGTCCCGCTCCCTGTGATGAGCTGCCACCCGGTCAGATTCACGGGCGTATCGCCCGTGTTCAGGAATTCGACATACTCCCCTTCTCCCGCAAAAGGCGCGAACATGATTTCATTGATGACCACACCCCCCGGAAGAGAGGCAACAATGATCTCCAGGCTGAGCCAGTTATCAGACTGATTCATGTCGGCGCTGGCGTGCAGGGCGCCAAGCAGCGTGTTTGCCCCTCCCATGAGACTCACTCCAGGGAGTATGATCCCGACAGAGTCTCCGGGATCCAGCGCAGGTGACGGCCCTGAGAGCGCCAGGAGATCACACCGCTCCGGATGGAGAGTGTCGCCGCAGTTGCGGTAGAGACCGAGCGTGAAGCCCGCCATGCTCATCAGCCCCACGTTCTTCACAATCCCCGTCACTGTAACGGGGTCCGAAGACCGCGGGAAAGGAGGGGAGACACTGAGCCTGACCAGCGACAGGTCAAAGGCAGCATGGACGGTGAGGCTGATATCATCAAACCTGATCGTCCCCGCACTCCCGGTTGACGAAGGGATGACGCGCCAGCGTACCCTCACATGGCGCAACCCGGAGAGCGAACGCGGAAGATCCCTCACGGATTCCACATACGCTGCGGATCCATCGCTCCGCAGCGTATCCCCCAGCGTGATCTCCCAGCTCACCCCCCCGTCCGTGGAACACTCAGGGATTACGGAGGCGGCAAACGTCGCGGACCGCCGCATGAACCATGTGAGCCTCTCCGGCACGACTCCCGCAAAGTCGAATTCCGGGGAGGAGAGGGCCTGCGCAACTGTGGCGTTTGTCGCGCAGACACAGTTGGGAGCCGACCGGGACGCACTCTGACTGACAGTCATGTCGGGGGTCTCCGCTGCACGGTTCCTTGTCGATCCCCAGCCTGCGGGGAGAAGGGGGGGGGAGGCCGAGTCAAAGTTCTCGGTGTACGGGAATCCCGTCAGTCCCCCCGGCGCCTGCAGTGGCGCCTGTGGCGCCTCAGGCGCCACCGCCCCGGGCTGGAGGAACAGGAGAAGTCCGGAGACTGCGGGAAGCAAACGATGTTTCAGAAAACGGACGATCACGGCGCGGGCCCGTTGATTGACTTCCTGAGCTAATTTCAGTATATACGCTCTTGATAATACTACCCGCGACCATGGACCAGTTACGAATTCTCATTGCCGATGACGACACCGACCTTCGGCAGATCATCAAGGATCAGCTGGGACCGGAGGGGTTCGTGTTGGACGAAGCGGAAGACGGCGCGAAGGCGATCACAATGCTGGAGAGGGGAAATTACGGCCTGATGCTCCTCGACATAAACATGCCGGTGAAGTCGGGTATCGACGTCCTCAAGTTCATCAAGGAAAAGGACCTGGCCTGCAAGGTGATCATGCTGACCGGGAGAGTGGGCTTTTCGACCGCGACGGAGACGCTGAAGCTCGGCGCGGATGACTATATAACGAAGCCGTTCAACTTCGACTACCTGCTCTTCGCGATAAAACGGGTGATGGGGATCAAGTAGGCGCCGCCGCAGGCGGGGTCCCGAGACAACGAAAGCGACCGTGTGGTCGCTTTCGCCGTTTGAGGACTCCTTTCCCGTGGGTCAGGTGCCGGAGGAATAATCGTCCATGTATTTTATTTGCTCCGGTGTCAGCTTGTCGATCTTTATCCCCTGCGTCGAGAGCTTCACGCCNNTGGCCTTCGGCGGCGGCCAGGTTCACGAGCCGCCCCTGCGCGAGCACGTAGAGCCGCCTCCCGTTCTTCAGCGTGTATTCCTCGTTATTCATCCGGATCTCGCGTTTCCGTTTCGTAAGCTTCGCGAGCTGGACGAGGTTTATTTCGCAGTCATAGTGACCGGTATTGCAGACGATGGCTCCGTCCTTCATCGATTTGAAGTGGCGGTCGACGATCACGTCCTTGACGCCGGTCGCGGTGATGAACAGGTCACCTACTCCGGCTGCCTCGTCCATTGTCATGACGCGGTATCCCTCGAGCGTCGCCTTCAGAGCTGCGGTGGCCTTCACTTCCGTGACGATCACGTTGGCGCCGAGTCCCTTGGCGCGGAGCGCGACCCCCCTGCCGCAATGCCCGAACCCCGCGACGACGATGTTCTTCCCTGCCAGCAGCACGCTTGTCGCCCTCAGCACGCCGTCGAGCGTCGACTGCCCGGTCCCGTACACGTTGTCGAAGTCCCATTTGGTCTCGGCGTCGTTCACCGCAATCACCGGGTACCTGAGCGCGGAGGCCGCGGCCATCGCCCGCAGGCGGTGGACACCCGTGGTGGTCTCTTCCGTCCCTCCGATGACATACTTCTCCGCAAACTCCGGATGCTTGTTATGGATCGTGAAAATCAGGTCGGCACCGTCATCGAGCGTCAGGTTCGGGTGGAATTTCAGGGTCTCCTCGATGCACCAGTAGAACTCCTTGACGTTCATTCCGTGCCAGGCAAATATCGACGTCCCCTGCTTCGCCAGGGAGGCCGCCACGGCGTCGTTCGTCGACAGGGGGTTGCAGCCGCTCCAGCTCACCTCGGCTCCGGTCTCGACGAACGTCCTGACGAGCACCGCAGTCTCCTTCGTCACGTGAAGACATCCGGCGATCCTGTACCCCTTGAACGGCTTGCTCCTGGCGTACCGTGCGCGCAGCGCCATCAGGACCGGCATTCTGGATTCCGCCCATTCTATGAGGCGATCCCCTTCCGCCGCCAGCTTCAGATTCGCGACTTTGTATTTACCCGCTGAATGGTTCATTGCTCCTCGAGGTGTGTGAAGTATGCATGTTCGGTCTGTTCCTACTTGATTGCCTTCAGGAGCATATCGACCAGGTCGAGCTTCTCCCAGGTGAATTCCTTATCGTTCCGGCCGAAGTGCCCGTACGCAGCGGTCTTCCGGTAGATCGGCCGGCGCAGGTCGAGCCGCTTGATGATGCCGCGGGGGGTCATGTCGATCTCCTTGAGGATCACCTTGTCCAGCTCGATGTCCGGAATCCGCCCCGTGCCGAACGTGTTGACGTTCACGGAGACGGGCTGTGCCACGCCGATGGCATAGGCCACCTGGATCAGACACTCGTCAGCAAGCCCCGAGGCAACGATGTTCTTCGCAATATGCCTGGTGGCGTACGCGGCGCTCCTGTCGACCTTGGACGGGTCCTTGCCTGAGAATGCGCCCCCCCCGTGGGGGGCCTTGCCGCCGTACGTATCCACGATGATCTTTCTGCCGGTCAGCCCCGTGTCGCCGTGCGGCCCGCCGATCTCGAAGCGCCCCGTCGGATTCACATGGATTACCGTGTTCTTGTCGAGCAGATCAGCGGGGATCACCTGCCTGATGACATGGCGGATCACGTCCTCTTTGATCTTTTTCTGCGTCACGCCCGCATCGTGCTGAGTGGAAACAACGATTGTATCGACACGAACGGGCTTCCGTCCGTGGTACTCTATCGTCACCTGCGATTTCGCGTCCGGCCTGAGCCAGGGCATCAGGGAGGAGTGCTTCTTGCGCACCTCCGAGAGCCGCTTCACGAGCTTGTGGGCGAACATCAGGGACATCGGCATGTACTCCGGAGTCTCGTTTGTCGCGTACCCGAACATCATCCCCTGGTCCCCCGCTCCGCCGGTATCGACGCCGCGGGCGATGTCCGGGGATTGCGAGTGGATGCTCGATATGACCGAGCAGGATTCCGCGTCAAAGCGGTACTCGGCCTTCGTGTAGCCGATCTCCCGGATAACCTGCCGCACGATATCCTGGACTTCGATGTAGGCATTCGTCGTGATCTCCCCCCCCACAAACGCGAGACCTGTCGTGACAAAGCTCTCGCACGCGACGCGGGCTGCCTTGTCCTGCGCAATGATTGCATCCAGGATCGCGTCCGAGATCTGGTCGCAGACTTTGTCCGGATGTCCTTCGGACACCGATTCCGACGTGAACAAATATGACATGGCGCTCCTTACATGAATGAAATGTGCCCGTGTTCTGAACCACCTAGAAGAAGTCGATTTCGGAGGCCCCGCCGACGTTGATCCGCCGGTAGCTCCCCGAGAGCACCGACCCGTTGCCGACGATGGAGTTCTCGAGAAGAGCCCCGTAGACCTTTGCGCTTTCGCTGATGATGGAATTGCGGATCACGGAGTCGGAGATCTCCGCTCCGTCGCCGACGCTCGTGTTCGGGCCGATGATGCAGTTTGTCAGCACGGCGGTCGGGGCGATGTACACCGGTTCGTTCACGACGACACCGGGGATTGCACGACCCGTGGAATGCTTTTCAAGAAGCGCCTGGTTCGTCGAGAGGAGCGTCTCCGGACTGCCGCAGTCGTACCACCCCTCCACCAGGAACGGCACCATCGGCTCCCCCCGCTCGATCATCATCTGCAGGGCATCGGTGAGCTGATACTCCCCTTTTGTCCGGCGGTCTCTGGCCACAAGGTCGTCAAGACATTCCGCCAGAAGCTTCGGGTTCCGGACATAGTAGAGACCGACAACCGCGAGGTTTGTCGCCGGTTTCTCGGGTTTCTCGACAAGTTTCGTGATACGGCCGTTCTCCACTTCCGCCACACCGAACCGGCGGGGATCCTCGACGGCCTTCACGCCGATGGCGGTGCTTCTCCCTTTCAGGACAGGCGTGAGATCCACGTCGAAAATCGTATCGCCGAGGATGATCAGGATCGGCTCGGTCCCGATGGTGTGGCGCGAAATATAGATCGCGTGACCCAGACCGAGGCGTTCTTCCTGTTCCACATACTCCGCGTGGAAGGCGGGGTACGCCTGCGAAACGTATTCCCTGATCTTGTCCCCCATAAGCCCCACGACGATCGTCCCTTCGTGAATCCCCTCCCCGACGATCTTGTCGAGGATATGCCCCAGGATGGGTTTCCCGGCGACGTTCAGCAGAACTTTGGGAAGTGCGAATGTGTGAGGTCGGAGCCGGCTTCCTACTCCGGCGACCGGTATGATTGCGCGCATTGGATCAGTCGACTCTCTCTCGGCGTGATGGAAAGTGTCGTTAAAGGTAGGGAAACAGGGGGCGATAATCAAGACAGCCGTTTGATTCTCAGGCATCAAATCGCTATTATCCTCCGTTATCCCTTTTTCAACGTCCCCGATCCGCATGCCCAGAAAATCCCCCGGTCACAGGACGACATCCCGCAAGAAGCAACACGTGGACATCACGCTGACGAAGGATGTGCGGTTCAGGGGGAAGACCACAGGACTTGAGCGGCTCGAGTTTGTCCATAACGCCCTCCCCGAGCTCAACTTCGATGAAATCGACACGGGGACACGGTTCCTCGACAAAGAGCTCTCGATCCCCCTGATGGTCTCCTGCATGACCGGGGGATACCGAGGCGCCCAGGCCATCAACAGGGACCTGGCCGCTGTCTGCGAGTCCGCGCACATAGCGCTCGGCGTCGGGAGCCAGCGGCAGGCGCTGGAGGAGAGCCAGTACCACCGGACATTCAGCGTGGTGCGTGAGGCTGCCCCCACGATCCCCATTGTCGGGAATATCGGTGCCGCGGAGGTCGCCCGGATGAAGGACCCCTCCGCAGCTCTCAAGCTCGCGGAACTCGTCGGCGCAGACGCATTTACCGTCCATCTCAATCCCCTGCAGGAATTCCTGCAGCCCGAAGGGAATCCGGCGTTCAGGGGTGTTCTGGCGGGGATCGCGATGCTGGTTCGGAGCCTTCCGATCCCGGTGATCGTTAAGGAGATAGGCTCAGGGCTTTCGCCGGACGTCATCCGCCGGCTGCTCGATGCGGGGGTTCGCATCATAGACGTCGCCGGTGCAGGCGGGACGAGCTGGGCCGGGGTGGAAGCGCTCCGCCGGACCGATCCCGGAATCGCCGAACGGTTCTGGGACTGGGGGATTCCCACCGCGAGGGCCCTCGCGGATGCCGCGGCCCTCCGCTCAGAGGGGCGGCAAATGACTCTGATCGCCTCCGGTGGGATCGTCTCCGGGCTTGACACGGCCAGGTGCATCGCGCTCGGGGCAGACATGACCGCGTCAGCCCGACCGCTCCTCGGCGCGCTCCACAGAAGAGGGAGAAAGGGGCTCCGGGCGCTGATCGAAGATTGGTCGAACGATATCCGGGGGGTGATGTTCCTCACGGGAAGCGCCCGCATCAGCGACCTTCGCTCCGCGAAACTTGTCACGTACCGGGACCTATGACACACGACGCATTCCGCCGGCGTTACGAATCGATCCGCCGTCGCACGGACCGGCGTCTTCTCCGGGTCCGGCCGGCGCCCGGCGCCCCGCACCTGCGGGACGGATGCAGGTACGTGCTGGACGGGGGGGGGAAAAGGGTCCGTTCCGCCCTTCTGATTCTCTCCAGCGAGGCCGTGGGGGGAGCCGCCGCCGATGCGCTGAGTGCCGCGGCGGCCGTGGAGATTCTGCACAATTTCACGCTGGTCCATGACGACGTCATGGACAATGCCGACGCGAGGCGCGGGCGCCCCACCGTTCACAGGAAATGGAGCGTGAACGACGCCCTGCTTGTGGGCGACGAACTTCTGGGCGCCGCATACGAGGCGCTGCTCGAGACGCCGGGGTCCGCCCACCGGAGGCTCGCCGGAGTGCTGACGCAGGGTCTCCTCGATGTCTGCGAGGGACAGGCGCTGGACCTGGAATTCGAGGGACGGACTGATGTGAGCGTGAAGGAGTACTTCCGCATGATCGGGAAGAAGACAGGCTCACTGATCGCCACTGCCACGGAGCTCGGCGGTCTGGTGGGGGGGGGCACGCGTTCCGCGGTGGCCGCCCTTCGCCGGTTCGGCCTGCGGCTCGGGAGTGCATTCCAGGTGCAGGACGATTTGCTCGACGTGGTCGGCGATTCACGCGATTTCGGAAAGACGATCGGAGGGGACATCCTTGAAGGAAAGAAGACGTACCTCCTCCTCAGAGCGGCGGAGCGTGCCGAAGGTGACGACCGAAGGCTCGTCGGGCGGGTCCTCCGGAAGGAAGGTTCCCGAGGCGAGTGGAAGACCGACGACGGCGCCGTCACCCCTGAAGGGCGTGCCATCGTCGAGCGAGTGAAGGACGTCTATGTGCGGTGCGGAGTCGCTGAAGAGGCGCGCAGGGTCGTGCAGCGGACCACGCGGGAGGCACTCTCCGAGCTCGGACGGCTTCCCCGGACCTCCGCGCGGGAAATGCTCCGGTGGCTCGCAGAAGAACTCGTCCACAGGGAATCCTGATGGCGGCGGAACCGACGGTGGACGATTCCCGGAGCACCCGGAGAGGAATGCCGGGATCGTCATGCCGGATCGTCATGCCGGATCGTCATGATTGAACGGACGGTCACCATAGTGAACCGCAAGGGACTGCACACGAGACCCGCGGCGACGCTGGTCAAGACGGCGGCCCGATACCAGGCGGAGCTCACCATCCGGAAAGACAATTTCGAAATCAACGGAAAGAGCATCATCGGGGTCATGACACTCGCGGCAGAACAGGGGTCCACGCTCACGCTGCACTTCGACGGACCGGACGAAGAGCAGGCGTGCCAGGCGATGGAAGATCTGTTCCGCCGGGGATTCGACGAGGAATAGGATGGATACCTCAGGGGCCACCGGGCAGGAGATCGTCCTGAAGGGAGTCGCCGCAGCGCCGGGGATTTCCTGCGGACCCGCGTATCTCTACAGCAAGCTCATTCCCCGCGTCGAGGAGAAATCCATCGCCCCCGACGAGGTGGAGAGCGAGATCGCGAGACTGCGCAGTGCCAATGCCCGGTCGGAGAAGGAACTGCAGAAGATCCACGGGTTCGCAGAGCAGAAGCTGGGCTCGCAGAGTGCGCGGATCTTCGAGGCGCAGATCATGATACTCGCGGACGCGATACTCATGGGGGCAATCGAGAAACGGATCGCACGGGAGCATAAGAACGCCGAATTCATCGTCGCCGATGAAATCACCAAGTACAAGAAGATTATGCTCGCCGCGCCTGACGAGTCCATGCACGAGCGCGCGCACGACGTCGATGACGTGATGAACCGCATCATACGGAACATCCAGGATCAGAAGCTCTTTTCGAAGCTTGAAGGGGCATCGATCATCGTTTCGGAAACACTCGCCCCCGCCGACACGGTCATTTTCAGCAGGAATCAAGTTCTGGGTTACGCCACCGACCTGGGGGGCATCACGTCACACGCGGCGATTCTCGCCAGGTCGCTGAAAATCCCCGCCGTCGTGGGCCTGAGGACCTCCACCAGGACCATCAAGACCGGCGATACCGTTGCCATCGACGGCTACGCCGGACTGATCATTCTCAACCCGACGGTGGAAACGGTCCAGACGCTGGAGCGGAAGAAGCAGCGGTTCAGGGAGTTTGAAGGGAGGCTCGTCAACATCGCGGGTCTCACGGCCGAGACCGTCGACCACAAGCACATCGAGCTCTCGGCGAACATCGAGTTCGATACGGAGATTGAATTTGCCCGGGCGCAGGGATCGGCGGGGATCGGGCTCTTCCGCACCGAGAGCCAGCTCATAGGGAAGGCATCGTATCCGACCGAAGAGGAACAATACCAGGCATACATGCGGGTGGCCGACGGCGTGTACCCCCACTCCGTCATATTCCGCACCTTCGATGTCGGCGGCGACAAGATCTCCCCGGACACGGAACACGAGGCCAATCCTTTCCTCGGGTGGCGGGGGATCCGCGTGCTGCTGGACCGCCCCGGGCTTTTCCTGGACCAGCTCCGGGCCATCCTCCGGGTCAGCACGCGGAAGAACGTCCGGATCATGTTCCCGATGGTCTCGACGGTCCACGAGATCCGGCGTGCGAGAGAGATGGTCTCGCGCGCAAAGAAGGAGCTCGACGAACGCGCCCTCCCCTACGACCCCGATATCAAAATCGGGATCATGATCGAAGTCCCCGCCGCGGC
>PMDK01000126.1:9639-16704 GCA_003154425.1 Ignavibacteriota bacterium
GGGGGTCTGGGTCGGGATGTGCGGCGAGATGGCGGGAGACCCCCTGGCGACAGTCCTCCTCGTCGGCCTGGGGATCGACGAGCTGAGCGTGGTTCCGAGCGTCCTCCCCGAAATCAAGAAGATCATACTCTCGATCAAGTACAAAGAGGCAAAAAGGGTGGCCGACAAGGTCCTGGCGATGTCAACGGATCAGGAAATCCGGGACCACCTGTCGTCCATCATCAGGAACAAAGTCCCCGAAATACCCTTTGACGAATGAAAGAAGGCGACCCACCATGACCATGGACGAAATCCGCTCGATCGACCCGGCCGGCATGTACGACCTCCTGAAGGACTTTCCCGGGCAGGTCCGCAAGGCGGTCACGATAGGCAACGCCGCGCGTGGGTCGTCCTCGCGAGGGATACGAAACATCGTCCTGTGCGGCCTGGGGGGCTCCGCGATCGGCGGCGACCTGCTCCGGAGTTATCTTGCGGGCGAGCTCCGCATCCCCTTCATCGTGAACCGGACGTACACTCTGCCGGCCTTCGTCGGACCCGGGACGCTGGTGATTGTCTCGAGCTATTCGGGGAACACCGAGGAAACGAACGCGGCGCACAGGGAAGCGCTGAAGCGGAAGGCGAGGATCCTGTGTATCACCTCCGGGGGGAGGACCGCGAAGCTCGCAGGCCGGGGTCCGGTCATACACGTCCCGGGAGGCTTCCCCCCGCGCTCGGCGCTCGGCTATTCGTTTTTCCCGCTCCTGATCTCCCTTGCAAAAGCAGGGTTCATCACCGACAGGAGCAGGGCGATCCGCGAGACCATTGCGCTGCTCGAGGAGCGCACCCGGGTCTACGCCGACCCGGCCGCCGCGAACAATCCCGCGCTCCGGCTGGCGGAAGAGCTCCGCGGCCGGATCGGCGTGATCTACTCGGGAGCAGAGCACTTCGACAGCGTCAGCACCCGCTGGAGGGGACAGATCGCAGAGAACGGGAAATCGCTCGCCTTCGGTCACGTGATTCCGGAAATGAACCATAACGAACTTGTCGGGTGGAAAGTTCTCCGGGAACCCATGCGCGAGATGCAGGTGTTTATCCTCAGGGACAGGGACGACCACAAACGGGTCCGGCTCAGGATGGAGTTCACGAAGCGGGTGCTCGGTGAACACACAGGCCGCATCACCGAGGTCTGGAGCGAGGGATCGTCCCTCCTCGCGCGGATGTTCTCGCTGGTGTCCCTGGGAGACTGGATGAGCTTCTACCTCGCCATGCTCCACGGCGTCGACCCGACACCGGTCACCGTCATTGACAGACTGAAGCAGGAACTTGCCGGCGCATGACGAGAGAACAGAAAATCGGACTTGTTGTCGTGCTCCTGACGCTCGCGGCGATCCTCTTCGTCTCGGTGTTCAGGAACGGGACCTCCTGGTAGGTCCCTCCGGTCGTCCCGTCTGCCGGAAGTCTGTATTTCATGGATCTGTGGATGACGCACCGCGATGAACCGCTCCGCCTCCTCATACCTGTGGCTCGTCCTCCTTCTCCTGGCCGGAGCCCTCACGGCGCATGCGCAGTTCTTCTATTTCGGACGGAACAAGGTCCAGTACACGGAATTTGACTGGCGTGTGCTGAAGACCGAGCACTTCGATATATACTATTATATCGAGATGAAGGACCTTGCGGAGCGCGGCGCCCATTTCGCCGAAGAGAGCTACGCGCTCCTGCAGCAGAAGTTCAACCACACCGTCAACACCCGCGTTCCGCTGATTTTCTACAGCTCCCACCTCCACTTTGAGCAGACAAACACCACGGGCGGATTCATCCCGGAAGGGATAGGGGGCTTCTTCGAATTCCTCAAGGGGCGTGTCGTCATACCCGCAGACGGGTCGGTTTCGGAGTTCCGCCATGTCATCCGCCACGAACTCGTCCACGTGTTCATGACGAGCAAGATCACCCGCGTCCTCGCCGACCACCGGAAGGTCGGCGACAGGTCACCCCCCCTCTGGTTCAGCGAAGGCCTTGCCGAGTACTGGTCCACCGAGTGGGACGCGCAGGCGGAGATGGTGATGCGCGACGCGGTGCTGAACGGGAGCGTCGTCGGATTGAACGACATGGACAGGATCTACGGGACCTTCGTGATGTACAAGGAGGGGCAGGACGCGCTGGGTTTCCTTTCGCGGACATTCGGCCAGGAGAAGATACTTCTGCTGATGGAGAACTTCTGGAAGGAGGCGTCCTTCAGCGACATATTCAAGATCACCATCGGCAAGGACTTCAAAGAGTTCGACGAGATGTGGCTGTACGAACTGAAGAAGAAGCACTACCCCCTGCTCGCAGCTCATGACGCGCCGAGCATGGCCACGGTCAACGTCGCGCGGGAGGGGTTCAGTGCAAAGCCCGTCGTGTACGAGGCCGACTCGCAGCGGACGGTCTATTTCATCGGCAACCGGACCGGTTACACGGGGATCTACCGGAAGAACCTCGACGAGAGGAACCCCCTGGCGACGGCCGAGAACGTCGTGCAGGGGGAGAAAACCGACGAGCTCGAGTCGTTCCACCCGTTCCAGAGCAGGATCGACGTTTCCGCAGACGGGAGGCTCGCCTTTGTCACCAAGAGCGGGGAACACGACGCGCTCCATATCTATGACCTGCGCTCCGATGAGATCGTGCAGACCTTCCGTTTTAAAGAGCTCGTCAGCATCGGATCGACGTCCTGGTCGCCCGACTCGAGGAAGATCGTGTTCTCGGCGATCAACGCTGCGGGAGACAACGACCTGTACATCCTGACGCTGGCGACGAAGGACCTCCAAAGGCTGACGAACGACTACTATGACGACCGCGACCCGGCCTGGTCTCCGGGCGGGGACGTCATCGCGTTTTCCTCGGACCGAGGGCCGTCGGGACCCCGGGGCGTGTACAATCTCTTCCTGTACACGATCTCCAGCGGCCGCATCGACTACCTGACATACGACAGCGCCTCCGCCGGATCGCCGGCCTGGTCGAAGGACAGCACGAAACTCGCGTTCACCTCCGAGCTGGGGGGAGTGAAGAACATCTGGGTGATAGACTTCGCAAAGAACCCTCCCGGCACGATGCGCACGATGACGCGCCTGACGCGCTTCACAACGCCGGCGTTCGATCCGGCATGGACGAGGTCCGGGGACCTGGTGTTCGGGACATTTGAGAAGCTGGGGTTCCAGATCAAAGAGATCAAAAACGTGCGCGGGGTGCTCGACACGGCCTCCGTGGTCCGCTCCATCGACCTGTTCGCCAAGGAGAAGCCGTGGGAGGCAGGGACGCTCGCGGGCGCCTCCGAGATCAAGCGGCTCCGCTACAGGGGGGAGTACAGCCTGGACATTGCCGAAAGCGCCATCTCCACCGACCCCGTGTTCGGAACCGTCGGGGGGGCGATCGTCGCACTGAGCGACCTGCTGGGGAACGACCAGTACTATTTCCTTCTGTACAACACGGCCCAGACGCAATCCGATCTCCTCTCGAGCTTCAACGTCGCCATTTCGCACATCTCCATGGGGCAGCGGACCAACTACGCATACGGCATCTACAGGTTCACCGGACGCCGGTACGACCTGAGCGTGTCCGACGACTACTTCTACGAACGTGTGTACGGCGGGTACTTTGCGATAAGCTACCCCTTGAGCAAGTTCGAAAGGATCGAAACAAGCGTGAGCATGAGCAACTCGAACAGGGAGCTGATCGGAGATTTCGTCGAACGGAGGGCGTTGTTGCTCTCCAACTCGATCTCCTTCGTCCACGACAATTCGCTCTGGGGACCGAGCGGTCCCCTCGACGGCAATGCCTTCAGCCTGACGCTCGCCTACACCTCCGACATACAGTATTCCAACGTCAACTACTATTCCGTGATCGCCGATTACAGGAACTATCTCCGCCTTGCGACACGGAGCGCACTGGCATCGAGGCTCTGGCTGTTTTACAACGACGGGAAGGAATCGCGGCGGTTTGTCATGGGAGGCAGCTGGGATCTCCGGGGCTGGCCGCTCTGGTCGCTCAGGGGGCAGAAGCTCTGGCTGACGAGCCAGGAGCTCCGTTTCCCGTTCATCGATCAGTTCGCCGTCCAGTTTCCCTTCGGCGGCATCAGCTTCTGGTCGATCCGGGGGGCACTGTTCGTCGATGCGGGGAGCGCATGGGACAACCAGTACACGCAGACGTACGGCAGCATCGGCGGCGGGCTGCGGATGAACCTCGGAGGCGTCCTTGTTCTCCGGTACGACATCGGGAAGAGGATCGAGAACAACTTCACCGCGCTTCAGCAGGGGCTTTTCACGCAATTCTTCTTCGGATGGGATTTCTGATGGGTTCACGGCTGCTCTCCCTGAGTGCCCTGCTGCTCATCGCCGGGTGCGGCGGGCTGAGGATGGAGCGGTACCTCCATTCCCGGTCCGACGACTGGCCGGTCTTCGCGCGCACGGTGGGCCACACCGCTTCGGCATCAGGGGCGCTTTCCCCCCCCCTGAACCTGGCGTGGTCTCAGGACATCTCTGCGGGGATGGGGAACGGCTCTCCCGTCGTTGTGGACAGCATCGTGTTCGTGGGGACCCTGCGGGGGGAGCTGTGCGCACTCTCCGTCGCCACGGGAAAACAGATCGGCTCGATCGCGCTCGGGGAGGCCATCCAGGGCTCCCCGGTCATCGACGGAAGCGTCGCCTTCGTCCCGCTCTCCAATTCGCCGCAGTCGATCACGGCATTCGACCTGTTCGAGGGAAAACCCCGGTGGAAGAAAAGCTACGGCGACGTCGAGGTCACTCCGTGCCTCTTCGCGCAGAAGATCTTCTTCGGGAACACCGCGGGGACATTCTTCAGCATCGAGCGGGCGACGGGGGACGTGCGATGGAAATTCGAGCTCCCGGACAACACGACGCTCAAAGGGATCCGCTCCTCACCCGCCGCAGACAGCGGGACCGTCGTCTTCGGAGCTGACGACGGAAAAGTATATGCCTTTGACGCCGAGACCGGAGCGCGGCGGTGGACATTCGACGCCGGCGCACCTGTCGTTGCATCCCCGCTGATCGTGTCGGGGACCGTCTTCGTGGGGAACAGGCTCGGGACGTTTTTCGCGCTCAACCTCTCCTCGGGTCGAGCGGCATGGCAGTCGCGCACAGGCGCACCCATCTACGCCAACGGCGTTCCCGCAGGCGACATCATCATCGTCGGAAACCTCGCCGGGGAGGCCATTGGCTTCAGGAAGAGCGACGGGATGCGCCTCTGGCACACCGACCTGGGGGGACCGATCAACGCCGGGGGTGCTGTCGCCGGCAGCACCGTCTATATCGGAACAATGAAGAAACAGATCTTCGGACTCAATCCGGAGGACGGGGCGATCACGTGGAAGGCGGAGGCGGGAGGGCGGATCCGGACCTCCCCCGCGGCGGCGTTCGGGAGACTCTTCGTGGCTACGGACGAGCATGACCTGCTTGCGTTCAGGGAGACGAAATAATGAACATGCTCCGCAAAGGCTGCGGCATCCCCGCATTGATGATATGCAGTCTGTTCACGGGTCTGGCGCGGGGCGGACCTAGAGATTCCGCCGCAACGGCTTTCTGCCGACTGACGCTCCGGACAGGAAACGACACGGCATGGGTGTTCATCGACTCCCTGCGCGCCGGCAGGACCCCCCTTACGGTCGATTCCCTCCGGGAGGGGAGGCATACGCTGCGACTCGTCCAGTCTGATCTCGGCTCATGGCTCACAGGAAGCATCAACGACACACTATTCCTGGCACAGGGAGAGGAGCGGACTCTCCGGTACGCATTCGACCGGCGGGTCATGGTCATCACAGATCCATCGGGGGCACTCGTCACCGTGGGGGATTCGGTAGCCGGGACGACTCCACTTGTCCTCGTGTCGCGTTCCACGGACCTCCCTCCCAGCATTACCGTCGAACGAAAGGGCTACGAAAAAACCGCGATTCTGCTCCCTGCAGGGAATTCCGGGGTTGCAGCCGCGGTGCTGCATAAAATCTGGCAATCAGAGCCGTTGGAAAGTCCCCTGATGCTCGAAAGCGGGAGTTCTGAACGAAGGGGCCTCAGACTCTACATCGCCGGCGGGGCCACGGTTGCGGCAGGCGTTGCCGCGGCATATTTCAAGATCAAAGCCGACGGAAAGAACGCTCTCTACCAGGATACCGGGGATCCCGCGCTTCAACGTGACACGCACCGTCTCGACATCTCGGCGGCACTGGCTCTTCTCGCCACGCAGGTCGCATTTGCCTTCTTTACATACTTCCTGCTTTCCGACTGACGGCTCCCCTTGCCGTCCCCGTTTGACGCTTACCGGCACGGACGCCCGCCCCGTTTCTTGACTTTCATCACACGAGGACCTATATTTCGTGGTATATTTTCCGGAGTCACGGGGGTCGCCAAACCCGAGTGACGTTCCTCCTTTTCCCGAGTGAGGTTACTCTGAGTACAGCAGTGAAGGACGAGATTGAATTCCTCAAAAACGTCCCGATTCTGTGCGATCTGGAGCCGATGGACCTCGACACGATTTCCAAGGTGGGGGTCCGGAAGAAGTACAAGAAGGGGAGCATCATCCTTCTCGAGGAAGAGGCCGGGGCGGCCCTCTTTGTCATCGTCTCGGGGAAGGTGAAGATCGTCCGGATGGACGACGACGGCCGCGAGGTGATACTCTCCATCCTCGGGGAGAGTGACTTCTTCGGTGAAATGGCCATTCTTGACGGCCTCGCGCGTTCCGCGAGCGTCGTTGCGATCACCAAATCAGAATTGTTCATGATACACCGGCGGGATTTCCTCAAACTCCTGCACGATTTCCCGTCGGTGGCCATCGCGCTCCTGAAGGAACTGACAATGCGCCTCCGGAAAGCGGACGCGCAGATCAAGAGCCTTTCGTTGAAAGATGCCGCCGGCCGCGTGGCGAACGTCGTGCTGCAGCTCGCCGACGACATCGGGAAGATCCGTAAGGGCCGGGTGGAGATCGACGAGCTCCCCCTGCAGCAGGATCTGGCCAACATGGCGGGAACTTCCCGCGAAACCATTTCGCGCATGATCCACGCCTTCATCCGGGAAGGTCATCTCGAGATCGAGCGGGGCAAGCTCA
>PMDK01000078.1 GCA_003154425.1 Ignavibacteriota bacterium
CGACAAACCACTTGAAGAACGGCTTGTTGGATTCGTCGAGCACCTTGTCCCATTTCTTGTACCATGTCAGCTCCTCCGCTCGCTTCGCCCAATAGGCCTCGAGGTCCCGGGACGCCTCTTCCCGCAGCGCCTCGGGATCCCGCACGTTTGCCTGTGCAATGACGTCGGCAGAAGGGGTGTACACTTCGCCTTTGGGCAGATTGATGCTGTTACCGGCGGACATAGTCCGGCCCTCCTTTTGATTGGGATATGTGCACGAATCGATTTCAGGTCAGGAAGCGGGGGTGCAGTTCAGTGACTCCGTATGAATACGTCCGGGCAGTGTCGCCGGATTCCTGCACGATAAGGCCATGCGTGAATACGATAGACACGGTGATTGTGAAATGCAACAGAAGCGATGGGACCGGGCCCCGTAATTGGAGAAAATCGTCCCGTTTTCGCGTCCGTCTGGGACAACCGGGCATCCGTTTCATCACGAAAAACCACCCCCCCGACCCACCCCCTGCCGCCTCGGCACATTCAGGTTGTTCACCACCGGCGGAATTCAGTATCCTGCATCCGGCAAAATTCCCCACCACACCATCCGGAGGCACCATGAGACCATCACGAATGCCGTTTTCTGCTCCAGCCGGCCTGCTCCTGGCACTGGCGCTTTTCACCGCCGCCGCCGCTCCGGCCGACAAGATCCCGATCACGACGGACTCGAAGGAGGCGCTGGCCCAGTTCGTCGGCGGAAGGACACTTTTCGACAACCTGCGGATCACCGACGCCATCCCGTATTTCCAGAAGGCGGTCGAAAAGGACGCGGGGTTCGCCCTTGCGCATCTTTATCTCGCGCAATCCGCTCCGACTGCGAATGTGTTTTTCGCAGAGCTGGGCAAGGCCGATGAGGCTTCCGCGCGCGCATCCCGGGGAGAGCAGCTTTACATCAAGGCCTTCAAGGCCGCCTCGTACGCCGATCCCTCCACGGCGTTGAAGCTCTACCAGGAACTCGTCAGCGCGTTCCCGGACGACGAGCGCGCTCAGACGCTGCTCGGCACGTCGTATTTCGCACAACAGGAATACGCACAGGCGGCCGAGCATCTTCAGAAGGCAACGGAATTGGCGCCTGATTTCTCGCCGGCCTACAACCAGCTCGGCTACGTCTTCCGGTTCATGAACAGATACGAGGACGCGGAAAAGACGTTTAAGAAATACACAGAGCTTCTCCCGACCGATCCCAATCCGTTCGACTCGTACGCCGAACTGCTTCTCAAGATGGGCCGGTTCAACGAGTCGATGGCGCAGTACGAAAAGGCACTGGCGGTTGACCCTCTCTTCGCGAATTCGTTCGCAGGGATCGCCGCCTGCCTCATGTACCAGAACAAGCACGAGGAGGCCCTCGCGGAGCTTCAGAAAGCGCACGACAACGCCCGGAACGACGGGGAGAAACGCGCCGCCCTCTTCGCCCGCGGCGTGGTTTACCAGGACGAAGGGAAGCCCGACATGGCGCTGAAGGAGATCGAAAAGGAGCGCGCTGTCGCGGAGAAAACCAACGACCAGGCGTCGATGTCCGCCGATAACGCCCTGATGGCGAACATCCTGCTTCAGAACGGGAAAGCCGATGAGGCCCTGGCCAAATTCAGGATTTCCCTCTCGCTGATCCAGAACTCCTCGCTGGCGAAAGAGGTCAAGGAGAACACCGAACTCTTCCACCACTACAACCTGGCGAGAGTGTACCTGGCGAAGGAGGAGATTGCCTCTGCGAAGTCAGAGACGGAAAGGTTCAGGAAAGGGGCGGAGGCGGCGAAGAACAAGAACCAGATCAGGCTCGCGCACGAGCTCACAGGAATGATCGCGTTCCATCAGAAGGATTACGCCGGGGCCGTCGATGAACTGAAGCAGGCGAACCAGCAGGACCCGAAGATACTGTACCATCTCGCGCTTGCGTTCCAGGGAAGCGGCAATGCGGGCGAGGCAAAGAAGTTCGCCATGCGGGCGGCACGGTACAATGTCCTGCCGTTTATGAACTATGCCTATGTCCGGACAAAGGCAGAGAAGCTGCTGACAGCGCTGTAGGAGACGGCCCGTTCGGCCCGGGCGGGGTTGCGGGGCATTGCCAAGGCCGCAGGCGTTGTATTGCCAGGCCGTAGGCGTAATATTGCCAAGCCGGAGGCGTGTTACTGACTGACGAGAGCCCGCATGACGATGATCGCAACGAGTATCAGCACGAGTACCCCCAGGAGAAGAGGGAGCATCTTTTTCCACGGCATCCCTGAAGTCGTTCCCTGAAATCGAATGAACGGCTTCGTCACAGGCCTCCTGGTTTCGCCCGACGGACGGGTGAAGACCTTTGAGATCGAGAATGAAGCGCGTTTCAGATGCCGGAGTTCGGCAAGCATCTCATCTACCGATTGGTACCGGTCCGCCGGTCGCTTTTCGAGCGCCCGCTCGATAATCGAAACAAATCCGGGCGACAGGTCCGGGCGATACTGGCGGATGGGAACGGGTGCGTCATTCTGGACCGATTGGAACATATCCGGTTCGTTTTCTCCCCGGAAGGGAAGCTGTTCCGAAAGCATATAGTAGAAGAGGACCCCCAGGGAGAACACATCGGACCTGCGATCTCCTGCTGCTCCCTGTATCTGTTCGGGGGACATGTATGCGGCGTCCTCCGCTGTCCCTGTCGTCCTGGCGAGCTTCAACACGTCCTTCAGGTTCGCCAGTCCGAATCCAAGGACCTTGAGCCGTTTCTTTGAGTTCACCATGATGCTGTCGCAACGGACGTTTCCGTGAACGATGCCGCTACCGTGAGCTTCCTGAAAGGCCGAACAGATTGCGATGGCGAAATTGATGGCGACCTGGTTGTTCATGATCGGTATGCTGTGCCTCAGACTCTCGCCGTCAACGAACTCCATCACGATGAAGTAATCGCTCTTCTCGACCTTCAACGAATAGAATGCGCATATGTAAGGGTGGGTGAGGAGCGCGGCATTGGTCGCATCCTGCCCCAGCTTGAGCTTGTCGGAATCGGTCAGTTTGTGCCTGATCGGAAGGAACTTGAGCGCAACAATTCGGTCACGCTTGGTGTCCTGGGCCTTGTAGACGGCTCCGGTGGCCCCTTCGCTGAGCTTCTCGAGTATCTCGTAGTGCGAGATTGTCTTTCCTGCCATAGCGGCCTCCTCATCAAGATACGCTGGAAGATACGCTGGGATACGCCTGGGATAAAACAGAGCTTTGGGACCCGGCCTGCAGCCCCCGGGTCAACGCCGAGGCTGCCCTCGCCTCCACGATTGAACGGGCGCGATCGACCTCTGAGCGGGAAAGATGAATCGGCGGGAACCCGACGGCCACCATCTGATCGAGTGTGAGGTCCCGGGTCCCGTACACCACCCCCATCCCCCCCTCACCGGGTTTCTCGAGGATCCTGTAATTCAAGATCGTCTGGCCGACCATTGCAGACTCCTACAGGTATGCAGGATACCACTATTTCAGGAGATTCTCAATCACTCGGCGGAGCGGGAAGGGGGGTGGATTTCCTTGACTTTGAGGGATGGAAATGATAGTGTCTGCCACCGGGATTCCGCCGAAAGTCTGAGTGTCGGGAGGGGCAAATCGAATGGTCAACGAAAAGCGCAGGCAAAAGCGTGGGCGAAGCGGCGACAACCTTTGCCGGCGGCCGGCCATCGCATTGGTCATGATCCTGCTGACCGGAACACCAACGCGAAAATGATACTGGAAAGGATAACGAAGGGAAAGCAGTGATATGTCCCGCCTCAAAGCGGCGGGATCTCCGGTCCCGCCCCAGAGCGGCGGGATCTCCGAATTGAGGGGGGAAGAACCAACAGGGCCCCCCGGAGCCAGGACAGCCGGGGAGCCCCTATGGCACAACAGGCAAGGATCAGTTTTTGCTCGCCATCGCCGCCTGAACGGGCTCGAACTGGAAGCTCCCCTCTTTGACATAGGTGTTGTAGAACCAGGCGGCGAGCGTCCGTACTCTGTCGCTCCTGTCGAATGTTGCGGCACGCTTCACGGCGTATGCGCCCCGTGCATCGCCGATACGGCAGAGGGCGAGTGCGGCCACGATGCGGGAGGATTCCCCCTCATCGCTGTGAAGAACATCCATCAGCGGAATGACCGCCTTTTCAGATCGCAGCTCGCCGAGATCGAAAATGGCGCTTTCCTTCGCCTGACAGTTGTCGCAGTGAACGTCATCGAGGAGCTTCGCCTCGGTGAGTTCCAGATCGGGAGCGGGACGGGAGACGTCCCCCGGTCCGGCATATCCCATCGTCGCGCTGAGAATTGCGACGCCTACCGCAAGAATGGTTTTCATAGCACCCTCCTGTTTTGATGAACGACCGTTACCCCGGTTCTCTGAAAAGAGATACGGAGTTATGAGACGCCGGGATGCAAAAATGTGACGGGATGGACTACAGTGATGACGGGATGTACTATAGGGGACCGATTGCGGATGAGATGCAGAATGAACGATTCCGCGGTGAACACGACGGGGAGAACCGGGCGGAGAGAGGATCACGGCGGCTATTCCGGTCATGCAGCAATCCGGCGTTTCGTCCCTCCCAATCTCCACTTCGTCCCAAACAATTTGCTTCTGAAACGCGGTCCCCGTATAGTCCTTTCGCAACACTCCTCCGTCCCGCGTTCCCCCCCGGGGGCGGATGCCAACGGTGGCGCCGTAGGCGCCACCAACGGTCACGGCGCCGATCTGAGGCGTGACTGCCTGTCACGTTCTTTCTGCAGGAAAATCAAAGGAATTCGGTTACGGATATGATTCATGGCGAGGAAAACCCTTTCAGGTCCTGGCGGTGGAAGGAATGGCTGATCGTGTTCGGCGTCTCTACGGGGATCGGCCTTCTTTTCGTCTTCCAGAACTATGTGGGGATGTTGCAGGAATCGACACAACAGTATAAGTGGAACGAGCTCGTCGTCGGACTCCTCAGCTACTGGTATGTGTGGGTGCTCCTGTTTCCGTTTATCGTCTGGCTCGGGAGACTCTACCCTCTCGAGGCAGGACCCACCGCACGGAGCCTCCGCCGGCACATCCCCGCATTCATATTCGTCCCCGTACTCCACATCGCAATTTACGCCCTGTTTCTCCATGCCGTTGACGGCGACGAGAGACCGTACCTGAAAACGTCGATAATGCTCATGAAGAGCGGTCTTTTCTTCCGCTACCTGACGTATGCATTCCTGCTGGCAACCAGTTACAGCATCGACTATTACCGTCACTACAAGGACAGGGAGCTGAGGACATCGCGGCTCGAGGCCAAACTGGTGGAGGCCCAGCTCCAGACGCTGAAGAGCCAGGTCCATCCGCATTTCCTGTTCAATACGCTGAACGCGATTTCTTCGCTCATGCACAAGAATGTGGAGGCGGCGGACGAGGCGATCTCGCGCCTGGCGGACCTCCTGAGGGCAACGCTCGAGGTAAACGGCGCGCAGGAAGTGACGCTGAGACAGGAGCTGGATCTGCTGAAACAGTACGTCGAAATCGAGAAATTGAGGCTCGGGGAAAGGCTGAAGGTGACGATGGACGTCCAGCAGGAAGCACAGGAGGCGATGGTTCCCAACCTCCTGTTGCAGCCGATCGTCGAAAACGCGATCCGCTACGGCGTTTCGACGCAAAGCAGGTCCGGGACAGTCACGGTGAGCGCCAGGTGCACTGAAAACAGACTGGAAATCCGGGTGTCGGATGACGGACCGGGCCTCCCGGAGCACTTCGAGGAAGGGATTGGACTTGGAAACACGAAGGCCCGCCTCCGGCAGCTGTACGGGTTGAACCAGTCATTTCTGATGACGGAGCGGTCATCAGGAGGGTTGTGTGTAACATTGCAGATTCCTCTCCGTAATGAATCGTATGAGCCCTCCGTCGCCGACCAGGGTAACCAATCAGAAAATCCGGACGCTCATCGCTGATGACGAACCACTCGCAAGGGACAAGATCAGGATGTTCCTGCAGCGGGATCCTGAGATCGAGATCATCGGTGAGTGCGTGGACGGAGTGCATGCAGTCGCGTCCATCGAGGAGTCGAACCCCGATCTCCTGTTTCTCGACATACAGATGCCGGGAAAAGACGGGTTTGAAGTGCTGCGGACCGTCGGCGTCGACCGCGTTGCGGCCGTCATTTTCGTTACGGCATACGACGAGCACGCCCTCCGTGCGTTCGAGTATCATGCCCTCGACTACCTGCTTAAGCCCTTTGCCGCCAACCGTTTCCAGGACGCGCTGACCCGCGCCAAGTCTCAGCTCCTCTCGGAGCCGGCTGAACCTTTCAAGAAACAGCTGATGACGCTGCTGGGGAGTGTCGACGGCGATTCCCGCTACATCAAGAGACTCGTCGTGAAGACCGGCGGCCGGATCGTGTTCCTGAAAGTCGAGGAGATCGACTGGATCGAGGCGGCGGGGAACTACCTCACCCTTCACGTGGGCACGGCATCACACCTGATCCGCGAGACGATGAACGATCTCGAATCCCGGCTCGACCCGGCGCAGTTCCTGCGCATCCATCGCTCGACAATCGTGAACATCGACAGGATCAAGGAGATGCAGCCCCTCTTCCACGGCGACTTCACGGTCATGCTGATGAACAACACACGCCTCATGCTGAGCAGGAATTACAAGTCGCGGCTCCCCCGCCACCTGGGGAAACTCTCCTGAAGCACTCCCCGGCGTCCGGGGAGGATTGACTTTGCCTTCCCCCCTGCCTACATTTTCCTCCGACGTTTCGTTTTCCATCCTTTTTTCCCTCATTTCGAGGAATATCCGTTCCGCTGGAGGAAATCCCCATGCACACGCGAATTGTCGTACCACTCCTGGCCGCCGCTGCACTGCTCGTGATCTCGTCCGGTCCGGCATCCCCGAACCCGGGAGATTCCAGGGTGTCTTCACGCATCGTGAGGGCCACCGTGTACACAGACAGGGGAATGGTGACGCGGGAGGCGAAGGCGGACGTCACGCCGGGGCTCCGGCAGATAACGCTCGGAGGCCTCTCCCCGCTCCTGCAGGACCAGTCAGTGCGGGTCTCGGCAGCCGGGAGCGCGCAGGCAAAGATACTCGAGGTGAGAGTGGACCGTGTGTTCCTCGACACCGTGTCCGCCGCAAGAATCAAGCCCCTCCTCCAGGCACGAAAATCCCTGAACGATGAGATCCGGGTGCTGAATGACCGCCTGGCAGTCCTCACACATCAGCGGGATTTCCTGAACAAGATCACCATCGCGTCGCAGGAGTCGATCGCCCGCGAGCTGAGAACACAGAAACCCTCGGCCGAGGACTGGGGAAAGCTCCTGGGATTTTTCGACGCCGAGTTTTCCAAACTCGACGCGGAATCCCGACAGATAGAAGACAAACGGACGACGCTTCAGCAGAAGCTGGAGGCCGTGGAGAAGGAGCTCGCGTCAGCGGGAGGGAATCCGGAGAAGACCGAAAAACTGATCACCATCGCATTCGATGTGCAGCGGGGAGGCTCGCTTGCGATAGAAGCGTCGTACCTGATCTCACAGGCCGGCTGGACGCCGACGTACGACATCCGCGTGTCATCCGCCGATACGGTGGTGGAGCTGACGTATTCGGCGTTCGTGCGCCAGAATACGGGAGAAGACTGGAAGGATATCGGCCTGACGCTCTCCACTTCACAGCCTTCACTGGGGGGTGCTCCACCCGAATTGCAGCCGTGGTACGTGAGCGTCCTGGAACGGCCAAAGGGCGTAATGGAAGGGGCGCTGACGATGACGGAGGAGGCGCCGGCCGCCAAAGACGCGGCCAGGATGATGCGTAAGGACCGCCCGATTCCCGCCGGCGCCGCTGCCCCCGCACCCGTTGCTTACAACACAGCGGAGGTGAGAGAATCGCTGACCTCCGCGTCGTTCCCGATCGCCGGGGCGAGCACGGTACCCGCAGACAACGCAGACCACAGGGTGACGGTCATGATTGCTCCGCTCGGGGGGTCGTTCAGCCACAGCGCCGTCCCGAAGCTGCAGGCGGAGGCGTTCTTCAAGGCAGCCCTGCACAACAGCACGGATTATCCCTTCCTCCCGGGGCCGATGAGCGTCTATGTGGACAACGGTTTCGTGAGCACATCGAGGCTCCCGGCCGTGATGCCCGGCGAGAAATTCGACGCGTTCCTCGGGGCAGACAACGGAGTACACATCGAGCGGAAATTGCTGAACAGGGTGACGGATATTTCGGGTCTCTTCTCGAAGACCCGGAAAACGCGCTATGAGATACTCATCATCGCGGAAAACCGGAAGAAGAAGGCTCAGACGCTTTCGCTGCGCGAGAACGTCCCCGTCTCGCAGGATGAACGGGTCAAGGTGGAAATCATCCTCCCCCGCCCCGAAGAGGCAACGCCGGACGCCGGCGGCATCATCACATGGCAGCTCCGGCTCGCACCAGGAGAAAGAAAGGAAGTCAGGGTGCAGTATTCAATAGAAGCGCCCGTGGACCTAACCGTAGGGGGAATGGAATGAAACGCGTTCTTCCCCACCTCGCCGGATGACAATGGAAAAGGGATGATGTGGAGATTACAGTGACAAGATAGATAAATCTGTCAATCGGGCGGATTCTGCGACGGGGCAATACTGCAACTCACCGGGGGTGTCCCAGGTCACTGGCGTCAAAAGGAGCTTTGATTCTGCGGATATTCTTTCTTACACTTCCCTTGAGTTCCACTGGATGAACGTTCCTCACTGTTCTCTCCGCGCTGCTTGGTGCTGCAACAGCAACCCTGTTCTTATAATCACGGAGGTCGCCATGCTTCGACTCTCTCCCATTGCTGTATTCTGCTTTCTTTTTGCCTGCACAACACAGGCGCAGGTTCCCAATGCAGGTTTTGAAAACTGGACAGGGGGTGAACCTGACGGCTGGGTCACGAGCAACGTAAGTCCGATTTCGGTGATCCCGGTGACAAAATCCACCGACGCACACACGGGGAGTTCCTCGCTCAAGGGGACCGTGGTCCCGATGTACATAACCGGCACACCGGTGGCTCCTGTTATACAGGCAGGGGCCGGGGGACAAGGGTTCGCGGTGTCGGTCCGTTCCGCTTCGGTAACAGGTTACTATAAATGCTCACTCCTGAGCGGTGACAGGCTCGGGCTCAATTTCGGCATGTTCCTGGGGACAACGGGGATCGGTGTCGGAGCCCAGGCGATAACAGCAAGTACTTCCGCGTGGACGGCGTTCTCCGTCCCGATCGTCTACGTGGCGCCGGGGACCCCCGACAACTGCGTCCTCCAGATTCAGATCCTCGGTCCGACAGGTACGGATGACCATATGTCATCCTGGTTCGAGGTGGATGACCTCGCACTCTCCGGCACGTCCGGTGTTTTGCCCGAAACGGGGCCTGCATCGTACTCGCTCGCTCAGAATTTCCCCAACCCTTTCAACCCGACGACGACGATACGCTACAGCCTTGCCCACAGGTCGCAGGTGACGCTGGCCGTGTTCAATGCGCTCGGAGAACGGGTCGCGACGCTCGTGAACGAGATGCAGGAATCGGGGACACACGACGCCAGATTCGATGCGAGCGGTCTTGCAAGCGGAGTGTATTTCTACAGGCTCCTCGCCGGGAGTTATGTGGAAACAAGGCAGCTTGTCCTGATGAAATAAGGACATTTGTCCCGCAGGAGCAGCGGAAGAAATTGTCGGGGATGGCGGGCCGACAAAGAGGACATGCTATGACCCCGCCGGCACATCAAGTGCCCCCAGCGTCTCTGCGGGACCGTCGAGTTCCAGGACTATCACCGTGTCATTCCCGTCGGCCGGGGCGGAGGGAAGGGGGATCACGAGGCTCTCCCCTTCCATGTGCGGACGAATTTCACCCCCTCCCAGGACCCTTGCACTTCTTACGGTCCGCCCCGGGATGGCAGGAATGCGGACCTGGTCCTTCGGCGGGATCAGCAGGTGGAGGTAGATCCTGTTCCCACGGCAGGTCGATGCCAGCCATGGAGTGGACCTGTACGGACCGCCGCGCGTTCCGTAAATACTTTCCCCGAATTGTTCGAGCCACTTCCCAATCCCCTTCAGCCTGTCGATCTGCCTTTGCTCGAACCGTCCATCGGGCATCGGACTGATATTGAAAAGGAGATTGCCCCCTCCCCCCGCGGTCTTCGCAAGGATATGGATGCATTCCTTCAGCGTTTTGAGCGTATCATTCGGTCTCCAGGCCCACTGCGTGCCGATGGTGATGCACGATTCCCACGGATGCCGGTTGTCCAACCCGCCGATTTCCTGCTCCGGCGTACCGAAATCACCGGCATACGACTCTGAATCAGCGGCCTGGCCGGGACCTTTTCGCCCCTTATCGACACGGTTGTTGATGAGCAGTGCATCACTGAGCCCCCTGGCATAGGAATAGAGATCCATCCCGTCCTTGTGCGTCCAGGATTTCTCCCATTGCCCGTCGAACCAGAGAAGCTTCGAGTGGTACCCGGTCACCAGCTCCCGGATCTGGTTCTTCACATAACTCCGGTAGCGGTCCATGCCCGACTCGAGGACAGGTCGGGTATCGCCGCCGTAGCGCGTCGTGTAGTCGGGATGGTGCCAGTCGAGTATCGAGTAATACGTGCAGAACATGATCCCCTGGCGCGTGCACTCCTGCGACAGCTCCCTCAGAACATCCCGGTGAAAGGGGGTGGACGTGATCTTGTAGCCGGTGTATTTCGTGTCCCACAGGCAGAAACCGTCATGGTGCTTTGACACGATCACCAGGTACTTCATTCCCGCCGATTTCGCCGCTCCGATCCATTCTTTGGCGTTGAACAGCACAGGATTGAATTCCCTGGAGAGCCCGTCGTACTCCTCGATCGGGACCTGCGGCCCCCGCGACCATCCGATCTCCGTACCGCGCAGTGTGACGGGCCCCCAGTGGATGAACATCCCGAAACGCATTTCCTGCCACTTCCTGAGCGCGGCCGCGTTTGTTTTCAGCCCCGGGTGAGCGTCGCCGCCCCCCCCGGAGATCTGAGCCGGAACATTGGATGTGACAGACACCAGAAGTACGGCGAACATCATTACCAGGCGCGCGAACATAGGGACTCCTTTCTCAGGGGAACAACCGGGGGTCAGATCCAGGCGCGGCGGAGGAGGACCACCTTCACAAGCTGCGTGAGCGACACGTAGCAGAGGAGCGTGACCAGCAGAAGCGGCCAGTAGAGCTCGGGGAGCGCCGTGAACCCCAGAGAGGCGGCGAACGGGGAGTACGGCAGGTACATGCCGAATATCATGATCAGCGTTGAAGTGATGACCAGGGGAAGACTCGCGCGGCTCTGCAGGAACGGTATCTTGTTCGTGCGGATGACATGGATGATGAGCGTCTGCGTCA
>PMDK01000311.1 GCA_003154425.1 Ignavibacteriota bacterium
ACGCGCAACATCGGCGACAAGCAGGAATTTGCCCGGCGCATCGACCAGCTCGAGCACGGGCTGAGCCTCGGTGCCTGGCTCTTTTCCGTCCCTTCCCTCGCCTATTTCAGCACTCAGCTTGACAGCACCAGCATCAGTCTCTACGGCGTGGCCTCCCAACTTTCGACGATCAAGCAATGGCGCGAAGCCCCGGAACGCTGACCGGACGGGGACGTGCGAGCAGGCCGGCGATGAGCATCGCCGGCCTGCTTGTTGCCCTGTGCGGCGCACTGTGCGCCGAAGGGCGGATTGGGGACGTGCTGATCGTCGAACATCCGGAGAGGCTCGTGGTGTTCAGCAAGTACCAGCAGCGTCTGACATCCGACGAGTACCGCCTCCTTTCCCCGTTCGTACCGATGGTCCTCGTGCGTGAGCGGGACCATCTGGGGGACGGCTTCACCCCCTGCGCGGCCGTGGAGATCGGCCGCGAACCGTATTACATACTGAGAAACGAAGGAGGCGGCTTCTCCGCGCGGGATGAGCCGGGGAGGACGGAGATCTTCAGGAATGTTCCACTTTTCGGCGACACTGTTGTGCTTCTCCGCGGCAGAGCGCTCAGGCTGCGGCCGGCAGGGGATAACGAAGAGGTCCTGCTGCAGGCCGGAACCCGCGTGGTCCGCATGTTCGAACACGAATCGAGGACGTATGTGCGCCTCCCCTCCTCCCGGGGAGGCTTCGGGTGGATTTCTCTCCCGGGGTCCGGGCGCTCTTCGGAATGGCGCGAGGTGGAGTCCGCATCCGCGGCGGCGGTTTCTCCCGGGGACCTCATCCTGCGAATCCAGCCCGTCGTTGACGGGGCGAACAGCTCCCTCCGGCGGATCTACGCCGCCCTTTCACCTGAAAGCGACACTCCCCACGCACCTCCCTCCTTCCGCCTTTCCCGCTCGCCCGGGGAGATCCGGTGCACTCTCGAGCCCCCCGCACTCTCCGGTTCCTTCAGCGGCAGCATGAGGGCATTGCTCGCCGGACTCGAACGCGTCCTGGGGGGCACGGGGCTGCACGCGGAGATTTCGGAGGGCGCGATTCTCATCCCACTCCAGTGACAAAGACGTGCGATTGCTTCCCGCGGTAGTCCTCGAGCATCTCCCGGCCGTTCTCATCGTCGGTCTGGCGCTCGTCGCCGTCTCGGCGCTTATGCGCCGCAACGAGGCGGCTTCGCGGCCGCGCGTTGATCCCCGCATCGAGCGGTATCTGGCGATCGATTCGGTCGACCTGGCGAACCCTCTTGACAGGGCCCTGTTGCGGGACGCACTCGGGGTCTTCCAGCCGTCAGGCGTGAGGGACATCGACTCGCTCATGCACGTCGTCGAGGACACACGTCTGGCCCGGTTCACCGACCCCTCGAGGAAGACCGGGGGGGGGAGGGCGGTGCTGACATGGGAGAGCGGGATCGCGATCATCCCGATGTATGCGGTGTTCCTTCTCGTCTACTTCACCGTGATAGTGTTCACGTATTTTGCGGCACGGGCGTTGGCCGTCTGGAAATTCATCGCCTGGAAACAGGGACGGGCCTCGTATCTCCGCCGGTATCTTGCCATCGTCGAATCAAAGGGACTCCCGGGCGCCATCTCGCGGGCGGACCTTCTTGTCATGTCCGTGGTAAGGGGGATCGCGTCCCTCCTCCTGTTTGCGCCCGCGTATGTGATCGCGTATTCCTTCAGGACAAGTCTCGACACCGGGAGCATTCTTTTTCTCATCCCGCTGGCTGTCATTTCCAACGGAATCCTGATCAACGAAGCGAACCATCTTTACACGCTCCTTGTCGCGGAGAGCCGGAAGGGGTACATCCAGACGGCAATCGTCAAAGGGCTTGCTTCCTCGTACGAATGGGACGCCCCAGGAGGCCTCCGCCGCGCGACGCTGTTGTTTCCGGTCCGCGGCGCCCGGGGACACGTCTTCCGAGACATCTACCGGAACGCGCGGCTGCAGTTCATCCCGTCGATGAAGGAGCACGCGGCGTTCGTCGTCACGGGGATCGTGATCATCGAGATGGCGCTGAACATCAAGGGGCACCTCTGCTACGCGCTGCTCCAGCACATGCTCTTCCGGGAATTCGACCTCGCGATCGCGATCATATTTTCGATTTTCCTCACCGTGAAACTGACGGAGGCCTGCGTCGACCTGTGGCAGGCGCTCGAAACCAGGAAATACGACAATGCAGGGTGAACGGCCCGGTCCCCGAGCTCCGCTCTCCGGACTCCTGGCGGAGAGGAAAGACCTGTTGTGGGCCATACTCTGGCTCGGGGGCATGGCCCTGACCTGGGTGTGGCTCGGCCTCTACCTGAACGCCCCCGCCCGGATCCTGGTGGGGGCAGCGTGCGTTCACACGTTCTCGGGGGCCGTCGCCGCCGTAGCGGTGGCTCTGGTGATCGGCTGGGGGACGGCGCTCCTCCTCCACTTTCTTGAATCCACACGTCGCAGGAGCGCATACCTGGCGGTCTCCTTCGTGCTCAATCTCCTTCGCTCCGTTCCGCAGATTGTCGGGATGCTCATCGGGTACGTCATCGTCACCGGACTGACGCTGAGTGAGGCGCTCACCTCCGATGCCTCGCGCATACTCGCGACGTCGCTCGTGACCGCACTGTTTGTCTTCCAGGAAGTGGTCGACCTGATCCGCGAGCGGATCCGGCATTTCGAATCCCTGGAGTTCGTAAGCGCCCTCCTCGTGTGCGGGATCCCCTCCCGCGTCATCATCAACAGGGAGATACTCCTCAAGAACAGCATGGCGTATCTCGTCCAGAAATCTGTGGCGTTGTTCGGACGCGCGATATTCCTCATCTGCAGCATCGATTTCATAGTCTCTGTCGGACTCTCGGCGGAGGTCAGCCTCTCGAATCTCCCCGTGACGCTCGGGAGCATGCTCGCCAAGCTCGACAGCAAACAGGACATACTCGCGATCGGAACGGCGCTCACTGATTTGAGCGTTCTCCCCACGCTCTTCGTCGAGCACCTGCAGGGGATCAGCGTCGCGTTTCTGATCGTCTATACGCTTGTGTGCGTGTACAGGATCGCCAACGGGCTGATGGAACGGTACCGCTTATGAGCGCTTCACGGTTTGACATCAGCATATCCGCCGCCGGTCGGCTCCTTGTGGATGTCCAGGCTTTCCCGGTCGAGGAAGGGGCGATCACATTCCTCTTCGGCGAATCAGGAATCGGCAAATCCCTGATCGGCAAGACACTCTTCGGGTTGCTCGACG
>PMDK01000201.1 GCA_003154425.1 Ignavibacteriota bacterium
GGTGCATCCGGGGCCACGACGCAGAGGCCCCAGCTCATCGCCTCGAGAAACGACATGCCGATGCCTTCGGTTCTCCGGGGCGCGAAATAGATATTTGCGTTCCTCACAGCCTCACCGTACTCAGTTTTGGATTTGTACCATGAGGATTTTGCAATCGGGAATATCTTCTCATCCTCGCGAGTCGGCAAATCTGTAAGCTCCGGATTCAACTCGACGGGCACGTGAAGCTGGAGGCTCTCGAATTTCGTACTGCCGATCAATGTCTTGATCACTGACCATCCGACGTACGCGGTACGCGGCCAGAAAAAGCCCCGAAGTCCGGGGGAGCCGAGCGGCGCGTCCGAATCGGGAGCGGGATAGTACTGCACGCCGAACGCGTCGAGTCCCCAGCCACGGAGCTCGCTCAGGAATGTCGTCGAGAAGCTGAGAATCTTGAACCGGCTGTACCTGATCCAAAACTCCCGTTCGTGAGGGCTGTTGTCGAACATTGGCACGAGAACGACCCGGGGCACGCCAAGAGCCTCCAGCTCTTTTGGCTCCATGAGGTCCATCCAAACGACCAGCAAATCCCATTTGGATTTGGGGATGATCGACCATGCTTCCTTGAAAGGAATGACGTGTACGTCGTCGAAAGCTCTTCGAAGAAGATCGATAAAGAAATCAGAGGACTTGGTCGTTTTCAAGTGAAAAGAGTTGGCAAGAAAAGCGACTTTCATTTCTGGCTTGTCACCATGGCTTTGTTGGCTTTTCGCATGCGATGTGCAGGACCGCTTCCGTCAACGAGATACTGCGCATCCGAGAAACTTTGTCAACGCCCTGTCCGGCCTTTTACGAACTGGGTATCTCTATGCTAAGTTCGTTGTGCGCGAAAAGCAAGGCGTGCACGAACAGGAACGGGAGACGAGAGAGAATGAACTATTCAATAATCGGGCTGGGGAAGCTTGGCGCAAGCATGGCGGCTGCGGTAGCCAGCAGAGGGTTCAACGTCATCGGCGTGGACGTCAACACGAAAGCGGTGGAGCTGGTGAACTCCGGGCACGCGCCTGTCCAGGAAACGAATCTCGAGGAAACGATAGCCGCTCACAAGACAAGGATCCGGGCGACGGAAAGCTACGAAGACGCCCTTGGAAACTCCGACGTCTCCTTCGTCATCGTCCCGACACCCAGCGACGACCGGGGGGCCTTTTCGCTCCAGTTCGCTGCCTGGGCATTCAAGGAAATCGGGCATGCTATTGCGAAAAAGGGAACCTACCACCTTGTCGTGCTGACCAGCACAGTCCTTCCTGGCGCAACGCGATACGGCCTTCTTCCCATCCTGGAAAAGGCGTCGGGAAAGAAATGCGGGAAGGATTTCGGCCTCTGCTACAGCCCCGAGTTCATCGCGCTGGGCAGCGTGATCCGTGACTTTCTGCATCCTGATTTCACACTCGTCGGTGAGTTCGATTCGCAGAGCGGTGCCCTCCTCGAAAAGGCCTACGCGGAGATCATGCCGGAGAACCCCGCCTGCATGCGCATGAGCCTGGAGAACGCCGAGCTGACGAAAATCTCGGTGAACACGTACGTCACCACGAAGATCACTTTCGCCAACATGCTCGCCGAGCTCTGCGAAAGGATCCCGGGGGGAGACATCGACGTCGTCACCAGGGCACTCGGGCGAGACTCGCGCATCGGGCAGAAGTACCTCGCCGGCGGGCTGGGCTACGGAGGCCCCTGCTTTCCCCGGGACAACAAGGCCCTGGGGTTCATCGCACGGGAGCTCGGCGGCAGCGCCGGGCTTGCGGAGGTGACAGACGCCCAGAATCGTTCGATGCCGAATCGCGTCCTGGAAAGCCTCAAGGGATATATACCTCGCGGAGCTACCGTGGCCGTCCTCGGTCTCTCCTACAAGCCTCACTCCCACGTCATCGAAGAATCCCAGGGCATCGTCCTTGCCAAGAGGCTCTCGAAGCTCGGTGCGCGCGTTATCGCGTTTGATCCTCTTGCGGGTGCCGCTGCGCGCACGGAATTGACCGACCATGCCGTTGTCCTGGATTCGCTTTCCAGCTGTCTCGAGCAGGCGGACGTCGTCCTGGTGACCACGGCGGACCCGGCTTTCCGAGCCCTCACGGCAGGCGATTTCAAGAAAGGCCCGGTCACGGTCGTCGACTTCTGGAGAATTCTTGAAAAGGCGCTCTCCGGCAGCTCGAACGTGACCTACGTTCCTTTTGGAAAGAACATCGGGGGAACTGACGGCTCCGCCCGGCTGAAGGCGCTCTGGGAGAATCGGGAGGCGGAAGATGCCTGAAGTGACGGGCCTGGCCGAACATGGTTTTGTCCGAGCGGCCGTGGCCTCCCCGGAGCTCCGGGTCGCTGATGTCGAGTTCAACGTCGGGAAGATAGTCGAGCAGCTCGAGCAGGCCGCCGCCGCCGGATGCTCTCTCGTCGTCTTTCCGGAGCTCTGCGTCACCGGCTATACGTGTGCCGACCTCTTCTATCAGCGCGCCCTCCTATCCAAAGCAGAAGAAGGCCTCGGACTCCTTGCGGACGCGGCGGACAGGATTGGAATCGCGGCCGTGGTCGGCTTCCCCCTCGCTGTCGACGGGCGGCTGTACAACTGC
>PMDK01000262.1 GCA_003154425.1 Ignavibacteriota bacterium
CAGTTCGGATGGGGGGGCGCGATGGAGCACCAGACAATGACCTCCACGACCAATTTCGCCGAAAACACACTATCACACGAGCTCGCGCACCAGTGGTTCGGAGACATGGTCACGTGCGCGAACTGGCCGAGCCTCTGGCTCAACGAAGGGTTTGCGGTATTCAGTGAGTCAGTCTTCCTGGAGAGATACTACGGCGCCGGCGCCTACAAGGCGCACATGGGGGACTTCATGTCCGCCGCAATGAATGCAACGGGGACACTCTACGTCCAGGACACCTCGACAGTCGCAGGCCTCTTCGATTTCAACAGGGTGTATGCCAAGGGGGCCTGGACGTTGCACATGCTGCGCCATGTGCTCGGCGATTCGGTGTTCTTTCGTTCCATGCGTGCCTATGCGGCGGATCCCCGGTTCAGGTTCAGGAGCGCGACGACCGAAGGGTTCAGGAGCGTCTGCGAGTCTGTCTCCGGGAAAGATCTCGGGTACTTCTTCGCCGAATGGGTGTTCGGCGAGGGGTATCCGAGGTATGGTTACCGCTGGACATCCGCACCCTCGGGGGGAGGATACAGGGTGACGCTGACCCTTACGCAAGCCGGCAGCTCGGCGGCAACGCCGTTTTTCAGGATGCCGGTCGATATCAGGGTCGCCGGGGGGACGCGCGACACCACGCTCACGGTGCTTCAGACGGCGACGGGGGAGACATTTCTTTTCCAGGTCCCCTTCCCCCCTGCCGACGTCCAGGTAGATCCCGACAAATGGATACTCCGCGATGTCACTCCCCCGGAAGCCATCCTGCCCGATGCGTACGCACTCGCGCAGAACTACCCGAACCCTTTCAACCCGGGGACATGGTTGACGTTCTCACTCCCCCACCGGTCGGATGTCACGCTCGCGGTGTACGACGGGCTCGGGCGGGAAATCGCGGTGCCACTCCGGGGACAGCTCGAGGCGGGGACTCACACAGTGCGCTGGGAAGGGACGGACGCGGGGGGAAGACGTGTCGCTTCGGGGACGTACTTCTACCGTCTCACGGCGGGGACGTACGCCGAGACGCGCAGGATGGTGCTGGTCAGATAAGGGCGATCAGGCCCCCTGCAGGTGCCCGGCGCGGCCTGCCCGTCTTCGATCCGGCGAAAGGCCGCGCCCAGGTTCCGAAGAACGCGCGCGACTATGACGCCGGCTCCGGAGCGAACAACCGTCGTGCGGACGGACTCTTCTATTTCACAGAGATCAGCTCAATCTGAAATATGAGCGTCGCGTTCGGAGGTATCGCTCCGCCACCGGTACCTGCCGGGCCGTAGGCGAGGTCCGGGGGGATGTACAGCTCCCATTTCGATCCTTCCCTCATCAGCTGGAGAGCCTCGGTCCAACCTTTGATCACGCCCGAGCAGGGGAACGTTGCCGCTTCCCCCCGCTTGTACGAGCTGTCAAACTCTGTTCCGTCGATGAGCTTCCCGCTGTACTGCGTGGTAACAGTGGAACTCAGCTTCGGCATCTTTCCCTTTCCCGCGACGAGAACCTTGTACTGCAGGCCGCTCGGGAGAGTGACGACCCCGGGCTGCTTCTTGTTCAGCTCGAGGAACGCCTCTCCTTCTTTCTTGTTCTTGTCTCCGGCCACTTTTGATCCTTCCTCGAGTTTTGTCCTCTGTTCGGCCTGATACTGCATTATCGTTTCCTGCACCTGTGCATCGCTCATCAGCCGGGCGGCACTATCGAGACCCGCATCCAGGACGCCGCGGATAAACGCGTCCGGATTGATGGCGATCGAGTCGCGGCCGAGATTGTGTCCGACATTGAGACCGATGCTGTAGCTGAGTTTGTCCTTCTGTGTTTCGAGCTTCACCTTCTTGTCGCCCGCCGTCTGACATCCGAGGAGAGCAAACGCGACGGCGACGATCCAGATACGATGCATAGCGGGTCCTTTCGATGAAAGAGTACGTATCATATAATGTACCGACTCCGCGCGTCAGAAGCAACGCACGATGTCAGATCCCGTCGAAGACGTCGTTCAGAAGTTCGCGGGCCCTGTCGGAAAACTCACGGGGGACATACAGATCAGCCCCCGCCGGCAGCCCGACAGCTGCTCCCGCGCCGAGAAACCCGACATCCACCGACTGGATGATCGACGGAATGTTCTCGACATCCAGAGTCTGCCGCGCTCTCTCAGCATACATCCGATCCGGAAAATTCTTCACGAGCACCAGTTCCACAGTCCCTCCCTTTCACGGCCTCCGGCCGCGGGCCGCACTTCAGTCTTTTTTCTGCGCAAGGAACCGCTTCACCTTCTGCGTTGTCGTCTTCTCAAACTCGCGGTCACGGATGTAAAATTTCCGTATCTGCTTGAATGAGGCGACCGATTTGTTCAGCACCGCGATCTCCTCCCCGATCACCGACTTCATCAGCTCGGGGGTGATCTCTTTCCCCCGGGTTTCCGCGAGTTCGATGAAGGCCTCCGCATCGACGACCACCTGCGCCGCGATGACCTCGCCCTGCTTGGGGTCATCCTCGCCGTACACGAGCGATTCCATGACGAACGGGCTGCGGTTGAGCAGATCCTCGAGCTCCTCGGGGTACACGTTTTCCCCGCTCTTGGA
>PMDK01000205.1 GCA_003154425.1 Ignavibacteriota bacterium
GTTGAGATCGGGCGACCAGCTCTTCTGGGGTCAGTGCGGCGACTTTCTGTTGACTTTCGTTCAGATGGTCCAATCCTGATCACCGGGGGATGCGTTTACTTAGTGATACGACGGATACCGATGAAGGTAAAATGTCACGGCATTCGCGACACTTCAAGCGGGGTAATCCCCCTATCAGCGAAAGTGTCTTCGAACACGGTTCGGCAAGGCGCCTTCCGTCTAGCGGATCAACAAGAGCCTTTTCGCTGCAACGTTTGTTCCCGCCTGCAGCCGATAGAAATACACGCCGCTCGCCAGGTTGGTGCCATCGAAGCGGACCTCGTGGTACCCTGCTTCCTGCTCTCCATGGGTCAAGACAGCTACTTGCTGACCCAGGATATTGTGGAGCGTCAGGGTGACATTCGATCTCCGGGACACTCCGTATCGAATTGTCGTGGTTGGGTTGAAGGGGTTGGGGTAGTTTTGGGACAGGACGAACTGCGCCGGAGGGGGGGCGCCCGGTTCCTCGACCCCGGTGACTTCGATAAGAGGGATCCGCCAGACCCCGTCATATGCGACGCCGGCAAAGAGCGTGTTCCTATTTCTGGCGAGTGACAGGACTTGCGCCTGCGGCAGCCCCGGGCCTGCCCACCTCCAGGTCGTCCCGTTGTCGGTCGAGCCATACACACTCGTCGTGGAGAGAAACACATGCCCCGGGCCGGTGAACACGAATGACCAAACCTGTTCCCCCGTCTGCACTTGAGTCCAGGATTCTCCGTTGTCTGTCGACCTGAGGGCTCTCCCGCCGGGCCCCATCATGGACATGGTGCCGGCGAATATTGTTCCATCAGGCCCCACTGCGAGTGCAACGATATTCTCATTCGCACATTGACATACCGTGTCCCAGTGAACGCCGGCATTTGTCGTGCGCATGATTGACCCGCTTATACTGATGTGCGAAATCTGGGCAACGAACATCGTTCCCTGAGGCGTCATCGCTATTGCCTCCACAGTGCTCGGCTCCCAGAATGGCGCACATTGAACCCACGACGCACCATCGTCCGAGGAACGGGACACGCCTGCTCTCCACGTGTTGTGTGGGAGCAGAGGTGCCGTCCCCGCATACACCGTGCCGTCCGGGCCGACATACATGGCGGTAACGCCGGTATCCGCCATCGCGGCGTCCTCCCACGATTCTCCAAACGTGATGCTGCGTGAGATCCCGTTCTCTGTGCCTGCAAAGATCTTCCCACCCCGGCCAACGCAGAACCTGCCGCCGCTCCACTCCGGCGTGGTCAGCGGCATAGATGTCCAGGTGTCACCGTTGTTCGCGGATCTGTACCATTGGCTGTCCCCTGCAGCGTACACATGACCGACACTGTCTGCTGCAAGGCCGCCGATGCGGGCACTGGAAGGCCCGGTAGCACGTGTCCACTGGGCGGCACCTGTGGCAGCCACTATGGATACAATGAAGAGCAGTGCGATAAGTTTCATCGTCAACTCCTTTCTCCACCGGCAGGGCCGGCAGAGGGCAAATGTCCTGCAACGCGTGAATGCGGACCGGGTCTCACGACATGTACACGTCGAAATCCAGAAACGCCATGTTCTTGCAGCTTATAAAAGAACGGGGGTGAGGTAGGTGGCGGAGCAGGACTGGGGGGAGCGAGACTCTATCGGCTCTGTGGCGCCTACGGGTTGCCGCTCTATTTCTGATGATTTCTCATCCGAATTTCAGAAAATCCTGAGCGGAAGTCAAGGAATTGGAGGTCAACAATCACCACAGTACGTCGATCATGCGGGCCTCTGCCATTTGCGTCCTGAGATTCCGCGCGCAAAGCACACGTTCGAGGGCTCTCCTGACTGTGCCGGGACTTGCCTGGACGACCCGGGCGTATTGGAAACGGACACAATATCACATATGTGCGATTTTGGCCTCACAAACGGGAGCCGCGCTCGATGGGCCGGCACGGAACTCTGCGGCTGTCGGTACTGTTGAATATCAAACGGATTTTCTCTCCTCCGGACGTATGATTACGCCATGAAATTCGGTTCCAGAAATCGCATTGCGAAATTCTATTTCGCATGTTGATGCTGTCCCGCTTCCCAGAGGGGCAGCCGGCGTCCGCCTGAAAAGTGATTCGACGATAGCGGTCAAACCAGTCCCGGCCCTTCCTGTGAGAAGGGCTATTTCGTTTACGCCGTCCCGCAGAACCCGACGGACAATCACAAACACCCTCCAGGAGATGCAGAGATGAGAGCAAACAACATTCTTCAAACAATCGGCCGGACTCCCACCGTCAGGATCAATCGCCTCTATCCTTCCGGATCGGAGGTATGGGTGAAACTCGAGCGCGCCAACCCGGGAGGAAGCATCAAGGACCGGATTGCGCTGTCGATGATCGAGGACGCTGAAAAGAGGGGATTGCTGAAACCCGGCAGCGTCATAATCGAACCCACTTCCGGGAATACGGGCATCGGCCTGGCAATGGTTGCGGCGGTCAAGGGATACCGGCTGATCCTCGTCATGCCGGAATCGATGTCCATAGAACGGCGCAGATTGATGTCCGCGTACGGCGCGGAATTCGACCTGACGCCCCGGGAGAAGGGGATGAAGGGAGCAATTGCCAGGGCAGAGGAACTGGCGAAGGCAACCCCGCATTCATGGATCCCGCAACAATTTGAGAACCAGGCAAACACCGAGATCCATCGGACCACGACGGCCCGGGAGATCCTCGAGGATTTTCCCGAGGGGTTTGATGCGCTGATCACCGGTGTGGGAACCGGCGGGCACATCACGGGCGTGACGGAGATCCTGAAGAAGAGGTTCCCGCAGCTGAAGGCATTCGCAGTCGAGCCCGCCCTCTCGCCGGTGTTGAGCGGAGGGAGCCCGTCACCGCATCCCCTGCAGGGAATCGGAGCGGGGTTCGTGCCTGCAATACTCAAGACGGAACTGCTTGACGGAATAATCCAGGTGACGAAGGACGAGGCCTTCACCTACACGACGAGGGCAGCCCGTGAGGAGGGAATCTTCATGGGTATCTCATCCGGCGCATCGCTGGCCGCAGTAGCAAAAAAACTTCCGGAGCTCCCGCCGAATAGCAGGGTCCTCACATTCAACTACGATACGGGAGAGCGGTACCTGTCAATCGAAGGGCTTTTCGCCTGAACAGGTTCACCACGCCGGATCCTCAACGTCATATGACGAAGTCGACGCCACCGTTCGTTTCGTCCGGCGTGTGGACGTTGACTTTGATCTCCTGGTAGACGTACGAAAACGGGGGGATGCTCCTCGTGACCCACGAGTTTCCTCCGATCACGCTGTCGTGGCCGATCACGGTGTTTCCGCCGAGTATGACGGCGTGCGCGTAGATGATGACGTTATCCTCGATCGTCGGGTGACGTTTCGTGTTTGCCAGCGATTTGTCGACGCTCAGGGCCCCGAGCGTTACCCCCTGATAGATCTTGACATTGTTCCCGATGGTCGTGGTCTCTCCGATGACAATGCCGGTGCCATGATCTATGAACAGGGGTGTGCCGATGCGGGCCCCGGGATGGATATCGACGCCCGTCAATTGGTGAGCGTATTCCGTCAGCAAGCGGGGGAATATCGGGACTCCGAGCAGGTTGAATTCATGGGCAATACGATACATTGCGATCGCGAGAAATCCGGGGTACGCAAGCACCACTTCTTCCACATTCTCCGACGCCGGATCCCCTCTGTTGATGGCCTCGGCGTCACGCCAGAGGCTGTCGTACAGCCCGGGGAGCTTCCCGAAGAACTGATCGGTGATCTCCCGGGCCGGCATGTTGCGGGCGTGAGGTATCGCTTTCAGCAGCTTGTCGATCCGAATCTGCAGGGCGGCGAGTCTTGATTGGATCTCCCCCAGACCGGAGTGTTTCCTGCGGGAGAAATGGGGGAACAGGATTTCCAGCAGATCTTCCGCAAAACGGTGCGATTCTGCTTTCACCGGTAATATCGGACCATGCAGCGATTGTTTCTGCTTCAACGAGCGCGCAAGGTTTTTCATGCCCGTCTTCTTTTTCATGCGCCGGCTCCAAGTGTCAATGATNNAATATAAGAAGAATCCCCGCCACTTTCGTGACAGGGATTCTCCTCTGACAGGGTGACACGCCCCCCCGGCTACCTCCATGTGGCATCAAACAATGTGGCATCAAACATTCCCTACCGAGTTGACTCTGGTCCGGAAGCCAGTTACTTTCCCGACGGCAATCTTCCCCACCTGAGGCCTGAGAAGCGATTCGTCTTGCCCGTGGATGGCTGACAGTGAGCACAGGACCCCGGCTTCCATCCGCGGTTTCGAACACGGCCTCAGGCTCTTCATTGAGATCCTCACCAAAGCACAAAGGACAAGGGAAATGAAAATAGAGTATCAGGGTGAGTCACGTCGTCATTTTCTCAGGGACGCGACGATTGCGGCGCTCGCGGCGAGTGTTCCGCAATTCCGCGTTCCGGGCTACTCCAAAGCCGTCGAGCCCGCCGCGGAAGCATTCAAACTCAGGTATGCCCCTCCCCTGGGGATGTTTGAGCACCATGCGGGGAAGGACCCTCTCGACCAGATACGGTTCATGGCTGACCAGGGTTTTCGTGCGATGTTTGACAATGGACTCATGANNTCGGTCCGTTCGTCAGCTATGCGGACTTTTCAGTACGATCGTTCGTGACCCCCGACAAGTCAGTGCGTGACATGATGGCCGGAAAACTGCAGACTGCAATCGAGACGGCCGGCCGGACCGGCAGCAAGTTGACTCTCGTCGTCCCCGGGCGTTATGACGAGAGCACTGATTGGAGTTACCAGACTTCGAATGTCATCGAGAACCTCAAGTGGTGTGCGGAACTGTGTGAGCCGGCCGGACTGGTGATCGTGATTGAGC
>PMDK01000024.1:0-235 GCA_003154425.1 Ignavibacteriota bacterium
GAGACTGTTACGATTACGGGCACGGAAAAGGAGACGGCCCCTCACAGTGGACCCCGACAACGTTGACGGCGACGGCAATTTGGGCGATGGGAGCAGCGACAGTCCTTCACACCGCCGAATTGCTCGGGCAAACCGCGGATGCATCAATCTATAGCAGACTCCAGGCCCGCATCAAGGAAGACTTCCAGCGCCGGTTTTACGACCCTGTGCGGAAGTCGGTGCTGAATCACGGCTC
>PMDK01000024.1:241-3332 GCA_003154425.1 Ignavibacteriota bacterium
GCCGGAGCGATGTGCTGCACAAGATCTACAGCCGCGAGGACCGGGGAGGCTACGGGTTCATGGTCCGCCAGGGATTGACAACGCTGCCGGAAAGCTGGGACGCGAAGCCGGGAACCGGCAGCAGCATGAACCACTTCATGCTCGGGCACCTTGTGGAGTGGCACTACGCCTACGTCGCGGGAATCCGGCAGCAGCCAGGAAGCGTCGGCTGGCGCCGGGTACTCATCTCACCGGAGCCCGGACCGATGGACAGTGCGTCGGCGTCATTCGACGGCCCGTCCGGGAGGATCGCAGTAAAGTGGGAGAAGCATGAGAAGGTCTTCACATTGAATGTGACAATCCCCGATGGCGTGGAGGCAACTGCCGTACTCCCCGATGGGGAGCGTCGCAATCTGTCCCCCGGGACGTCGACGCTTCGTTCCGCGGTCAAATGAGGTGCGGGGCGCTCAGTGCCGCGTTACGCCGACGTCATCAATGCCGCATTACGTTGACGTAAACGGTCTGTGACGGCCGCGTGGAGAGCTTAGACTCTGTTACGGTTGACGGGAAACAGAAGGAGGGGAAGCCAGTTGAACTGTTCTCCAGACCTTGAGCGGGAGTATGGAGCTGACGGATTCCCCGGTAGTGCGGTTAGCGCGAGTCTCGATACCTACACCGATCAGATCACCAGGCGCTGCGCTGACGGCATACGGGCCGCGGGCATGCGCCCGGAGAGGGATTCTGAGCTGACAGAGAAGCGTGTCAGACAACTTCGCGACCTGTACGTCGATCCCCCCGGCATCCTTCATCCCCACCCGTTCGTACTCCTTGTACCCGTCCGTGTAGATCTCCAGATCGTCCCCGGCTCTTCCCCAACCTGTGGCGGGAGACCCGGAGAGAGCTCCCTCGGAACGCGGGAGCTCGTCCATGGAGGCGGGGAGCGTACCCCATGCAAGGGGATAGCGGATCCCGAACCTCCTCGCCTCTCCCCCGCCCGGATCGAACCAGATGAATATCCCCTGATTCAGAATCCGATCCTGAAGGCCCGGGTCGGTCGTCAGGAACGCAATGTGCAGAAATTTATCGTCGTTCTGAATCGCCAGGGATGCGTCCCGCTCGCCGAGGGGGCGGATAGCCCTGCGCCAGGCGTTTGCATCAATCTCTCCCCCGGAATCCGCCCATCCACTCTGCATCGCCAGAGACATGCAACCCGGGCTCAACAAGCAGCAAACCAGAGGGAGGAGCATCGTCAGGCGCGAGGACGGGGGTCGACGGAAGCACGGGGCGGATGCGGGCGAAGAAGCAGCCACGAAGTCTCCACTGATTATGATGAAAACGACATCGATCGTATCAATCAGCGCCGACTTCGATTCCCTTCGAAAACGCGATGTGTGACGCGGCCTCCGGGTGGAGGCACTACCAAGATAGTGATTTCCTGACAATTGTGAAGGGCGGTTTTGTATTTGTCAACGCGAAACAGTATCTAACATGTGGAGGCCTGCTCTGTCCCATGATTCCACTGAGGGTGAGATCCCGTTGAACACCGCTGCCGGAGGACAAATTCCCCCCGGGGAAAGGCTGCTCGGCGAGATCTCTTTCACGGTGTTCGACACCGAGACGACCGGACTGCGCCCCTCGAAAGGGGATGAAATCATCTCGATCGGGGGGGTGAGGATTGTGAACGGAAGATTGCTCCGGGAAGAGACATTCGATCAGCTCATCAACCCCGGCCGGCCGATCTCGCGCGAATCAACGCAGATCCACGGGATCGATGATGCAATGGTGCAGGGGCATCCGGACATCACGGCGGTCCTCCCTGCATTCAGCCGGTTCGCGCACGACACAGTCCTCGTGGCCCACAATGCCGCGTTCGATATGAAGTTCTTCCAGATGAAAGAGGGACCGACGGGCGTGAAGCTCCGTATGCCGGTGCTGGACACGGTTTTGCTCTCGGCCCTCGTGCACCCGCACCACGAGGACCATTCGATCGAGGGGATTGCACACAGAGTGGGGGTGAATGTCGCCGGGCGCCATACCGCGCTGGGTGATGCGATTGTCACCGGAGAGCTCTTCCTGAAGTTGATTCCCCTTCTGGCGGATAAGGGGATACGGACGCTCGGGAAGGCTCTGGAGGCGTCGAAGAGGACGTATCTGGCGAGGGTGAGGTACTAAGCGTGTCCCGCCCGGATGCGGCGGAATCTACGAGATGGCAGCTCACCGGAGCCCGAGGGCGTCAAGCTGGTAGCGGACCTGCACGAGCTTGAGCAGTGAAGAGAGTGAACTGAACATGTCCCTGAGACGACGGATCTCGTGTTTGCTCATCTTCCTGAGATCGAGATACCTCCCCGCGTCTTCCCCCCTCATCCCGTATAGAACCCGGTACCGCATACAGAGCTCGTACGCTTCCACGATGTCGGACCTGATCCCCGCAATCGACCGGTCGTCTGTGGCCATTCTTTCAATGCGGTCGCACGTCCCCGTGAGTGAGTGAACCCCCCTGTCAAGAGCAAGAACGCGCACTGCATCGGTGACGGGCTTCATCGCGCGAAGTTTCAGGTCGAAGAGCCCCCCCCCGGGGCCTCTCCTCTCGACGTTGATCCGTCCCCAGAGACCCGTGGCGGGGGGATTCTGAGATGCATTTTTCGCCAGGAGGATGAGCGCGGTCCGGTCAAACGCGATTTCGCCTGTGATGCACTCACGGAGCGCATAGGCTAGGGCAAAGTCGCCGTGGACGGGCCTGAAATCGAAAAACGTCGCCGCGTTGAGAAGAGCTTCTTCCTTCGGCACCCGGATCCAGGTGCGGAAATACTCCTGCCATTTCGCAAGGGGCTGGCACCACGCGGGATTGCTGGCCATGTCGTTGCCGGGACACGGAGCGAACCCGCACGATGCGAGCCCCCTTGTGACCTCGGAAGCGAGCCGGCCGTAGTATGTCTCCGCCTGCTCCCGTTCCGCCTCCGCGGGATCCCCGTACACCAGCGCAGAGTCCTGGTCGGTCTGCAAGAGCTGCTCTCTCCTGCCGTCGCTCCCGAGCGAAAGCCAGCAGTAGCCCGACGCTGGCTTACCGAGCCCGCCGGCCTCGAGCCGCCGTTCCGCCAGCGCGATCAACCGT
>PMDK01000235.1 GCA_003154425.1 Ignavibacteriota bacterium
TCCTCTTCTTCTCTTCCACCGATTGTCCGGCGCAAACGGAGCTCTTTCCCGTCCTGATCGAAGGGAGAGCCGGCTATATCAATGGAACCGGCCAGATGGTGATCCCCCCCCAGTTCCTCGAATCACACCCTTTTTCGGACGGCCTCGCCCTCGTGAGAAAAAGGAAAGATCCGCGTCTGACGGACAGCCGCCCCGGCTACGTCAACCCGGAAGGGGAGTTCCACGACATCCCCGGGGCCAGCGTGCTTGGGGAATATCGCGAGGGTCTGGCCAGGGCGCAATTTCCCAGCCCGCGTGTATTCCTGAGGATGAGCTGGTGTTTCATCGATCTGACCGGCAGCATCGCACTACGGACCGACTATGACGACGTAGGCGACTTCTCAGAAGGCCTCGCCTGGGTGGAAGAGAGGGTTCACTTCCTCTTCGTTCTGGTGTCGGACACCTACGGCTACATCGACCGGAGCGGCGCGCTCGCAATTCCGCTCCGGTTTGAGAGCGCAGGAAATTTCTCTGACGGGCTGGCGAACGTCACACTGAAGGGAAAGAAAGGGTACATCAACCACAAAGGAGATCTTGTCATCGCACCCCGTTTCGACGGCGTAGGCTCTTTCTCTCTGGGGCTGGCCCCGGTGCGGATTGACGGCCGATGGGGGTTCGTCGACACACTCGGCTCGGTGGTGATCCCGCCGGTGTACGAGGATGCGCGGCCATTTGCCGACGGTCTTGCCGCAGTGAAATCCGGAGGGAACTGGGGTTTCGTGAGGAGATCGGGGGAACCAGCGATAACGCCGCAGTACGGCGACGTGTCCGGCTTCCACGAAGGACTCTCGGCCGTGCTGATCCAGGGGAAGTGGGGATACATCGACACAGCGGGCGCCCTACGGATCAGGCCGCAGTTCGATTACGCGCAGACGTTTACGCAGGGGGTTGCAATGGTCGAAGTTGCTCACCGGAGAGGATACATCGACCTGACGGGAAAATACATATGGCAGCCGAGCAATTGATCCCCGTGCGCGCGCCGGCGGCGACCGAACCGTTCATCTACCGGGCCAGCGGCAGGAGCAGGATCACTTCCGCCCGGCTTCCGAACACGCCGTACCCCCCCCGAATGTTCGTGAAATCAGGAACGTCCAGCCTGATCGTGGAATTGTCCACGGGACCATTGTTGAGATAATAATAGTCGTACAGGAAATCGTCGATCTGCGTCACGATGAACCGGATGTCCAGGTACACGATAGGGGCGGGCTTGTATTTATCGAAGACGTGAGCCCGCGCGATCGTCAGGAGCGTCGAATCGATCGACACATCCGTCCCTCCTGCGGCAAGCGTCGGGACGGGTGAAAACGACGGATACTCGAACGCGGGGTTCCCCCCGGCGTCCAGGTAGAGCCTTGACGGCACCTCCTCCGTGTGAAGCTCCCACCCGTTGTTCACCAGCACATAGTAGTCCAGGTAGAAATGAAGTATGGCGGCGCCGCTCACGGTCTTGAATTGCCTGTTCAGCACGAAGAATCCGCGGGTAGCTCCCGGCTTGAGCGAAAAGAACGGCTGGCTCAGCGCAGTCATGCCCGCGGATGCCGTGAGGCCGGACGGCGTCGACACCTGGAGCTGATATGCGACGTCTCCGGATACCGGGGCATTGTAGGCGACGTACACATTGGTCGGGGAGAAATTTCCCGCAGCGTCCCGGAAGAGAACGGTCGTATCCCTGAATGCGATGACCCGTCCTCCGCCGGTGACGGTCACGGCCGCATTTTTGATGTCCGGCGCAGGTATCGCACCGAACGTCGAAGCGAGGCGCACGTACTGCGTGTCGCTCCTGGAGCTCAGGATGCCGTAGACCACCAGCGTGTTACTCACCGGGCCGTTTGGCTCAAAGGGTTGATTGCAGCCCGCAAGGAGCAGTGCCAGGAAAGAGACTATGCAGGGCGCCCGATTCATGACTAAAATTCCAGCGTGAAGGACGCGGTGGGAAGGAACGGCGTCATATAGGAGGTCTTCCCCGAGTTCCGGTCGTAATACAGGATGTTCTTCGCGTCGTAGAGATTGATGACGCTCGCCCCCACCGTCCCCCTGAACATGCCGACCGTTATCCTGTATGACACGCCGGCATCCATCCGGTGATATGCGGGGAGCCTCGCGGCGTTCTTTGCACCGAGAGCGCCGGCCACTCCTCCGCTCCCCTCCGGGTATGGGTCGGTTCCGAGATCCCCGAGCGTCAGACGGGAGTACGACCCGGCCCCCTGTGTGAACGGATAGCCGCTTCCGTATTCCCACCGGAGCGTCGCATCAAGCCCGTCGAGGATGTGGATAGTGCCGATCGCCTTGACCGTATGCCGCCTGTCATAGCGCGGGGCGTATGTGACGCCGCTCGCCGAAACGCTGACACTGGCAAGCGCGTATGAGCCGTACAGGTCAAGCAACGGCGAACCGTACCGGAGCAGAAACTCGAGTCCGCGTGCGATCCCTGTGCCGCTCAGGTAATCGGGGTCCTCCGGGAAGACCTTGTTCGAATTGTACAGCGCCAGCGACCGGTAGTCCTTGATATAGACCTGGAGGCTTGAGGCCAGTGACGGGAGGAGGTTTCCCTCCACCGCGAGGACATAATGCCGGGCCTCTTCAGGGCGCAGGTTGTCCGGGAGGATCACCCATGCGTCAAACAGCGAGATGAGATCATCCTCGTTGCTGACCGTGATGAGGTTCTGGGTGAAAACCCCGAAGGACGCCTTGGCAATCCAGCTTCCCCCAAAATCGTACGAGAGCGTGAAACGGGGCTGGACGCACTGCAGGATTGAGCCTCCCCCGAACATGAGTCCGATATCGGAGTGGAGGCCGAGATCATACCGGAACGCATCGGCCACCCCCGCGTAGCGGACCCACG
>PMDK01000047.1 GCA_003154425.1 Ignavibacteriota bacterium
CCTCACCGTGGAGTATTACGACCGCTCGTTCGCGAGGGTCGACCGGGCCGCGGGCCCGGGAATGTACGGTGCCGTCGTCCGCGGAACCGTGTCCGGGGGTTTCCCGATCGTCCGCTATGTCACCCTCTTTTGCTCCAACGTCCGGTTCGACGACTACGGTCCGGACGTTCCGCTCGCCCTGCAAAGCCTCCCGGATTTCGGCATCCCATCCGGGCACTGGGAGATGTACCGCAAGAATCTCCGCAGGTTCTCGTTCGGCAGCCTGCTCCTCTTCCCCGAGCACGATCCCGATGCAGCGGTGTTCCTCGCGGGACTCGCCGGCATGACCCCCGGCGCGTTGAGCCGACGTACGCCGCGGCTGATCGACCGCCAATGGTGGATCACGTTCAAAAGGCTCACCGATGGCGTGCCGCACCCGGGAGTGGATCTGTCGCTCCGTTCGCCCGGACATCCGGGCCCCGTGCTCGAAGAGGAGAGGGGACGCTCACCTCGTTCTCTCACAGCGGGTGAGCGGAAGACGCTCCTTGAAATCTGCAGGGCGTGGAGCGACAGTTCCCGGCTTCCCATGACCGCAATCGTCACCCACAGGGGCCGCGTGATTTTCCACGAAGCATTCGGCAGGATGCGCAACGGAAAACCGATGACCCGTGCCACGCCCACGTGGATGGCCTCCATCACCAAGACGCTTACGGGCGTTCTCGTGATGGAATTTGTCGACCGGGGATACGTGGAACTCGATGCGCCGATCGACCGCTATCTTCCGGAACTTGCATCTTCCTCCCCCTGTCCGCTCACGCTCCGCCTCCTGCTTACCCACACGAGCGGGCTCTCATGGGCAGGGGAGTGGGCGTCGGACTGGAATCCGTCGATGGAGAACCAGGTCGCTCAGGCCCTTCCTGCTCTGACGCCCGGGAGGGAGTTCAAATACCACCGTGCGGGATATGCCCTTGCGGCCAGGGTCCTTGAACGTATCTCGGGGGAGACTGTGCCGCAGCTCTTTGAGAAAATGCTCCTCTCTCCTATGGNNCAGCTCTTTGAGACAATGCTCCTCTCTCCTCTGGGCATGACCGCCTCCACGGTGGACAATTCCTACGGCGGACTGTATGCCCCGGCGCTTGATCTCGCCCGGTTCGGACAGATGCTCCTCGGCCGGGGGCGATATGGATCGCACCAGTTCCTTTCCGAACAGGCATGGCAGGCGATGCTCCCGGCTCCCCTCCGCATGGTTGATCCTCCGCAATCAAAGGTGTGGGGAATCGGCGTCGCCCCCTTCGCCGGAGACGGCCTGAGCGATCGGGCCTTCGGTCACAGCGCCGCATCGGGGGCGATCTTCCGCGTCGACCCGGTGCGCGAGCTCGTGATCGTCATCGGGCGCGATGCAACCGGGCCCGACGAGAGCCAGGGGAGGCGGTTCGCGTCCCGCTTCATCCGTACTGTAACAGACGCCCTGGACCGGAGGCAAGCGCATGAGTAGGCCCACGGGTCGTGGACTTGCCGGCGGGCAGCTCAGGTTGCTCCTCCCCGCGTTCATCCCCGTTGTTCTGCTTTCCCTGGTCCCCCTCCTGCGGGGGGTCTATCTCGGGTTTACCGACTACAGTCTCGGCAGTCCTATCCGCTTCAACGGGCTGGCAAACTACGCCCGGATGCTGCAGGACCTCTATTTCTGGAAGTCATTCGAAGTCGGGTTCCTATGGACTATTGTGGTAACGGCCGGGCAGGTGCTCCTCGGCCTCTGCCTTGCCCTGTTGCTCAACCGGAGGATGAGGTTCGTCTGGCTCTACAGCACGCTGATGCTCGTTCCATGGGCGATGCCCCCCATCATCCGGGGGATCGTCTGGCGCCAGGTGTATGATCCCGACACCGGGATACTCAACACGCTGCTTCTCAGGCTTGGGCTCCTCCACGAGAGCGTCAACTGGCTTTCCAGCTTTGAATATGTAATTCCGGCGGTCATCGTTGCCGGGGTCTGGGGTGAAATCCCCACGGCCGCGGTGTTCCTCCTTGCGGGTCTCAAGTCAATCCCGGACGACCTGTACGAGGCGGCGCGCATCGATGGTGCGGGGAAGTGGAGAGAGTTCAGAAGTATCACGCTCCCCATGCTGGCGCCCGTCATGGCGGCGGTCGTCTCCCTTTCGTTCATGTGGAATTTCAATACGTTCGGGCTCGTCTGGGTTCTGACAGAGGGTGGACCGGGCGGGTTGACCCGTCTTCCGATGCTTGCTGCATATGAAGAGGCGTTCCGTTACGGGTACGTGGGATACGCCGCGGCAATCGGAAACGTGATGGTGGTGATTATCAGCATCGTGCTGTTTGCCTACCTGCGGGTTCAGTTGAAGGAGAGGAGGACATGAAGGCGGGGAGAATTATTTCCGGAGTGGCGGCCCACTGCACCCTCATCGGGTTCATGCTTTTTCTGGTGTTCCCGCTCGTCTGGATGATGTCGACATCATTGAAGTCCACGCCGGAAATCTACTCGGGGGGCGTGTCGCTGATCCCCGATGCGCCGTCGCTGGTGCATTACCGGACAGTCTTCGCCGAGCAGATGATCCTCTCGAGCATGGCGAACAGCTTCTACGTGGGGATATTCTCAACCGCGCTGGCCGTTCTGATTGCGCTCCCGGGAGCATATGCCCTCGCCCGTTATTCCACCCGCTGGAACAACGTCGTCCTTGGCTGGATCCTCGGCACACAGATATTTCCGGCAATACTGGTCCTGATCCCCCTCTATCTCCTTCTCCGGATGCTTTTCCTGACTGATTCGCTGGTCGGTCTGACGCTCGTCTACGTCGTCTGGGATCTTCCGTTCGTTCTCTGGATGCTTCACGGTTACGTCAGGACGATCCCCGTCGAAATCGAGGAGGCGGCGGAGATCGACGGCGCCTCGCGTCTCCAGATGATATTCCGTGTGCTTGCGCCGCTTCTCCTTCCGGCGATCGGCGCGTCGGTCCTGTTCGCGTTTGTCTCGGCCTGGAACGAGTTCTTTTTCGCACTCGTCCTGCTGAAGAGCCCTGACC
>PMDK01000224.1:0-12112 GCA_003154425.1 Ignavibacteriota bacterium
GCCGAGCATCCCCGCATCCAGGAAGAAATCACCGACCGGCGTCATGAGCTTCGAGGCAGCGACGACGGAGATGAGGAGCATGAGTATGTTGAAGAGCTTTTTTGCCAGCCCCCCCCGGTAGCCCAGGTACCCCCCCAGTGCCAGCCCGGCGATCAGGAATATGTCCAGAAACGAAAACCTCATCAGGACGCACCCAGGGCTTTCTTGACGAGCTCCTGTACGACTTTGCCGTCCGCCTTCCCTTNNCCCCCCTGCGTGAAGAGGTCGATCGATTCCTTCCGTTTCTTGGCCGCTGTGGTGAGCGTGGCCACTTCATCTTCGGCCGTCATGCCGGGTCCCTCACCCCGCTTCTCGATCTCCTTTTCCAGCAGTGCGGCCCGCATCGTTCGGAGCGTCTCGAGACGGGTCCTGTCCCCCGATTTCATCGCGGATTTCAGATCTTCACTGATGCGCTCCCTCAGGTTCATATCCCTCCTTCGGACCGGACAAAAAGAAAAAGGCAGGAACAGTATGGTACGCTCCCGCCTCTTCAATCGACTCAACTGTTCGCCAATTGACCGAAAATAGCCTATTTCCGACTGAAAGTCAAACCCCGCCGGACATCCTGAAAACGTTGCCGCTGATCGACCGGGCCCCCTCCGAGCAGAGATAGAGCACCAGAGCCGCGATCTCCTCCGGCGTTACCCAGCGCGAGGTATCCGCCGAGGGCATTGAGGCACGGTTGGCAGGCGTCAGAATGATTCCCGGCGCAATGGCGTTGGCGGTGATGCCGGTCCCCTTCACCTCTTCTGCAATCGTCTCGGTGAGCGTCACGACTCCTCTCTTGGCGATGGCATAGGCCCCGCGCGAGGCCGACGGTGAGAGCGCCGCCATCGCTGCGATCGAGATAATGCGCCCGCGCCCGGCCCCACGCATGAGCGGGAGAACGGCGCCCGACATCAGGAACGCGGTCCTCAGGTTTGCACTGAGCATCTCCTCGAACGTGGCCGAGGACACCTCACCGATTTTCTCCCCCCCGGCGTATCCCCCGGCACAGTTGACGAGTATCCCCACTCCCCCCCAGCGCTCCGAGGTCTCCCTGACGAATTTCGCGGCGCCGGATTCGACGGTGATGTCCGATTCACCCCAGTACATCATGCCGGTTGCCCTTTCCGGTTCCGGCGGGAGGGGACCGCCCCGCGAGCCCGGACGGACGGGAATCGCCACACGGATACCGTTCTCCATCAGTGTGGAAGCCACAATGCGGCCGAGGGCGCCGGTCCCCCCCGTCACGATCGCTGTGTTGAGTTCCATGAGTGACTCCGTTTTTCAGAATCGAGCTCCCAGGTGCAATGTACTGTGGCCCACATGGAGTTGCAAGCTGCCTCGTCGAGCCCTGCCGCCGCCCTCGTTGCATCAGTTAAGTTTCTATTCCAAATCGCCGCCTTGAAGTTGACGCTGATTCGGCGTACATTGTTTTCTTCACGGACAACGTATATCGCCCGAACCGTACGAGAAGCCAGAAGATGTCCCCAGGGGACCACAAATTCAAGCCGGTGCAATGACCACCCGATTCTTCCCGTTCCTGTTCTGCGCTGTCAGCGCGCTGGGACTTTCGCCGGGCGACACTTCCCCCTCGCTTATTCTGCCGAAAGAAGCACATTTCCGCACTCTCCGCCAGCTGACATTCGGCGGTGAGAACGCCGAGGGCTATTTTTCCACGGACGAGACGCGGCTGATATTCCAGTCCACCAGGGACAGCCTCAAGTGCGACCAGGAGTTTGTCATGGACCTGGCCTCGGGCTCGGCCCGTATGATCAGCACCGGCAGGGGACGGACGACGTGCGGATATTTCTTCCCGGGGGACACGATGGTGTTGTTCTCATCGACACATCACCTCCTGGGCGAGTGCCCCCCCCGCCCCGATTTCTCGCAGGGATATACATGGGCCGTCTCCCCCGAGTACGACATCTTCACCGCGCGCCCGGACGGGAGCAACCTCCGGCGCATGACATCGACCCCCGGATATGACGCGGAGGCGACGATATCCCCCCGCGGCGACCGCATCGTCTTCACGTCGATCCGGAACGGCGACCTCGATCTGTATTCCATGAACCTGGACGGGACCGGTNNCCATGATCGTCTACCGCGCCTGTCACTATACCGACAGCGCCTCCGCGGCCTCCTATCGCCGCCTTCTCTCCCAGAATCTCGTCCGGCCGCTTCACATGGAGATCTTCGTGATGAATGCCGACGGCTCGAACAAACGCCAGATCACGTTTAACGGCGCGGCGAATTTCGCCCCATTCTTCCATCCGGACAACAGGAGGATCATATTCGCCTCCAACATGGCGGATCCGAAGGGAAGAGACTTCGACCTCTACCTCATCAACACCGACGGGAGCGGGCTTGAGCGGGTCACGTACAATGACACATTCGACGGCTTCCCGATGTTCACGCACGACGGCCGGAAACTCGTGTTCGCCTCCAACCGGAACGGCAAGCCGCACGAGACAAACCTGTTTATCGCCGATTGGAAGGAATGACCCACTCACAACCCGGGCAACGCAGGCGCACACAATGAACTCCCGAAGAACGACACTCGCTCTCGCTTTTCTGTCTCTCCTTCCTCCCGTTGCGGCCGCACAGACACTGGCCCCGGAAATCACTGCGGAGGACCTGAGGACGCACATCAGGTATCTCGCCTCGGATGAGCTCGGCGGGCGCGCTTCCGGCACACACGGGAACGAGATGGCCGCTCGCTACATCGCCCGGTACCTTCACGACTGGGGCCTCTCCCCGCTGGGGGACAGCGGGACGTATTTCCAGCACTTCCAGTTTGTGTCGAGCGTTCGTTCGGGCGCCGGAAACGCCCTCCGGCTCGAAGGGAAACCCGTCGCCGGGGGAATCCTGAACGCCGTGCCTGATACGGACTTCCGCGTGCTCGGATTCTCATCGAACGGGACCGTGTCGGGACCCCTGGTCTTCGCAGGCTACGGGATCTCCGCGAAGGACTCCAGCTATGACGATTTCAAGAACCTCGACGTGAAGGGAAAGATCATTGTCGTCCTTCGTTACAGCCCTGACGGGAGCGATCCCCACGGGGCGCTGACCCGGTTCAGTTCTTTCGAGACGAAGACGCTCGCCGCCCGCGACCGGGGGGCGGTCGGCTTCATCGTCGTCACCGGACCGGCCGACGAACAGGAGGACGCCCTGATAAAGCTCAGGTTCGACCAGAGGTTCGGTAATTCGGGGATCCCGTCGCTTTCCATGCGGCGGGCGCTCCTCGAGCCCCTGATCGCGCCTTCGGGCTGGACGCTCCGGGCCCTCCAGGATTCGATAAAAGCCAGGAGGTCCCCCGTTGCATTTCCCCTCGCGGGGGTGACCGCCACGATCACCTCTGACGTGGAGAGGGTCACCACGACGACCGCAAATGTCATCGGCTTCCTTCCCGGGTCCGACCCGGCACTGAAGGACCAGGTGGTCGTTCTGGGTGCGCACATTGACCACCTGGGCATGGGGGGCGAGGGATCAGGCTCGTTGCAGCCCGACACGGTGGCAATTCACCATGGCGCTGACGACAACGCGTCGGGGACCGCGGGACTGCTCGAACTCGCCCAGGCGTTCGCCTGGGAGCGCCCCTCGTTGAAGCGGGGACTCGTGTTCGCGTTTTTTTCAGGTGAGGAGCTCGGGACGCTCGGCTCGTCGTATTACGTGAACAACCCTCCCATCCCGCTGGCCCGCACAGCGACGATGGTGAATATGGACATGATAGGCCGGCTCAACGGGAAGACGCTCACGGTCTTCGGGACCGGTACGTCGCCGGAATGGAATGCGCTCCTGGCAAAGGACAATCCGGACTCCGCGTTCACGCTGAAGGCCGTCCCCGACGGGTACGGCCCGAGTGACCACGCGCAGTTCTACGGAAAGAACATCCCGGTCCTCTTCTTCTCCACGGGAGAACACAGCGACTACCACAGGCCGTCCGATACGTGGGACAGGATCAACTACGCCGGCGAAGAACAGGTTGTCCGCTACGTGTACCGCATCGCCGGAGATATCGACAGAGAGGCCACCAGACCCCCCTTTACGCGGACGGCATCCTCCGCGCCGTCAGGAGATACTCGCGGCTTCCGGACCACGCTCGGGATCATCCCGGACTATAACGGAGGAGGGGACGGCATGAAAATCAGCGTGGTCCGTCCCGGCGGGCCGGCGGACAAGGCGGGATTGAAAGGGGGAGACGTCATCGTCAGCATGGCGGGAAAGAAGATTGTGAACATCTATGACTACATGGAGATGCTGGGGAAGCTCAAGGGAGGAGACAGGGTGGAACTTGTTGTGATGCGGGACGGGAAGCCCCTGAACTGCACCGCGGAAATGGCAGAGCGGAAATAGAACGGGCGCGCCTATTTCTTCTGCATCTTCTCTCTGGCGCGCGCCTCCCTGATGAACTCCTCCGCCACCCTGACACGGGCCTCTTCACTCCTCGCTGCCAGCATATCCCCGTTGCGCGAAGCGATGAGATCCCGCAGTGTCTCCCTGTCGCGCTCCGGAAGCGCCGCGGTGAATGATTCGAACATCTCCCGTGCACCCATTGTCGCACCCCGTGTTCTTGAGGATCATCTGTTGTAGCGCCAGCCCGTCTCACGCAGCGTCAGCACATCGGTTCCCTCGCGCCGCAGGAGCGCATCGACAACCTCCCCGATGAAGACCAGATGATCGGGGACCTCCAGCGTGCGCATGACGCGGCACTCGAACGAGGCGCTTGCATCGACGAGAAACGGCGACCCGTTCTTCGCGCGTTCAAACTTCTTCCCCCCGATCGTGTCCCCCGTCGCTTCCGGCGCTTTAAGAAACGCTTTCGCCGTGTCCCTCCCCCCTGACGGGAGGATATTCACCGAGAAGAGCCCCGAACGGCCGATGTATTCCCGCATCCTCGAATCCGCTTCGACGGCGATCGCGACCCAGGGAGGGGAGAAGGAAACCTGCGTCACCCAGTTTGCCACCATCGTCGCGGGGACCCGACCGTTGAGAGAGCCGACGACGTACAGGCCGTACGGAATATGCTCCAGGACCCGCCCCGCCGTTTCCCTGTCGCTCACCGGCGCTCCCCCTCCGGCGCGGCGCGGTCCGGCGTGCATTCGGGGCACTGACACAGCGCACGAAGCAGTTCCCAGGTATAGATCCCCTCTCCGTGCCCGTCCGCCCAGCGGAACTGGAGCGCGTAGTTTCCCACAGGGACGGCTCCTTTCAGTTCGTACCGGCCGGGGGCCGTCGTGTCCTTCGGGGGAGGAGAGAAGGTCCGGAGCAGCACGGTTTCCCCCATGCACGCCGCACACGGGCAGGCATCGCGCAGGCACCGGAGGGAAACGGGGCCGGCATGCCCGTCGTCCCACACCATCCGGATCTCTCCGTTCTGCTGCTGTTTGAACTGTGTCAGGTGCACGGGGGCGTCTTTCGGTGTTCAGACCATCAGGCGGGCGACTTCTCGCAGCGCATCCTTCGTGAGGAACTTCTGAACGAGGGGGAAGAGTATATGATTTTCCTTGTGGATATGATTGACGAATATCTGCACGATCACCCTGGAGACCGACGCCAGTTCCACCGCTGCGGCTCTGTCGTCCCGGTGCGCCCCCAGACGGTCCACCGCGCGCCGGAGGTGCCGGAATTCCTTCTTAAGCACTTTGTGGTCTTCTCTCATCAGTGCGGTCGGCCCCTCGACATACCGCTCGAGTACGGGAAACAGGGCTTCCTCCTCGCTCCGGTTGTGAACGCTCACCTCGACTTCGATGAACTCTACGGCCCTCAGGACTATCCTGTACGCCTCCGGCGTGAACCCCGCCTCTGCAAGCGCGGTCGTCGCCTTGTTCAGCGAAGAGAGCTGGACGAGCGCTTCGTTGTGTTCCTGCATGAAACGGGCGATGGGGTCGATCTGCCGTCGGCTTGCCACGGGCGCTCACGGATCAGAGTGCTTCCAGGAGCGTGGAGTATTTCATCCCGTTGTCGTCGATGAAGTCGTCGAGCTTTCCTATCAACGCCTCTGTCTTTTCGTCCTGGTTGTCCTCCAGTGTGTCATATTCCTCGACGCTGTTCGTGATAAATACTTCGGTGAAGTGGTTCTTCTTCCCCCGCGTCTCAAACACGGAATAGTCCTTTTTGCCCACCGTCGTGAAATGCTCCTTCATCCGACGGGCGTGCTCCAGGTAGGCATCCCGGACTTCCGGCTTGACGGCGTAGGAGATTGTGAACATGACTCTCGGCATTGCGTTGCGTCCTTTCGATGATGAACTCTGTATTCAGTAACCGGCTGCGCGGATCTGCCGCTCATTCATCCCGAAGTAGTGTCCGATCTCGTGGATGAGCGTATCCCGGATGACACCGCGCATCTCCTCGTCGGCCGGGGCGACGGCGCGTATGTTCTCGCGGTACAGCGTGATCTTGTCCGGCACGACGGCATACATCCCGTACGAGGCTCCCCGTTTCGTGAGCGGGATCCCCTCGTACAGGCCCAGCAGCAGCGTCCCCGGCCGGTAACCGATTTTCGCGTCCACCGCCCGGGAGGTGCGATCCTCGACGACGATATGGACATTATCTATCGCGTCGCGGAACGGTGAAGGGAGTGAATCGAACACCTCCTGCGCCACCTTCTCGAACTCCTCCCTGTCCATGCTACGCGAACCTGAGGCCGTAGACGGCCAGCGATGTCAGGGAGAGCATGATCGCAGTAAGCACCGCCGCCTTCCCCCTGCTGAGCCCGTTCACGACAACGGTTCCCTCGATCAGAAGCACGAGCGACCAGACTATTGCCGCAACGTCAAAACCCAGCAACACGATATAGGCCACCGGGTTGATGACCAGCGGGGGAGGGTTGTCCGAGAAGAAGTAGGGACCAAAGACCGCGATCTCAATCGGGAAGACAAGGACGAGCGAGTAGACGATCGGGACTGATGCATATACCGTGGCGGCACGCACGTTCCTGTACGACCCGCTGCCGCCGAGCAAACGCCCCACCACGAGGACGATGAGGCTGAACAGAAACGTGAAGAGGACTCCGGCGAACGGCCCCAGGACGAGCCCCGCCCCTACCAGGAGCGCAAAGTCGGGAACTCTGGCTCCGAGGCTCTTGAACCAGATGACGGAGTACACGATCGCCATCCCCAGCAGGCTGCTCAGGAGCATGACGTAGTTCTTGTGCCGCGCCAGCGCTATGCGCCGGAAAGCGGCGCGCGGCGTCTCCATCAGACCCCAGAGGGTCTCAAATAGATTGAGGTTATCCACCTTCATCTGAAGGAAACTCTTGCACGAAACGCATATGACTGCAAATTCTTCATTGTGCGTTCCGCACACCGTGCAAGCGATCATGCGCGTGGTAACCTGATGGATTTCAAATGTTTAGAAGTATACCATTTTCCTCTTTGGGAAGCAACGATATTTTGCGGAAATTGGGGAGAACTCACTCAACAGGGGCGAATTTCGCCGTAAAATGCCGGAGCATCGGCGGTTCGTCGGTAATGCGGTACCCTTTCATCACGTTCCTTTTTCCGAAACATTCCAGGACGACTTCAATCACGTAGTCGATGTGGCTCTGGGTNNTTCCGGCCGAACATCACGCTCCCGATCTCCACGGAACGGATCCCCCCCGTCCTGTAAAGCTCGACAACGAGCGACTGCCCGGGAAACTCGTGGGGAGGGACATGAGGAAGGAACTTCCTGGCGTTCAGGTACACGGCATGCCCCCCGGGGGGGCGCAGTATCGGCACGCCGGCCGCGACGAGCCGTTCCCCGAGGTATTCGACGGACCGGATGCGGTAGTGGAGGTAGTGCTCGTCGAGGACCTCGTCGAGACCCTGCGCGATCGCTTCGAGATCCCGCCCGGCAAGCCCTCCGTACGTCGGGAATCCCTCCGTGATGATGAGGAGGTTCCGGGCGCGTGCGGCGAGCTCGTCGTCATTGAGGGCGAGGAACCCCCCCATGTTGACGAGCGCATCCTTCTTTGCGCTCATCGTGGCGCCGTCTGCATAGGAGAACATCTCCCGGACGATTGTCTTCATCGGAACCTCCGCATAGCCCCGCTCCCGCTTCTTGATGAAGTATGCATTCTCCGCGAACCGGCATGCATCCAGGAAAAATGGTATGCCGTGCGAACGGCAGATGCCCGACGTCGTGCGGATGTTCTCCATCGACACCGGCTGTCCTCCGCCGGAATTGTTTGTGATGGTCGTGAAGCAGACAGGAATATTCCCTTTCCCGGCCCTGGCGATGAGACTCTCGAGCGCCGGGGTGTCCATGTTCCCCTTGAAATCCGCGATCAGGTCCGGGTCCAGGCCTTCCCTGGTGGGGAGGTCGACCGCCTCACCCCCCGAAAACTCCACGTTCGCCCGGGTCGTGTCGAAGTGCGTGTTGTTCGGTATGATCTTCCCTGCTCCGCCCACAAGCGAGAAGAGTATCCGCTCGGCTGCGCGTCCCTGGTGCGTGGGGATGATATGCCGGAAGCCGGTGAGCTCCCGCACCTTCGCTTCGAACCGGAAGAAGCTCCTCGCCCCCGCATAGGATTCATCTCCCTGCATCATCCCTCCCCACTGCGCGGCGCTCATGGCGGAGGTGCCGCTGTCGGTGAGGAGATCAATGAGGACGTCGTCTGCCGGGACAAGGAAGAGATTGTAATGACCCCGCTTGAGGACGATCTCCCGCTCTTCGCGCGTGCTGAACCGGATCGGCTCGACGGATTTGATCTTGAAAGGTTCGATGATGGTCTTCATGGCCGGAGTGAGGAAAGGAGTAGTGTGGAGGAGTGGTGCGGAGGGTTCACATCTCCGTGAGGACGGAGACGGTGTCCGCAATGTGCTTCGTTATGCGCAGCTCGTGGTGGAATATTCCCCGTACGATCCCCTCCCTGTCGATCACATAGGTCACGCGCTTCGCCCGGGGCCAGGGTCCCCCCCACCGGATTGCCCCGTACTGAGCGCTGAGCGCCCTGCCCGTGTCGGCGACGAGAGGGAACGGAAGATGGTGATGGGAAATGAACCCTTCGTGCGATTCCGGGCCGTCGAAGCTGACCCCGAGGAGGGCCGCACCGAGGCTCCGGATTTCTCCGTAGCTCTCCCTGTACGCACAGACCTCCGCGGTGCATCCCGCAGTCTCGTCCCTGGGATAGAAGAACAGGACGAGTGCCTGTTTCCCCAGGTAGTCGCCGAGCGAGACCCTCGCTCCCGTGCTCAGGACGGCCGTGAACATGGGCGCCCTGTCCCCGACCTTCAGTACTCCCATGCTTTCCTCTGTCAACGATGGCGCCTTCGGCGCCATCAGCGGGGCGTGCTAACAGTCCCGCCCCCCTTGCGGCGCTACAGGCGCCGATCTTAACCGGGAACTAGTCCCCCTCGAAACTGAGGAGCGAGAACACCTCGTGCGGCGCGAGGCAGGCCCTCCCATGCAGTGCCGGGAGCTCGATCAGGAAAGAAATACCGACGATCAGTCCCCCGAGCCGTTCGACGAGCCGGCACGCCGCGCGCATCGTCCCTCCGGTCGCAAGCAGGTCGTCATGCATCAGTATCTTTTCACCCCGGGCGATCGCATCGGCGTGCACTTCCACGGTGTCAGTCCCGTACTCCAGATCGTATGTCTCACGGATTGCAGGAGCGGGAAGCTTCCCCGGCTTACGCACAGGGACGAATCCGACCTTGAGCCTCGAAGCAAGCGCGCCGCCGAGTATGAAGCCGCGGGATTCGATGCCCACCACCTTGTCGATGCTGACTCCCCTGTACCGCTCCTCCATCAGATCCACGGCGCGGCAGAACGCGGGACCGTCCTTCAGGAGCGTTGTTATGTCGCGGAACATGATCCCCTTTTTCGGGAAATCGGGGACCGTGCGGACGGCTGCCTGCAGATCGGGAAATGTCGTCATGTCACCACGTGATTTTTTCTTTGGCAAGGAATGCCTCGATCCCCTGTTTGCATTCCGGCGTCATGCGCGCCGCGGCGTTCATGTTCGCCGCGAAATCGATGGCATCGAGGAAATTCATGCCGTCGAGCTTGGACAGCATGTCTTTGCAGAGCCCCATGGATGCGGCGCTGTTCTCCGTGAGGAGCTCGGAGACCAGGGCCTCGACCGTGCCCGCAAGCGATTTCTGCGGGACGACCACGCTGACGAGTCCCGCTCCCTTCGCTTCTTCCGCATCAAGGACCGCCCCCCGCAGGACAAGGTCACGGGCCTTCCCCTCACCCACCCGTTTGATGAGGAAGACCATGACGACCGCGGGGATGAACCCGATATGAACTTCCGTGTACCCGAACCGGGCGTGTTCCCGCGATGCGACGATGAAGTCGCAGACGCTCGCGAGCCCGCACCCGCCGGCAAGCGCGGGTCCGTGCACGACGGCAACGACCGGTTTCCGGAGTTCGTAAATGAGCCTGTACAGGGCCGCCAGACGCCTGGAGTCGGCCCTGTGTGCCTCCAGATCGTAGGATGCAATTCGCTGCAGGTATTCTAGGTCGGCACCCGCGCAGAAAGCAGGGCCATCTCCGGCGAGAACGATGACTTTGACTCCCGGGTCCCTGGCGGCGGCGGTGAACGCCGCGGTCAGCTCCTGCACCATCACGTCGTCAAGAGCGTTCCTCTTGTCGGCCCTCCTGAGCGTGACCGTCGCTCGCCGGTCACCGCTGGCGTATGATATCCGGGTGAAATCCATGGATCGAAAATAGGGATTTCGCCCCGCAAACACAATACGCCTGTCCCCCCCCAAAAGACAGCACGGCGTCCCCCGCATAAGCGCGCGGGAGGACGCCGTGCTGTGGAGTGTTGAGTATGTTACACGTCGTAGTAGAGACCGAACTCGTACGGATGGGGGCGGAGCGCCATCGGGTTGACCTCCTTGTCCATCTTGTATTCGATCCAGCCTTCGATCACGTCCTCGGTGAAGACGTCGCCGCGGAGCAGGAANNAGGTCATAGATGTCCTTGTCAAGCGGTTCTCCCGGATCGATCTTGTTCATGACGCCGTCGAGCCCGGCCAGCATCATCGCGGAGAACGCCAGGTAGGGATTGCAGGCGGCGTCCGGGCAACGGAACTCGACCCGTTTCGTCTTCGGGTTCGTCGAATACATCGGAATACGTATCGACGCACTCCTGTTCCGCTGCGAGTACGCGAGGTTGACGGGGGCCTCGAAACCGGGGACGAGTCGTTTGTAGGAATTGGTCGTCGGGTTCGCGATCGCACAGAGCGCGGGGGCATGCTTCAGGAGTCCCCCCATATAGAACAGCGCCATCTCGCTCAGGTTCGCATACCCGTTCCCGTAAAACAGGGGCTTGCCGTTCTTCCAGAGGCTCTGGTGGACATGCATCCCTGACCCGTTGTCAGCGAAGATGGGCTTCGGCATGAAAGTCACCGTACGGCCGCGGAGACGGGCGGTGTTCTTGATGACATACTTAAACAGCAGCATCGAGTCGGCGCTCCGGAGCAGGGGGGCGAATTTCAAATCGATCTCCGACTGCCCCGCGGTCGCCACCTCATGATGCTGTGCTTCGACATCCAGCCCTGCCGCGATCAGGTTCGCGGTCATCTCATTCCTGAGGTCCTGCAGCTGGTCGGTCGGCGGGACGGGGAAATACCCCTCCTTGTAACGGGGTTTGTACCCCAGGTTGGGCATCTCTTCCCGGCCGGAGTTCCATCTCCCCTCGATAGAGTCGACGTAATAATAACTGCTGTGCTCATTGGTGTCAAACCGGACGTCGTCAAATATGAAGAACTCCGCCTCGGCGCCGAAGTAGGCGACGTCCGCCAGGCCCGTCGATTTCAGGTAGGTTTCCGCCTTCCGGGCGATGCTCCGCGGGCACCGCTCGTATCGTTCCTTCGTCAGGGGGTCGTGGACGTCGCAGATCAAACTCAGCGTTTTCGCTTCGATGAACCGGTCAATGAACGCGGTGGAAGCGTCCGGGATGATCAGCATGTCGCTTTCATTGATCGCCTTCCACCCCCGGATGCTCGAGCCGTCGAATCCGAAGCCTTCATCAAACGACGATTCCTCCAGTTTGGCCACCGGAACCGAGAAGTGCTGCCACTGCCCGGGGAAATCCATGAACTTGAAGTCGATCATCGTGACCCCTTCGTCCTTGATCAGCTTGAAGACGCGGGTCA
>PMDK01000224.1:12124-21688 GCA_003154425.1 Ignavibacteriota bacterium
ACCAGGCCTGGATTTTCGCAAGGAGTTTTTCGAGCGACGCCGTGTTGGCCGTCCTGACCTTCAGCAGGTGAGATCCCTCCCCCGTGATGGCGTGGCATTCGAGGATCTCGTCGTTGGCGTGCGCGTGCTCGAGAAACCCCGGATAATGCCTGGAGGAATCCACGGTAACGAATATGAACGCGCAGATGTCCTTCCCCAGTTTTCTGGGATCGACGGTCGCGAAATATCCGGTGACGTATCCGTTCTCTTCGAGCTTGCGAAGCCTCTCGCTGACTGAGGGGAGGGAAAGTCCCACCGCCTCCGCAAGATCGTTGCGTCGGGTCCTCCCCTTCTTCTGGAGGATCTCCATGATTGTCGTATCAATCTCGTCAAGAACCATGAAAGGGCGCCTCTGCGGGAATATCCGGGGGTGATTCCCGCGCTGTTCCCTAAATAATTAAGGAGTTGGGTATGTATTAGCTTCAAATATAAGGTATATCTGCGCACTTGTCAAGACTTATTTGCGCAGGCATATTCCTCCGGGGGGGGGCAGGCTCAAGTGGAGTCACACCCCCCGGGCAGCCGCGCGGAGGGCACGGACTGCAGAGGGGATATCCCGGGCGCCGAAAATGGACTTCCCCGCCACAAGGACATTGGCGCCGGCATCCACGACAGAGCGCGCCGTGGTCTCGTCGATTCCGCCGTCGACCTCCAGGTAAACGCCGGGATGAGCGCTGCGCGCCATGGCAGCGGTCCGGCGGATCTTCTCGACGGACGATCCGATGAAGGTCTGTCCCCCGAAGCCGGGGTTCACCGTCATCAGCAGTATCATGTCTGCGTCGCCGAGGATCCCGGACAGAAGCGTTTCGGGCGTCGCAGGATTGATGCAGACACCTGCCCGCGCGCCGATACTCTTGATCTTCTGGATAGTCCGGTGAAGGTGAGGACATGTTTCGTAGTGCACCGTAATCGAGTCAGCCCCCGCGCTCCGGAAATCCTCGAGGTAGAGGTCTGGGTTCTCGATCATCAGGTGGACGTCGAACGGAAGGGACGTCACGCGCCTGAGAGAGCGTATCACCGGCGGGCCAAACGTGATATTGGGCACGAAGTGGCCGTCCATGACGTCGAGATGCAGCCAGTCGGCACCTCCCTGCTCCGCGTAGGCTATCTGTCCCCTGAGATCTGCAAAGTCTGCGGCGAGAATGGAGGGCGCAATCGTGACCATGGAAGGGGGCGCTTAGTGGCGGGGGACCTGGATCTCTTCGGTGGGGCGGCCCACCTTCACAACAAACAGGTCAACCTTCTGTCCCCCCGTGACGGACTCCCCCGCGCGGGGAAACTGTTCGACAACCGTGTTCGGTATCAATTCATAGCTGAGCTGGTACGTAATGTTCCCGACGTTCAGCCCCTGCGCCTGGAGTATTTTCTCCGCCTCGTTGACCGTCCTCCCGACGATATTCGGAACGCTGATGCCCGTCCCGGAGCCGCCGCCGCTGCTCACCGTGATGTTGACTCGTGCCCCCTTCCCGATCCGGGAATCTGCGCCGAGAGACTGCGCCACGATGGTGTTCTCCGGGTAGAGGGTCGATGGCTCGAAGCTGATCGAGCCGAGCTGCAGGCCGTACCGTTCGAGCGCAAACTTTGCATCCCGCATCGAGCGCCCCCGCAGCTGCGGCACCACCACTATCGCCTCGCCGCCGCTCACCGTCAGGTAGACACGCCTCCCGTGTTTCACGAGGGCCTGGGGGGGAGGGTTCTGGTAGATGACGGTCCCCGGGGGGCGGTCGGGGTCCGGTCTGGTGTCGGCTTCCACGGGCTGGAGTCCTGCTCCTTCCAGCTGTGCTTTTGCTTCGGCAAGCGGGAGCCCGGAAACACCGGGAACTGACAGAGTCCCTCCATGGTTCACGTAGAGCGGGAGAGCTACGTTGTTCAGGAGGAGGAACAGGGCCACCGCCGCTCCGGCCCCTACCAGGGTCTTGCGCACCCATGGCTTGCGAACGAACTCGACGATCTTCAGTGGCATGTTCATTCGATGGCTGTCTCCCAGGTGCGGGAATATAGTCAAACAAACCCGGATTCACAATATCGATGAGCGGTGACCGGGGGGCGGGACCAAGAACGCCCGCCGGGGCATTTGCGATTCTTCGGCATGCTACCGTTATTGAGAGAGAAGGTCCGGCCTCGATGGACATGGCCCGGACGCCTCCACACACAGTTACTGCCGGTACGCTCCTGATGTTTCGTCTGACAGTCTTTTTGATCGTCTCAGGCCTGCAATTCCTCGTGTATCTCAGGGCCCGGCGGTGGGCCCGTGCCCGGTTCCCCGGGAGCGCCCGGGCACAGACCGTGCTCACTCTCGTCTTTGGTCTGTTCGGCCTGGTGCTCGTTCTCGCAATGTTCCTCGGATCCATTGCCTCGTTCGTCCCCGGCTGGATCACTGCGCTGCTCGCGCGGCCGTTCTACATCTGGGAGGGGGCGACAATTGCGCTGGGACTCGCAATCCTCGCCGGCATCGTCGTTGCCTTGCCGTGGCAGCTGCTCGCCGCCCTGCTCAGTCGACTCCCCTGGACAGCGCCGGGGTTCCGTCATATGAGGGGACGGCCCGGCGTTGTGCGGTTCGACGCTTCAAGGCGAGCGTTCCTTGCCAGGGGGATGGAAGGGCTCACCGTTGCATCGTTCGGCGCGGCAACGTACGGAGTGTTCCAGGGGAGGTCCGGGTATGAAATAACCGAGACCAGCATCCCGGTACGGGACATTCCCGCGGCACTCGACGGGTTCACGATCGGACTCGTGAGCGACATCCACTCGAGTTCCTTCATGACGAAGAAACAGATGGACGCGTACTGCGAAGCCCTGATGTCGCTCGCCACGGACCTTATCGTCATCCCCGGCGATTTTGTCAACAGCCAGACTGAAGAAGTCTATCCTTTTGCCGAGTCGTTCAGCGCTCTCCACGCTCCGTGCGGCGTTTACGGCGTCATGGGGAACCACGATTTCTACGCCCCCGATCCCGACCGCGTAGCCCGGGAAGTTGATGGATGCGGCGTCAGACTCCTCCGGAACGACAGCGTTATCATCGGAAAGAACGGCGCGCGATTCGCGCTCCTCGGAGTCGACGACGTTGGCCGGTCCGACCGGGCCATGTCACACATGCAAAGCGCCGCCAGAGGAGTCCCCGACATGCTCCCCCGTGTCCTCCTCTGTCACCGGCCCTACTTCCTGGAAGAGGCGGCGGCTATGGGGATGGACCTCGTCCTGAGCGGTCACACGCACGGGGGACAGATCGTCCTGGGGCATATCGGCCCGCTCGCGCTCACACCCGCCGCATTCGCCTCCCCCTATATCTGGGGGAAATACAGCCGGGGACGCACGCAGATGTATGTTTCCAGGGGGATAGGAACAGTCGGCCTCCCCATGAGAGTCAACTGCCCCCCCGAGCTCACCAGGATCACACTGAGGCGGGCCCCGGATCCGCTGTCTTGACTGTCCCCTCCTTTTTCAATACTTTTCAATACTTTCAATAGCAATTGACGCTGCCGGTCCGGCCCGTGCCAACAGGTGCTCCCACCGGCGACCAACACCGAGTTGAATGAACCAGGGAATATGACAGCCCCGACAGCCCACGACTCCCCGCAGAAGACCGGATGGATCGAAGTCATTGCCGGCTGCATGTTCAGCGGCAAAACCGAGGAACTGATTCGCAGGATACGCAGGGCGCAGATAGCCCGGCAGAAGGTGGCGATTTTCAAGCCGGGGATCGATGACCGCTACAGCGCCGATCACATCGTGTCGCACAGCGAAGCGAGACTTCTCTCCGTGAGAGTGGAGAGCTCGGCCGACATACTCAGGCTCGCCGGTGACGCGCAGGTGGTTGGTATCGACGAAGGGCAGTTCTTCGATATGGGAATCGTGGAGGTGGTTGAGGAGCTTGCGGACCGGGGGAAACGCGTGATCATCGCAGGGCTTGACCAGGATTACCGGGGGAAACCGTTCGAACCGATCCCCCAGCTCCTTGCGGTGGCCGAATACATCACCAAGACGCTCGCCATCTGCGTCGTCTGCGGTAACCCCGCCGACAGGACGCAGCGGACAACCGAGGCAAGCGAACGCGTGCTTGTGGGCGCAAAGGACTCCTACGAGGCCCGTTGCAGGCGCTGTTTTCAGCCCCCGAAAACCTGACGGCGGACTGATGCCGACGGTCACCCCGGAAATCGCGAGACTTTTCCACTCACGCCCGTACGGCGAGTCGGTCCGGTTTCTCCGTTCTCAACTCCCCGCTCCCCCTGACATCGCTCTCGTGCTTGGATCCGGGCTTGGCGACTACGCGGAATCCCTCCCCCGCAGTATCATAATCCCTTCGGCCGGGATCCCCTCCTATCCCAAGTCGACGGTCCCCGGTCACAAGGGACAAATCGTATTTGCAGAACTCGCCGGCAGGAATCTGATCGTCTTTCAAGGGAGGATGCACCTCTACGAGTGCAACGATCTTTCCAGGGTTCTCTTCCCCATCGCTGTTGCCGCCGAGCTCGGCGCAGGAACGCTCATCGTGACGAACGCGGCGGGGGGAATCAACCGTCAGTTCGCACCCGGAGACCTCATGCTTATCACTGATCAGATCGACCTGACGTTCCAGGCGCCTGGAATACCCGGAGACCGGAGGGGGAATCGGGACCTGTACGACCATGAATTGACGGAGCACGCATCACGCCTGGCCTCAGCGCGCGGCCTCTCCGTGCAGCGGGGCGTGTATGCTGCGGTCAAGGGTCCGTCATACGAAACCGCTGCGGAAGTGGAGATGATACACAGGCTGGGAGGTGACGCCGTGGGGATGTCCACAGTCAAGGAGGTAGCCTTCGCGTCCGCGCTGGGGATGCGCGTGCTCGGTATTTCATGCATAACGAATAAGGCAACCGGTATCGGATCGTCGAAGCTGGACCACGAGGAGGTAACTGAGGTAGCAGGCAGGGTCAAAATTAACTTCGCTGATCTGCTGACAGATTGTATATCAGGAATGGTGATGCAATTCGCTTTCCTTCAATAGATTACTCCGCTGCATCTCATCTGTTTTATATGTCTCTCCACGCCTATCAGGCTGAAGGGTAGATCCTGTAGAGCATCAGGTATATCACAACCCCCGTAACGGAAACGTACAGCCACACGGGAAGCGCCCATCGGGCGATCTGTCTGTGCTTTTCAAACCTGGCAAGGAGAGCCCGCCTCAGCGTGATGATGGCCAGGGGGGGGACAGCCGCCGCCAGGAGCGTGTGTGAAACCAGTATCGCGAAATAGAGTGCGCGGACGCTCCCCCGGCCGGCGAAGGGAACGCTCCCCACATTGGCATGATAGATCAGATACGAGGTCAGAAAGAGGGCGGAGCATACGAATGCGGCGATCATGCATGCGCGGTGTTTCCGGATTTCGCCTCTCCGTATGTAGTAGAAGCCGGCCAGGAGGCAGACAGCGCTCGATCCGTTCAGGAGGGCATTGAGCAGGGGGAGGTCATGGACATTCACGGGAAGGCTCAATGGAGTATCCGGTCGAGGACCATTGCGAGCATCAGCGCGGGGAGATACATGAGAGAGGCAAAGAAGAGTCTCCGTGCCGCACCGCTCGTCCTGTCCGAAAGGAGAAGGAGCGCGAAAAAGAGGAACGCGGCCCCGAGTATTGAGGCGGACACGCCGTAGATCATCCCCGCTCCTCCCCATTTGAGAAGGAGAAGTGATACCGGTATCAGCAGGCATGTGTGGAGAAGCGCCTGCGTCGCGGTCCTCCCACCCCCTGTGTCCAGGACTGCCAGCAGACGGTATCCGGCCCGGGCGTAGTCTTTCCTGTACATCCATGAGAGGGACAGGAAGTGCGGCATCTGCCAGAAGAACAGTATGCCGAAGAGTATCATGGCCCCGGAGCTGATCCCGTTGGTGGCGGCGGTCCATCCCATCACGGGAGGGAGGGCTCCCGGAATTCCCCCGATAAGCGTCGCAAGCGGGGTGAGCCGCTTCAGGGGGGTGTAAAGCGAGAGGTACGTGACGCACGTGACGGCACCAAGCAGCGCGGTCAGCATATTGACAAAGAGGGCGAGGTACATTGTCCCTCCGCACGCAAGGAGAAGCCCGAACAGAAGTGCCTCGCGTGGGGCAATCCGCCCTGATGGGAGGGGCCGGTTCTCCGTCCGTTTCATCTGCGCATCGTACCGGCGTTCAATATACTGGTTGAGGGCGCCGGATCCCCCGCCGACCATCGCGGTTCCGAGCAGCGTGTTGACGACGACGGTCCCCTCCAGCACCCCCCCCGCCCCCATGTAGTATCCGGCAAGCGCAGTCAGGACCGAGAGAACCGTCAGTTCCGGTTTCGTGAGCGTGATGTAGTCCATCGCACGGGATCGCTCGAGAGCCAGCGTCCCCCGCGGAGTGATATGCGTTCTCATGTCCGCGTGGGTTGAGGAGAGACGGAAAACTCCGGTTCAGTGGCCGGGAGAGCGTGAAGGTGGAACGAACGGGCCGCGATGAACACGCAGGTGCCGAAAAGCAGCGCCCCCGTCGCGACATGGGCCGTTGCGATCTGGACACCTTTCCCGGTCCAGACCGTCAGAGCTCCAAGGAGGAACTGGACGAGCACGAGCATCATCATCACGAGTGCCGGCTCACGAAACCGTTGATCCCCCGGGTGTGCCCTGAATGTGTGTATGCCGCAGGCCATCACCATGAGTCCCGCAAGCAATGCGCCTGCCCGGTGGGCGAAATGAATCCAGACCTGAGAAGACTCCACCGGAGGGAGGTCATAGGACTGCGTCCGCTGCTCGTTGATCCATGAGAGCCCCTCCGCACCCGCCGGGGGGAGGAGGCGGCCGTAGGAGAGGGGAAAATCCGGTATCGCCAGCCCGGCGTCACTGTGCCGCATCCAGGCACCGAGGAGGAGCTGGAGAAAAACAGCACACGCTGCCGCAAGCACAAAGAGCCGCGTCCTCAAAGCGACGGGAAGCGGCTCCGCAGTCGCCTCGCGCCACCCCCGGGAGGTGACCAGGGCCAGGACGACCGTCAGCGAAAAGAAAGACTGGGCGATCGTCGCATGAGCGACGGAGATCGGAGTCGGCAGCAAGTACAGCACCGTGAGCCCGCCGAGCACCCCCTGCAGTATGACAGCCCCCAGGGCGGTGAGCCCGAGGATCCTCACCCACCGGCGGTCGTCGGCCCGCCAGAGCCACAGCGCAAGGATCGCGGTGAGCAGCCCGACCAGCGTCGCCACCATCCTGTGGCCGTGTTCGTACAATATCCCTCCTACCATGGGGGGCATCACCTGCCCGTAGGAGAGCGGCCAGTCGGGAACGGCAAGGCCCGACCCGGTGCTCGTAACGAGCCCGCCCGCGATCACGAGGCAGAATGTCGCGCACGCGGTGCAGAAGGCAAAGCGGTGAAGAGAGGGGTTGTAGTTCGTCGTCACTGCTGATTCTGCGCTTCCTGGTCGGCGACCCACGCCTTGTACTCCTCAGCGGTCTGAACCGTGACGAAGCCGCGCATCCGGAAGTGCCCCAGCCCGCACAGCTGGGCACAGGCGATCTCCGTCGGCGTTTCGGGTGCGACAACGACCTCCGAAATCCCTGCATCCCGGAGAGCGGGGAGAATGTCATCGGTCAGGGAAGAACCTTTCGCAAGCACGACCTGCCCGTCTTTCCCCGCATAGTCGGCCAGCGTCACGAAGGTTGCGAACTCGGCGGGAACGCTCCCGGAGGCGACGGAGAATCTTCTCGCCATCGTGTGCTGAATGTCGCTTGTGGTCACCGTCGGCGTGAACCAGACCCGGATGCTCTGGCCGGGGATGGCGTCCTGCTTAACCCGGAAGAGGGGAAGATTGAGGCTGTGGATCACGTCCTTTGAACTCAGGTGGATGATGACGGGTCTCCCGACCGGCAGGTTGAGTTGGTTGATCGTCACGATGTCGTCTTTGGCCGCAGGGTCGTTCCGGTCCAGGCCCAGAGGGTTTTCGGGCGATATGAGGCTGATGTCGGTTTTCCCGAACACGCCGTCGGCACCCGGGTAGTGAACGTTCCAGGCAAACTGCTCCGCCACAATCCTGACAACCGTTGCATCACTTTCGGGGGGGATCTCGTTGACGCGCATCGACCAGAGCGGGATGGCGAAACCGACGAGGAGAACGGCTTCGATCACGGCCACCACCCCCTCAAGGTAGCTTGAGGCATGACTGCGGACACCGTGGTAGTCCGCCTTCGCGCTTCTGGAGCGGCGAAAGCGGAGGAGGACGTAGACAAAATAGGTCCCCCAGCCCGTGAAGAGGACGAGCATCAGCCAGTGTACAAGTATGATCATCCTGTCGATGAGCGGCCCGTGAGCGGACGCATCGAACGGAAGTCCCAGGAATTCACCCATGAGATTCAGCCTCCTTGCCTGTGGTGTTCTTCGCGGACGCGATGAAGACCGCCTCCCTGAGCATGGTCCGGGTCCGCCTGCGGAACCGGAGGAACATCGCGGCAAAGGCGGCGAGGACGCCGCCGGTCACTCCCAGGAGGCTGAAAATCGCCGCAGTCATCCCCTGCGTCGATGCGGAATCGGACGCGCCGTAGCAGACCGGACAGGCAGCGGCTTGGGCCGCTCCGAGGCTCCAGAGAAGCGCCAGCAGGGCGACTATGCAGACATGACGTTTGTTCATTGGATTCCCATCCCTTTCAGTTTTGCGCGGACCCTGACTCCGTAGACGACGAGCGCGGCGCCGAACAGAAGCGAGAGGAGAGCCAGAACAAGTGTCCCCTCCTCCCCCCGCGAGGAATATGCTTCGATTCCCCAGGCCCCGAACCCCAGTGCGAGCACCACGGACGCGGTGACAAACACGAGATGAAATGCTTTAAGGGACATATCAGAGCCCCCTGTCGGCGAAGTGAGACACGGGGAGCACCATCAGCACAAGAAACAGGACGACGGTGAGCGTCAGTGCGGCGTATATGAGCTTCTTCTCGGACATGAGGTGCATGAAATATGCGGCCACGAGCGACGCCTTCAGTGCGGCAATGCAGAGCGCCACGACGATGGCGGCGACGGGGGCAAGGTGAAGCGTGGAAATCGTCACGGTTATCAGCGTGAGTGCCATGAGCGCCACGAACACGGTCACGTAGATCCTGACATGCTTCCGGACGCTCTCGGTGCTTGCAGTTTCCAAGGGGAGGCTCCTAGAGTAAGTAGAGGACGGGAAAAAGAAAGATCCAGACGAGGTCCACGAAGTGCCAGTAGAGACCGGCGATTTCGACCCGGTTTGTGAACCGGGCCGGATCGGTCTTCCACATTCGGCTCCCGGGTCCCAGGAGGTAGCAGTTGACGATGATCCCCCCGATGATATGGAGACCATGGAGTCCGGTGAGCGTGAAATAGATCGCCATGAACGTGCTCTCGCTCGGGTAGAGGCCGTGCTCGAATTTCGCGGCATACTCGAACCCCTTGATGACGAGGAAGACGAGCGCCAGTCCGACGGTCGCTCCCATGTAGACGCGGAACCTCCGGAGGTTCTTCAACGCCAGTGACGCCCAGGACATCACCATTGTGACGCTCGATGTGATGAGGACCACCGTGTTCACGGTGGCCA
>PMDK01000238.1 GCA_003154425.1 Ignavibacteriota bacterium
ACATCGGCCACGGCGTTCCCCCCCTGTTCGCCCGGGTACCAGACATCCAGAACGGCCGGGACGCCGTCGAGCCACCCGCTCATCGTGACGGCGCTTCCGCCCACGAGAACCACGACGGTGGATTTTCCCGTCGCGGCGACACGGCGGATCAATTCCTCCTGCCGACCCGGAAGCCCGAGCCGTGCCCTGTCCCTGAACTCGCCTTCCTCGATCCCTACAACCACAACCGCGGCGTCACTCTGCCGAGCAAGCGTCACGGCCTCGTCCATGTCGGCCTGCCATCCTGACGGCACCCCCACGCTCCACACGAGTCTGAACGAGGCGTTGCCGACTGGCTCGAAGTATTCGATGCGGATGTTGTATTCCCTGTCCTTCTGAAATTCGTACTCGGTCACAAGGGTTCGATGGCTGATCTTCCTCCAGTTGTCGATGACCGCTGCACCGTCGATGTAGAGCCGGTAACCATCGTTCCCGTCGATCCCGATCTTGAACCTGCCCGTCTCCGGAGCCTTCAATCGTCCTGTCCACCGCGCCGAATACCAGTCAGACGGCAGCTTCTCCGGGTCCGGGGAATTCAGCGTCCACTGGAATCGGATTTCGGGATCGACCCTGGTCACGACCGGCCGGCCGTCGAGACCGATGTTGTCGAAGTACTCGCCGACGAGACCCTGCTGCGATTTGCCGCCGGGCGAACATGAAAGGAACTCCGATGGTACGGTCACGTATTCGGCGAACGTCCGGTCGCACCCTTTGGCGTAAAGCACACGCGCCGAGGTGCCAATCGCGTTTCTTATGCCGTCGAGGATGCTGATCCTCCGGCTCCCCACCCCGCTGTAGCCCCCCAGGCGAGCCTCGGCCGCATCGGGCCCGAGCACGGCGATCGTCTTGATGCCTTTCTTCAATGGAAGGGTCCGATTCTCGTTCTTGAGCAGCACGATCGATTCCCGGGCCGCTTCGCGCGCAAGGCCGATTGGCGCATTGTCACCGTCCCCGCGCGATTCTCTCGCCGGATCGACGTAGGGCTCCTCGAACAGACCCAGCTCGAATTTCGCCCTGAGCACCCTGGAGACCGCACGGTCCATTACCTTCCGGTCGATTCGCCCTTCCTGGAAGGCCTTGATGAAAAGCGGATACTGGTCGTACGATGTCTGGAAGATCACATCCAGACCGCCCTTGAAGGCGCGGGCGGTCGCTTCGCTGTAGTCCTGCGCGGTGAAATGAAGCACGTTCGCGCCGCCGACCGCGCCGGAGTCGGATACGACGAACCCCTTGAATCCCAGTTCTCCCTTCAACAGCACGTTATTCAGCCAGTCGTTCGCTGTGCAGGGCGTCCCGTCGAGGGAGTTGTACGAGGTCATGACCGCTCGCGAGCCTCCCCGTACAACACACGCCTTGAATGGCGGCAGGTGGATCTCCCGGAGCATCCGCTCGCTGAACTGAATCGGGTAGCTGTCGCGCCCCCCGTCGCCCACGTTTGCGATGAAATGTTTCGGGGTCGTGATGACGCCGAGCTTCTCGATCTCAGACACGTACGCGACACCCATTTCCGACGAGAGATACGGGTCCTCTCCGTATGTCTCCTCCACCCTTCCCCACCGGACATCGCCTGCGATGTTAACGACGGGGGACAGGACCTGTCGTACGCCGCGGACTCTGCAGTCGCGGGCGATGACGCCGGACACCCTGCGCATGAGGGCTGTATCGAACGTCGCCGCCAGAGCGATTGCCTGGGGAAAGACGACGGCATTCCGGTCGACGAGACCGTGAACGGCTTCGTCGAAGAAAATGACCGGAATACCCAGACGGGTCTTCTCGACGAAGTGACGCTGAACGGAGTTGATATATTCCGCCGATCCGGCGTCATCACCGGCCGAGCTGACCTGAAAACCGAAGGCACCGTGTGCATACTTCCCGACGCCACCGTCGAGTCGCGTTGAGATCATGAACAACTGCCAGAACTTCTCTTCGGGCGTCATGCGCGAAAGCAGGTCGCGGACGCGCGCCTCGATGGAGGCGTCGGCTTTTCTGTAAAGCGGCACCGCGGGGGCACCGCTCCCGGCGGTCGCGGAGCGGACCGCGGATACTGCGACAGGCAGCGCAGCCCCACCAGCAGGAAACAGGGCGCCTGCGCCGAAAAGCAGAGCGGCGAGGAACGGAAACAAACCGGCGGCGCCGAGCGGGCACTTTCTGGGCGTCAAGAGGCGCATCGGGCTCACTCTGCCTTGAACCGGAACGTCCACGCGTACCTGCAGGGCGGATGGGCCCGTGCGGACTCGCTCAGGCGGATGACGAACCCCCTTTCGCTCTTTTTCCAGGCGATCGATTTCCTGCCTCCGAGCATCGTGACAGCGCTGCCTTTGCTGGGAACGAACGAAGAAATGGGTATCGTCTCAGGAAGCCGGGTCTCGTTCTCATCGGCGAGATAAATCGCGTTTATCGATCCGTCCGCCGAGCGCGTGAAGCGCATTCTGCCCTCCGCATACGGAGCGATCGCGCGTGTTGAGTAGATCGCGCTCCCGTTGACTTTCATCCATTCGCCAATCTCTTTGAGACGTCGGACCGAATCGGGCGGCAGTTCACCCTCCGGAGTCGGTCCAATGTTGAGAAGCAGGTTCCCTCCCTTGGCGACGATGCCAACCAGAGTGTGGATCAGCTCTCGCGGGGACTTGTAGACGTCCGCCGGCGCGTAGCTCCACGATGTGGCCATCGTCATGCAGGTTTCCCAGATATAGTCGGGAGGCTGCTCCGGGACCTCCTGCTCGGGAGTCCGGTAGTTCTGGTACCGGCCTTCAACCGCGCGGTCCACGATGATCAACCCGGGCTGCAGGGAGCGCGCCATCGCCGCGATCTTCGGCATATCGATGTCCTGATCGCTGGGCGCCTTGCCCCACCGGGGAGCAGAAGGGGTCATCGGCTGCACCCAGCCTCCGTCGAGCCACAGGATGTCGACCGCGCCGTAGCTGCTCATCAACTCCTTGATCTGGTTGAACGTGAACGTCTTGAACGCTTCCCACTTCCCGGGATATTTCTTGATGTCGTAGTTCACGTTGCGGTCGAAGGCCGGGAAATAGGGCCACCAATAGTCCGGCGAGTGCCAGTCCGGTTTCGAGAAATAGGCGCCGATGCCGAAGCCCTCTTTGCGGAAGGTGTTGAAGAGCGCTTTCGCGATGTTGCTCCGCGGGTTCGAACTGAAAGGACAGCCCGGGTCGGTAATCCTGTAATCGGTTTCTCGCGTATCGAACATACAGAAGCCGTCGTGGTGTTTCGAGGTAATGACGATGTACTTCATGCCGGCNNAGAAGCCGTCGTGGTGTTTCGCAGTGAAGATGACGTACCGCATTCCTGCGTCCTCCGCCGCAGCGGCCCACTCGTCAGGATCGAACTTCACGGGATTGAAGGTATTCTTGAGATTCTCATAGGCGCGCTTGTACTCCTCGTAGTTGCCCGCATGGAGGCCGCGCCGGCGGCACCAGTCCTCGTCCTCCGGGCAGATGCTCCAACTCTCGACGACACCCCACTGACTGTACGGGCCCCAGTGCAGGAGCAGTCCGAACTTCATGTCCTGGAACCAGTCGAGCTTCTTGAGAACGAGGGGATCCGTCTCCCTTTCCCGCGACCCCGCCGACCCGGTTTGAGCCGGGGCGCCCAGGAGCGTGCTTAGGCCTAAGAGGGACAGCATCAGCGCCACCTGCGTTCCACGGCAAGTCGTTCGAGGGGACATGAGGTCTCCATAATGAGTCTCGCGTCGTTCGTGCGATCGCCCGTCTGAGAGGCGGGACGGCACATGAGGAGACGCCGGCATTGGTCGCACGCAGGGGTCTGTCGCATCCCGGGCCGTCTCGCATGCTGGGTCTTTCCCGATTATCTTTCGGTAGTGTACCTTTGCCCATGATGACGCCCCAAAAGGCGCGCCGGCGGGATGGATGGACTCAGGCCGTATTTTCCGAGCGTTGTGGTGACCCGGGTGGACACACGCAGCGACTCCTCTCCCAATAGGGCATACCCATCAAATTGTGGGGGATGTACCGCACAAGGAGCGGCAGCAGATTTCCAGCGCCCCGCTAGGTGCTTGCCAGCGCCTTCTCTAGCAAGTCCTGGATCCCGAGCTGCTCGGCCCACTGTGTCAGATATTCGACATTGAGTCGCGTGTCTTGGACATT
>PMDK01000033.1 GCA_003154425.1 Ignavibacteriota bacterium
CGCGCGCCTATGCCTCGGCCTGCAATCCGTCCCCCACCTCACGAATCAGTATCCGTGGGGGATCTGGATCGCCGTGGACGTCGCGAGCGGCGTCGCGCTCGCTGCGGGCGGCTTCACGTCGTCGGCGCTCGTGTAACCCCTCAGCCCGAAACGGCCGGTCGAGGTCCCGACCGTCCCCTTAAAGAACAGGTCGGTGAACGACATCGGAGAGGCGTTCGGGATCATCTTATCGATAGAATTTGTGAGCAGAGAGGACCTGCCGCTCACCATCCAGGAGTTGTCGTCTCCGAGCGGCCCGTCCAGCTCGAGTTTCCCGGAAAGGAAATTCACGTTGGCATTCCCCGAAAGCCGCGTGAGGTTCCCGTCCTTGGTAGTCACGTTCACCACGGACGAGAGGCGCCCCCCGTAGCCGGCAGGGAACGCTCCGGTGTACACCTCGGCGTTGCGGATGATGTCCGGGTCGAATATGCTGAAAAGGCCAAACGCGTGGAACGGATTGTACACTTTCATCCCGTCCAGGAGAATCAGGTTCTGGTCGCCGGCCCCACCGCGGACGAAGAACTTGGCGCTGACGTCGGATGTGGAGGTGATCCCGGGGAGGACCTGGAGCGAGCGGAGCAGGTCCTGCTGTCCCGCAGAGGGGAGACGCTGCAGCTCCCTCGGGGTGATGATATGCACGCTCGCGCTCCGCTCGGTGAGAGAGGAGATCGACTGCGTCTCAACGACGACTTCCCGTGTCTCGATGAGGCGGGCCGCGATCTTAACATTAACCGTCTGCGCTCCGGTCCCCTTGACGGCGACCGGGACGGTCCGGCGCAGGTAGCCGACGGCGCTGACGACGAGTTCATACGTCCCCGGAGGAACGGAGGAGATCAGATAGAAACCGTTGTTGTTCGTGGCGGCCCCGCGGTTCGTCCCCTTCAGAATGACGTTTGCGCCGGGGACACGCTCGCCGGTCGCACTGTCGGCAACCACACCCTCGACGTCGGCCCCGCTCTGCGCGTCGTCAGACCGTGCGGGGGACGCGCGAGCCCGGCACATGCCGAAACATAGAACCGCCCCGCAGGCAGCAGCGAGCAGAAGAACCCGTCTGGATATCATTACAAGAGGGAATTGGATAGGGAGCGGATGACCGGAAGAGCCGGCGGCAACGGCGTCCCGCATACGAAATTAACTACATTTTCACGGAACAATCAATTCGTCGGGCCGGAAATACAAGTTGACAATGAGGGGTCTCACCACGATATTCTGTATTCCATATTCCGTACACGCCGTATCGACGTCTCATGAAAGCACTGTCATTCACGCTCGTTGCGTTCCTCCTCGTCATCAGCGAATCGCCGGCACAGGATTCGAGCGAGACGCTGAGCTATCATTTCCAGTTTACCGGGATACAGCAGGCCCACCCCGCCTTCAGCGCGAAGTACACGGGGCTCAACAGCCTCCTCCCCACCGGCGAGAACCTCCTTTCGATCACATCGACCCTTTACCTCGGGAGCCGTCTCTGGAAGGGGGGGGAGATCTATTTCAATCCGGAGATGGCGGGAGGGGGCGGGTTCAGCTCCACCAGGGGGATCGCAGGGTTCCCGAACGGTGAGATCTACCGGGTGGATAACCCCGCGCCCACGGTCTTCATCGCGAGGTTCTTCCTGCGCCAGCATTTCGCCCTGGGCGATGAAACGGAACGGATCGATCCCGACCAGAACCAGATTGCGGGCTTCATCCCGAAGTCCCGGGTGACGGTGACNNGACACCCGGGGGTACGACTGGGGGATACTCGCGGAAGTCCGCCTTCCCGCGTGGATCGTCAACTTCGCCGCGGTCATGGTCCCCACGTACGCCAACGGGCCGTATTTCGATCATGACATCGCAAGGGCGTACAGTCTCAACCTCGAGGTCGCCCGACCGTACAACATTTCCGGACTCGAGGGGAGAGTGCACGTGATCGGATTTCTCAACCATGCCGCGATGGGGAACTACCGCAGTGCAATCGACAGGGGGGCGCTCACGGGATCGGCACCGGACATCGATCGCACAAACAGCTATTGCTCGAAATATGGATTCGTCCTATCGGCAGAACAGTCCCTGGGGAGCACGGCCGGATTGTTCAGCAGATTCAGCTGGAACGACGGAGAGACAGAGACGTGGGCGTTTACGGAAATCGACAGGTCATTCCACGCCGGACTCACCATGGGGGGGGATGTATGGGGGAGAAAGGACGACAACGCCGGGGTCGCGTACGTTGTCAACGCGCTTTCCCCTGATCACCGCGATTACCTGGCTCACGGAGGATACGGCTTCATCCTTGGTGACGGGGCGCTGAGCTACGCCCTCGAACAAATCACCGAAGCGTACTACTGCGCCAGACTTTTCCCTTCTTTCTCACTCACGCTTGACGACCAGGTCGTCATCAATCCTGCCTACAACCGGGACCGGGGACCCGTCGTCAACGTCCTCTCACTCAGGGGGCACGTGGAGTTGTAGGTGAGGTTTGTAGAATCTGCAATTACACACATCGCAAACGGAGGGGAGTACCGCACATCAGGGGCGCATGGGGGATTCCGGAGGGGTCAACTCGTTGGCACTCCGTTTGCCCTCTTTCCGGGGTGATAGGATTTTCCCACACAGGGGGATGCCGGGGAGAAGGAACGCCGGATCACCCATTGCCGGAGAAATGGGCCATGACAATATTACTCGTAGACGACGAACCAGACTACAGAATGCTCGTACGCACCGTGCTGATGGAGAGGGGGTGCGACGTCATCCTCGCCGAAAACGGGCAGGAAGCGCTCGACAAGTTGAAAGGTCCGAGCCCGGACCTCGTCATAACGGACATCTATATGCCCGTCATGGACGGCCTCAGAATGAGCAGAACCCTGAGGGGGATGCCAGGATTTGAGAAAATGCCGATCCTCTTCCTGTCGGGGTACGACGACCAGCATACACTCGACGCCGTGAAAGATCCCCGTTACGAGGGATTTCTCAGAAAAGGGGCTCCCATGGAAGAGCTTGTCAAGTGGATAGACTACCTCACGACACCCCTGGAGAAGCGGCCCAGATTGGTTTCGAAAGGGACGACGACGAGAACGAACCTCCGGCTGAATGACAGGAGCAGAACGTTCACGAATTTTCCGACCATGTAGACGGGTCGTACCCGGAATCATGCAGGATGTTCGTCAAGAACTTCGCGGATTGTCCTGATGAACAGATCCGGGTGTACCGGTTTCTGTATGGCCCTTACCTTCCCTTCCGCAAGCAGTCCGGTAATCACCCGACCAGCCATGTAGCCGGTGCAGAAGAACGCCTTGATCCGGGGGTTCAGTCTCTTCAGTTCGACATAGACCTGGCCGCCGTCCATTCCGGGCATGACAAGATCGAGCACGACGATGTCAATTTCTTTCCGGTTCTTCCCGTAAATCTCGAGTGCCGCGGGGCCGCTGGGTGCGACAAAGACCCTGTACCCCTGCTCCTCAAGCAGCTCCTTCCCCAGCTCCAGCATCACGGTTTCGTCATCGACGAGAAGCACTCCTTCAGTCTTCCTTTCAGGGCCTGCTGTCTGCGGATCCCGGGGATCCTCTCCCGGCACCTGGGGGAGGAATATCCTGAACGTGGAGCCGCCCCCCTCCTCGCTCTCCAGGAGCATCGTCCCGCGGTGATTGCGCACCACATTATAGGCAACCGAAAGCCCGAGCCCCGTCCCCTTTCCCCGCTCTTTCGTCGTGAAGAACGGTTCGAATATCCTGTCCCGGATTTCCTTCGGTATGCCGCATCCCGTGTCGCTCACCCGCACCTCGATGCTCCGCTCGCCGTGCCCCCGAAGAAGACGGGGACTGACGTTCCCTCCCTCATCCGCCGTCTTCGCCTCGATCGTGAGCGCGTGCCCTCCCTCCCTCGCGACCCCCGTCATCGCGTCGCGCGCGTTGACGCACAGGTTCAGCAGAACCTGGTAGAGCTCGCTCCGGTCCCCCAGGACGCGCGGGAGGCCGCCGGCGACTATCTTTATGACTTTGATGGACGGCGGGAACGTCTCGGTGCAGAGTGCAGCCATCTCATCCACGAGCGCCGCCAGGTCAACGGGGGACGAATCGCGCCCCGACTTGCGGGCAAATGAGAGCAGCTGCGCCGAGATCTCGGCCCCGCGCATGGCGGAATTCTCGATCGTCTGACAGTAGCGCTGAACCTTCGCGGGGTCCGACGCGTGCTTCATCAGCTGCGTCGTGAACCCGAGGATGTTGTTCAGGATGTTGTTGAAGTCGTGGGCGATGCTGCTGGCGAGCGTGCCGATCCCCTCCATCTTCTGCGCCTGGTTCAGCTGCTGCTCCAGCGTCAGGCGATCGGTGATGTCCCGCGTGATCGACAGCATGCACCGGTCACCGTCGATCTCAATCGGGCGCGCCGATATGAGGCCGCTCCTGATCTCACCGCTTCTGATGCGGAAGCCGGTCTCGAAATTCTTCACGTCACCGCGATCGGCAAGCTCACGGACGAATTCATCACGCTGTGCGGGATCGACCCAGATCCCGAGCGCGAGCGCGCTCCTCCCGAGTGCCTCCCCGCGCTCGTACCCGGTCTGCTCGGTGAACCCCCGGTTGATGTCGATGTACCTGCCGTCCTTGATCGTGCTGATGGCGATGGCGTCCGAGCTTGTCCGGA
>PMDK01000056.1 GCA_003154425.1 Ignavibacteriota bacterium
TGTTGTTCTCAAACCTCATCCCCCGGATATCCGTACCGAACGTCCCCTCCAGGTGCAGCACGAGAAACGCCGCCCCGCTGTGCGTATTGATGTACACGTTGTAGGCCTCCAGGAACCCGTAGACATGCCGGTTCTTCCCGTCAGAACCTATCTCCGTCATCCCGTCGGTGTCGATGCACCTGTTGTGGTGGAAGTAGCACGAGTCCACGTTCTCGTTAGCTTCCCCCGCGAAGATACCCAGTCCGCCTCCGTCTTCGCCGTAGTCATAGCTCGGGGCATAGCAGGAGTCGATCCGGTTCCAGCAGACTTCGTTAAAACTGTTCCAGCACGTTATCCCGTCGGCGCCGTAATCGTCGTCCCCGCCGGGCGTGTTGACGACCATGTGCGGGTGATGAACGTAATTGCCCGTCACCAGGTTGTGCTGTCCGTGCACCTCGATCGACATCCCCGCATGCGCCACTTCGCAATTCCGCACCATGTTGTAATTTGCGCCGTGCATGATGTCCACGCCGGCAAACCCCGTCGTGTCCGTCCGGAGCCCGTCCAGGACGACGTAGCTCGCGGCTATTCTTACGGCGTCACCGCGGGGCCCTCCCCCGGGGTTCTCGATGAGCGGTTTTTCTCCCGACCCGTACGCTCCAAAAAGGATCGGCCTCCCGGCCGTCCCCGGGCGTGATATGGTCAGACAGCCCTTCCACGAGGAGCCGCACCTGAAGCTGACGACGTCCCCCGGGACGAAGGGGAAGCTGTTTACTTTGTCCAGACTCCGCCATGGCGCCTTCACGGTGCCGGGATGCCTGTCCGCTCCCTCCCGCGCGTCAACGTAGTAATGCGCCGCGAAGAGGCTGCATCTGGAGAGAAGGAGAATGGCGAGGATCCGGACCGCCCGACGGACCATCCGGCTTTCCGGGATCACGACGGGAACCGGAGCCGGACGATGCACAGAGATCGCGCGACATCACTTCGACTCAACGACGCCTCCCGGTGCGGGCCCCTCCTGGCCGGTTCCCTGGCCACGGTCACTGATTTCGGACTTCTTGGAATATTCATACCGGTAGTGACCGTACGCGTGCCGGCCGTACGTCATGCCGTAGGCGTACTGCAGGTCGAACTTGTTGACGACCACGCCGGGTTTGCCGTCATTGACCTCCCCCAGCGCCTCCACAGTCGACTCGAGCTCGTTCGTCCTTGTGTCCCCCGCCGCGACGACGACGACGACGAGGTCCGACATCCGGGCGAGGACGATCGGGTCGGCCGCCGCGAACACCGGCGGGCTGTCGATCAGGACGTAGTCATACGACTGCGTGAGACGATCGAGCATCTTCTTCATCGCGTCCGAGCTCAGGAGCTCCCCCGGGTTCCCCGGGATGTCACCGCAACTGATGACGCTCAGCCGGTCAATCTTCGTCCGCTGGATGACGGACTCCGGCTTCAAGTTGTTGGCGAGCGCGTTGGAAAGTCCCGGCTCCAGTTTCGCGTCAAACACCAGGTGGATCGTGGGCTTCCTGAGATCGGCGTCCAGCAGGATCACGGTCTTGTCCATTTGCGCCAACACGACGGCCAGGTTGGCGATCGATGTTGTTTTTCCCTCCCCCGGGTTCGAGCTCGTGAACAGGATAGTCTTCACCGGACGCTCCCGGCGGAGGTTCTGGAGGTTCGTCCTCATATACCTGAATGACTCCGCGGCGGACGCAAAGGGATATGCCACCGTCACGAGATTATTCCATGGAGTGTGAGGACTCCCCGGTCCGCTTTTCAGGCGGCTGTTCCACCACCGGGGTTTCTTCTGACCAGCGTCGTGTCTCATGATCGTGGCAAGAACGCTGTACCCCGATTTCTTGAGGTCATCCGGTGGCTGGACACGCGGAGCGAGTCGCTCCCTGCCGACCGCAACTCCGACGCCGAGACACCGCCCGAGGACCACGCCGAGGGCCAGATTGAGAAAGACCCTGGGGCTCGACGCGTCGGCGGGAACCACAGCAAGATCGATGATTTCCGCAAAACCGAATTCCGACTGCTCAAGGAGGCCGGCCTGGTTGTATTTTTCCTGGATCAGGAGATACAGCTTCTCAATGCTCCGCCTGTTCCGCTCGAGACGCGCGTATTCGATATTTTTCGCCGGAATGCGCTGGAACTGCTTCGTGTAGTCGCGCACGGCTTTGTCCAGGGCGGCGCGCTTGGCGGTCTGCGACTGGATGTCGAGCTCGGCTTCAAGCCGCTTCTGCTTGATCTGCCTCAGATAACTGGCGGGTTCACCCTGGTCCGGTTTGTCGCCGGCCGGGAGAACGCCCTGGATGAATTTGTCGGTCCGGGATCTGAGGCTTGCGCGCAGGGCGGCAATCCGCGCGTCGACCTCCTTCAGCTTCTCCACATAGAGTCCCTTCGCCGCGCCGCTCTGGGTTTGAGAGCGCGCGACGTCCCTCTCCACCTCCAGTGTCGCCAGCTGTTCCTGCACCTGACGGATGTACGGGTCACCGGATTCCCCGATGGACTCGGCCACCTTCTTTTCCTGGTCGGCCATCTGGGTCGTGTACGTCCGGTCGGTCTGTTCGAGAGTCTGGATTGCGATGTCGGATGCATTGCGGGAAGCTTCGAGGTCGGAGAGCTGATTGACGACCCGCTTTGATTCCTCGTCCAGCGAGACCACCCCCTTCGCCTGCATGTAGGTTCTGAGCGTGTCCTCCGCCTCCGTCAGCTCGCGCTGTTTGTCCTTCAACTGCATCTCAAGGAACATGCGCGTGGACCGGGACTTCGACCGGCTGGAGTTGATTGTGCGCTCGTAATACGCGCTGGAGTAGGTGTTCGCCAGGAGGGCGGCTTCCGCCGGGCTCTCGCTTTTACCCGTTATGCGGATAAGGTCCGATTCGCGAAGGGGCTCGAACACAATGGAGGCCATCAAGCGCTTGATGATGAGGTCCCTCGGAGCAATGGTATCCCGTGCGCCGGCTCCCCGGTTAATCTGCACGAAGAGGATGGGGACCTGGCGCGTGGAATCGGCACGACTCTGATCAATGAGGATGCCGGCAACCGTGTCCGCAAGCGAGCGGGACCGGAGTACCTCCAGCTCCGATTGGAGCGGATTGATGGCAGGACCGGAGGAGCGAACCTGGTCGAGAAACAGCGGCGTCGGGGTGTCGGTGAAGCTGGTATTGATGCGGACCGTCGTGGACGATTGATAGACCCGGGGGGCGAAGATTGTGAAGACAATGGAGCCTACAAAGGCGACTCCGAGGATCCCCAGAATCAACTTCCGCTCCCGCAGCAGAATTGCCAGAAACTTCCTCGCATCCGAGGACCGCGCCTTGTCATTCTTGTCCGACGGTCGGACCGATCCCCTGGAACTCATAGGCAACCATCCTGATTGATGCAAAACGAGACGCTATATTCCCCCACATTAGCTTTAAAATTACGCATTGGCGGAGAACAAAGCAAGACCTAAAACGTCGCGGGAGAGGGGACGCATTGCGCAACAAAATGCGAACAAGGGCCGGAGGACGAGTGGAAGCGGGGAGAGGATGGTTTTTCGTGCTGGCGTGTGCCCGGAGACAACAAACCGGGCATGCACAGGTGACGTGCATGCCCGGGAAGTTCAGATCTTTGCGTGACCGCGCTCGCCTACTTAAGGAGGATCATGCGCCTCGTCGAGAGAGTGCCTCCTGATTGAAGCGTGCAGAAGTAC
>PMDK01000158.1 GCA_003154425.1 Ignavibacteriota bacterium
GTGGACCTCGGGCTCGTCGGTGAAATCACCGGCGTCAATACCGTGTACCTGAACCTTCTTCTGAACAACGGCATCATGCCCGTGATCGCTCCGATCGGCGTCAACGAAGCGTGCGAGCCGCACAACATCAACGCCGATGTCGCCGCCTCCGCGATCGCGGCGGAGCTCAGGGCGGAGAAGCTGGTGTTCCTGAGCGACGTCGAAGGGGTCATGGCCGCCGACCTGCTTATCCCCAGCATGGACCAGCCGCTCGCGGAGAGGCTCATGGCCGAAGGGGTCATCAGCAACGGCATGATACCGAAGATCCGCTCCGCGTTCACGGCCCTCAGCGCGGGCGTCAACAAAGTCCACCTCATCGACGGCAGGATCAAGCACTCGATCCTCCTGGAAATCTTCACCGACCTCGGCGTCGGCACGGAGCTTGTCCATGCCGGCAACGGGACTGCGGTGGCGGTCTGACATGACGAAGCAGGCCAGGCTTTTCGCCATCAGGGAGATCATCGCGACGAAGCAGATCGGGAGCCAGGACGGGCTCCGCCGCGAGCTGAAAAAACGCGGCTGCGACGTCACGCAGGCGACCCTCTCACGCGACATGAAGGAGCTCGGAGTCAGCCGTATCGTGTCCTCTGCGGGCGGCCACTACGCGATGCAGGCTCCGGTGGAAGTGCAGGCGCTCCGGCCCCTGGTGAATGCGGAGGTCCTCTCAATCGATGCCAACGAAGGCATGATCGTCGTTCATACCCTCCCCGGCTGTGCAAACACGGTGGGGGAGTTCATCGATGTTCAGAGACACCCTGATGTGATCGGCACGGTGGCCGGGGACAATACGCTGCTCATCATCCCCAGCTCCCGGCGCAAGACGAAGCACGTGCTTCAATTTCTTAAGAACAAACTCATAGAGGGACAGGAATGAAATCCACGAAAATTGTGGTCGCATATTCCGGCGGTCTCGATACGTCGGTCATGGTCAAATGGCTCATTGAGAAGAAGGACGCCGAAGTGATTGCGGCGACGGGAGACCTCGGCCAGAAGAAGGAGCTGAACGGCGTTCAGGCCAAGGCCTACGCCACGGGGGCTTCCAAGGTCTATGTCAGGGACCTGAGGGAAGAGTTCCTCACCGGCTACGTCTGGCCCGCACTGAAGGCGGGGGCGGTGTACGAGAAGTCGTACCCGATGGCGACATCTCTCGGACGTCCCCTGCTTGCGAAGATGCTAGTGGATATCGCGCGCAAGGAAGGGGCGACGCACGTCGCTCACGGCTGTACGGGGAAAGGGAACGATCAGGTCCGCTTTGAAGTCTCGATCGCGGCCCTCGCCCCCGAGTTGAAGGTCCTCGCCCCCCTCCGCGAGTGGGAATTCAAGTCACGCGAGGAGGAAATCGCCTATGCACGGAAGAATAACATACCCGTCGCGGCCACCGTGGCAAACCCGTATTCCATCGACGAGAACATCTGGGGGACGAGCATAGAATGCGGGGTGCTGGAGGATCCCATGGTCGAGCCCCCCGCGGACGCGTACCAGCGCACAATTTCCCCTGAGCTGGCTCCCGATACGCCGGAGTATGTCGATATCGATTTCGAAGAAGGGATCCCGGTCGGGGTCGGCGGCTCGCGTCTGGAGCCGGTGAGCCTGGTCTTCACGCTGAACGACCTGGGGGGCGCTCACGGTGTGGGCCGGATCGACCTCATCGAGAACCGGCTCGTCGGCATCAAATCACGGGAAATNNAGTATGCCGATCTCGTGTATAACGGTCTCTGGTACTCCCCGCTCAGAAATGCGCTCGACGCGTTTGTCGATGAGACGCAGAGGACGGTGACCGGCACGGTGCGCGTGAAGCTCTATAAGGGAAACATCGGCGTTGCCGGGAGGAAATCGATCTATTCGCTCTACAACGCAAATCTTGCCACGTATACGGAGGATGACCAGTTTGATCACAGGGCGTCCGAGGGGTTCATCAAGATCTACGGGCTTCCTGTGCGCACCTACCACCAGGTGCAGANNCGCGGTCGCAGATGGACCAGAAGAGCGGCCGGAGAAGGAACTCCTGCAATCCGTCCCGGTCCGATGAAGCGATGGAAGGGCCGGTTCCGGGTGCCGCTCGATCCTCATGCGCTCCGGTTTTCCTCCTCGCTTGAGATTGACCGCCGCCTGGCAGACGAGGACATCGAAGGAAGCATCGCGCATATCAGCATGCTTGCCGCGCGGAAGATTGTGTCCGGGTCCGACGCGCGGAAAATCACGCGGGCGCTCCGGACAATTCGCGGCGAGGCGGCCTCGGGCCGTGCGTCCTGGCTGCGCATCGACGGCCCTTCAGGGCGGTTCACCTCCGAAGACATCCATATGGCGGTGGAGAAGCGTCTGATAGCACTGACAGGGAGGGTGGGGGGGAAGCTGCACACTGCCAGGAGCAGGAACGACCAGGTGGCCCTCGATACCCGTCTCTTCCTCCGCGGGAGAATTGACAATCTCGCCGTCCTCATCCGGTCGGTTCAACGCGTGTTCGCGGCCAAAGCACATGAGTTTCGCGACGTCATCATGCCGGGCTACACGCACCTTCAGCGGGCGCAGCCCATCCTCCTTGCCCACCACCTCCTGGCGTATGTCGGGATGTTCGAGCGCGACCGGGAACGGTTTCTCGATTGCAGGAAACGCGCTGCGCTCTCCCCCCTCGGGGCCGCCGCGCTTGCGGGGACCTCGTTTCCCATCGATAGGCACCGGACGGCCCGGGCGCTGGGGATGGCCGGGATCGTTGCCAACAGCATCGATGCCGTGAGCGACAGGGATGTGCTCATCGAGTTCATCAGCGCCGCGGCGATCACGATGATGCACGCGAGCAGGATTGCCGGGGAGCTTGTGATGTGGACTTCGAGGGAGTGGCGCTTCGCCGAGATCGGGGAGTCCTTCACGACCGGGAGCAGTATCATGCCCCAGAAAAAAAACCCCGACATGGCGGAGCTGATACGGGGCAAGACGGGTCGCGTGTACGGGGACCTGATGGCACTGCTCACCGTGATGAAGGGACTCCCTCTCGCCTACAACCGTGACATGCAGGAGGATAAGGAGCCGCTCTTTGATGCCGCCGACACGGTGGCGTCTTCGCTCGATATTCTCGCCCGCATGATGGCGACGGTGACGTTTGACGCGGGGCGGTTCGAGGATGAGCTGAGCGGCGATCAGCTGCTGGCGACAGAGCTCGCAGACTATCTGGTGCGGAAGGGGATCCCATTCCGCGAAGCACACGGGGTCGTGGGGGATCTTGTCGCCCTCTGTGCAAAGCGGGGCTGCTCGCTCGGGGATCTTCCGCTCAGGGAGTACACACGCCGTTCATCCGCCTTCTCGGGGGAGGTGTCATCGCTTCTTGACGCGCGCACATCGCTCTCCATGAAGCGGTCAGCCGGATCGACCTCTCCGAAAGAGGTCGCGAAGGCTCTCCGCCTGTGGAAGAAGCGCCTCTCTCACTAGCTTTCACCCGTGCCTCACGGTGCCGCCAGCCGGTGCACCTCCCCCGCGATATCCCGTGCCTTGAGCGAATCGATCTTACCTTCCCTGTAGCTGCTGTAAAACATCCCCGCAATGGCGTTGACTTGATCGGTCGTCACCGAGCCCGACTGCAGCCGTGCGTGGAGTTTCAGGAAGTCCGCCTTCGCCTCATCGACCGCCCTCTGGTCCGGCAGTCGCTGAAGGACCTGCTCTTCGACCGTCGTGAGCTTTCTGTCTGTTCGGTAGGTGACGATCTTTTCACGGTTCAGGTAGAGAAGGAGGGAGCCTGTCAGGACGACAATGGTCAGCACCCCGGCGGTGATGAGAAGGATTTTTTTCATGTACTTCCAGTAGTTACCCTTCTGTGTACATTCGTACATCCAGTGAACAACCAATATACGAATTCCTGTGACAATCCCGCAAATCGAGATCGGCCGGGGGGGGAGCTCGACGAAATTGACTTTCAGCCAGCCCCTCTGTACATTTGTGCAGGCAAGAAAAGTTCTTTCATACAAGCCTCTTCCCCGGAACGGAGAAGGGGCTTGTTACTTTACTTCCCCGCAGATGGGATGTTCATCGAAAGGGGGTAACTCGATGACACTCCGTTCTTCGTTTCTCATCGCCTTCCTGCCTTTCGTCCTCTCCGTCTCCGCCCGGGCAGGATTTCCCGACAAAGCCTCCGGCAGATCGCTTCCGAAGACGCAGGCCGGCGCCGTCTATCGCCCGTTCCTCGTCAACGCCCTCTTCAACTACTACGGGAACAACGGAGATGGTTCATTCAACAGGTTCAGCACGGACCACGAGGGATTTGAGTTTCTTAAGGGGACCGGCAAGCACTTGATCTTCGAGGACGGCTTCATCTGGGGGGGCTTTCACAAGGGGAGCACGTCGCCCAAAGTCGGCGGATCCATCTACAGGCATGGGCTCCAGCCCGGACCTATCATTCAGTCCGGGACACCCACGGCCGATCCTCTGGCTGCCGACCCGTCCGATCAAAAGTACCGGATCTACCGCGTCAGGCCGGATGTCGGCCCGAACACCCCCTTCGCTCTGGTCCAGAGCAAAATCCAGTCCGGGGAGGTTGCAAACATTTCGAGGTATGAAAAGTACTCGGCCGAGGATATTTATGACCAGTACATAGCCGACTGGAACGGATGGCCCGCCGCGCTGGGTGCTCCCTTTTCATACGGCCTTGACCCTGCAGGCAATCAGAGATCCGCTCCCGCTCCCTACGATCCGAGGTACGATATTCCAGGTCATCCGGGAGCCGACCAGACGCTCTGGTACGTCGCAAATGACATGGATACGGTCCTGACGAACGGCATTGGGGGTTCCCCCCCGATCGGGCTCGAAATCCAGCGGACGATCTGGGGGTACCACCGCGCGGGGCCGATCGACCAGGTCATTTTCATAAGCACGTTGCTCATCAATAAGAGCGGCTCCGCAATCGATTCCATGTTCATCTCCCAGTTTTCTGACCCCGACATCGGGGACGCAGGAGACGACCTCGCCGGCTGTGACACACTGCGGAATCTCGGCTTTGCCTACAACGGCGAGCCGCTCGATGCAGTGTACGGCAGCGGAGTCCCTGCGGCCGGTTTCACGTTTCTCCAGGGCCCGATTGTCCCTTCCCCCTCCGATTCGGCGATATTCAGACTGAAGCGGCGTGCAGGGTACAGGAACCTCCGTATGTCCGCGTTCGAAGTCTTTTTCCCGGTTTTCTCTTTTGATCCCCTGTCCATTGATGCCAGGTACCTCTACAATGTCATGAACGGTGTGATCGGTAATTCCGGCTCCCCGATGATCGATCCTGTGACCCAGTTGCCGACGAAATTCTTTGCGCCGGGTGATCCGCTGAGCCGGACGGGGTGGATAGACGGATCATTTGGGATGACGCCGCAGGACCGGCGGATGTACCAGTCTGCGGGTCCGTTCACGATGGCTGCCGGTGACACGCAGGAGATCGTCGTGGCCAGTTGCGCCGGGGTGGGTGCGGACTACCTGTCGAGCATCACCGTGTTGCGCTCGATTGCCGATAAACTCAGTTCAGCGTCCCGGAACCTGTTCGCACTGCCGGGTCCGCCTCCCGCTCCTGCCCTCAGCGCGGCTTCCCTGGACGGAGAGATCATACTGACGTGGGGTGACCCGGCCGCTGTCCGAGCCGTCGAAATGAGCGTGGATCAGGGATATGCGTTCGAGGGATACAACGTCTATGAGTATGCGTCTTCCTCCGGCCTCGGTCCGGCGCTCCTGGGAACCTACGACATCGTGGACGGCGTCAAAGCGATTGTCGACACCGCGTACGATGAGTCCACCGGGTTCTTCCTGACAAGCGTCATCCAGAGGGGGACCGACAGCGGGATAGGGCATTCCATTGACATAAAAAAGAGCGCCATCACAGGTTTACCGCTTTCGAACGGGAGCCCCTATTTCTACGCAGTCACCGCCTACCGCTATTCCGGAGCCCCCTCCCCCCTCGGCGGCTCTCACAGTATCGAATCGTCCCCCGGGATCATCACGGTGATTCCGCATTCCCCCGGGCCCGGAACACGGTATAACCAGGCCGCCGGGGACTCGATCCCTGTTACGCTCAGTGTGGTCCCGGGTTTTCCTTCAACCGACGGCCGGGTCATCCCGACAGTCGTTGATCCGACAAGGGTCACCGGTGATACGTACGCTGTGACGTTCAATGTCGACAGCTCTCTGCACACACTCACGTGGGGGATCAGGGATCAGACAAGGAACAAAACGCTCGTGAGCGGTCTGACGAACCAGATCGGCGGCTCCGGATCTCCGATCATCGACGGGCTCCGTGTGGAAGTCATTGGTCCGCCTCCCGGCATGAAGACGGGTGACCAGTTTCTCAACCCCGGCGACACCTCAAAATGGGGCTGGTACATCCCGTCAGGCACCCGGAAGTGGAGTCCGTCCGGCTCGGACAATCTCAACTCATACCATCTCGAGGGGTTCAACCGCGGCGGCATGTACAACGGCGCCATCGGGAACGCGTTCGACCACTGGTATTCAGGCGGCGTGTCGTACGACAGGCTCACAAACGTGCTCATCAAATTTGCAGCGACCGACAGCACATGGAATGTGACTGCAACCCCGGCGGACGCCAATTTCTCCCGGGGATACAGATACGTCCGCCACTCAAGCGATGCATCGACGTTTGCCGCTCATCCCGCCTGGGCGGCTCTGATCCCCAACAAGGGCGCGGGATACGCCTACCAGGACTATAACTACAGCGTCCCCTTTTCGGCCTGGAATATGGATGCGACCCCGCCGGTGAGGCTCGCTGTCGGGCACCTGGAGAACAATGCCCCGGGCGGATGTATCGACGGTAAGTGGTGGCCGCCTTCGATAAGCCTGGCGGGCGTGGACAATGCGCTCACGCAGCGTGAGTGGTTCTTCATCTTCAACGCACCCTATACCGATCCCGCGCCGAATCCGGCAATGATGGTGGACATTTCCTCCGTGGCGACGCCGATGATGTGGTGGGGTATGCCGGACCTGACGGCGGATTCGTACGCCGCCGGGGATCAGTTCATGATCATTTCAAATCACGTCAACGGGCCTGCCCACACGTTCACGTTCACCCCCAGGGCGCCGACACTGAACGACCCGGCGATAGCGAAAGCCGACGTTACGAGAATCAACGTCTTCCCGAATCCCTACCAGAGCTTTGACAGGGGAGATCCGACGCGCTTCACGCAGGTGGTGACGTTCACGCACCTCCCCCCCCGGGCGATCCTCCGCATATACACGCTTGCGGGGATCATGGTGAAATCGTTGCTGAAGGACGACCCGGGTCAGTTCGCGCAGTGGGATTTGAAGAACGAAGCCGGCCGCCCGGTGGCAGCGGGGATGTATATCGTTCATATACAGATGCCGGACCTCGGCTCCACAAAGACGCTGAAGCTGGGGATACTGGCGGAGAAGCAGTAAAAGGTCGTCCCCTTGCTTCTCGCACACACGGGCATTATCTTGAACGATACCTCAATTGTGATCCTTCGATCAGCTCCATCGACTACATGAAACAGCTCGTCATCGGCATTGCCGGCGGGACGGGGTCGGGGAAGACCACTGTCACCAATGCCATTCTTCAGCAGCTGGATCCGGAGCGTATCGCAGTCATTCAGCACGATTCGTACTATAAAGATATCAGCACGCACGGGGGACTACGCCCTGAAGAGATCAACTTCGACCACCCTGATTCTCTCGAGACGGACCTCCTTGTCCGGCACATGGAAGAACTCCGCGCCGGGCGGGCTGTGGAACAGCCCATGTACAATTTCACGAACCACAGGCGGCTTGACGCCACGCGGCGTGTCGAGCCCAAGGAGATCATCATCATCGACGGCATTCTGATACTCCTCGACGGAAGGCTCCGGGACCTCATGGATATCCGTCTGTTTGTCGATGCGGATGCCGATGAACGGCTTATAAGAAGAATCCGGCGCGACATACTGGAGCGCGGCCGGTCCATAGAATCCGTCATGAACCAGTACATGAAGACCGTGAAACCCATGCATCTGCAGTTTGTCGAGCCGAGCAAGCACTGGGCGGACATCATCATCCCACGGGGGGCCGAAAACACCGTGGCGATCGACATGGTGGTGACAAAGATCCGGACGATGCTCGGAGAGGTGGCCGTCCGGTGAATACCATTGACTGGACGCCTCAACTCCGTTTCGCCGTCGCCGTCGCGCTCGGGTTCCTTGTGGGCCTTGAGAGGGAAGGGGCGAAAATCGAGCGGAAGACGATGGTCTTCGGGGGAGTGCGCACACACCCGATGATTGCCATGTTCGGTTTCGGCTGTGCCTGGCTTTCACAGATAGGGGTGGCGTTCATCCTCCCGGCCGGACTGGTGGCGATGATAGCGCTCACCTCGATCGCGTACGTTGCGAAGATCCGGGCCGAGCGGTTCGGCTCCACGACGGAGTTTTCCGCGATCCTGACGTTTGTCACCGGCGCGCTTGCGCTTCTTGTCGACATCTGGGCCGCGATGGCGGTCGGCGTCCTCAACACCATACTCCTTTCCGAGAAGTCGTCGCTCGAAACCTGGGTGGAGAGACTGGACCGGGCGGAATTTCTTGCAACGCTCAAGTTCCTCCTCGTCACGCTCATCATTCTCCCCGTGCTTCCCAATCAATCGTACACGCGGTACGAGCTCAACCCGGCGCACATCTGGGAGATCGTGATACTCGTCTCCACAATCGGGTTCGTGGGGTATTTTTTGTCGAAACGGCTCGGGGTCAGTGTCGGCCTCTGGCTGTCAGGACTTCTCGGCGGCGTTGTCTCGAGCACCGCGGTGACTGTCGCTGTCGGCCGCGCCGCTCAGACCGACCCCGGGCGGGGGCGGAGCGCGCTCCAGGCGGCGATCCTGGCTTCAAGCGTCGCGTACCTCCGCATACTTGTTCTCATCGCCGTCATCGGCCCGCAGCTGCTCCCCTCCATCTGGTGGAGATGCGCAATTCTCGCCGGAGCGGGTGTGCTGCTCGCCCTGCTGACCCCCGGGAAGGACGCCGCCGACACGGGGCCGGCGGCTCCGCCGCTGCATAACCCGTTCGAGATCACCCCCGCGCTTCTCTTTGCCGCCCTCTTCGTCGTGCTGATGGTGGTCACCTCCGTGGTGAAGGGGACACTCGGGGATTCCGGACTTATCGCTCTCGGTGCGGTCGTCGGCGTCAGCGATATCGATCCGTTCATACTCTCTGTTGCCCGTCCCGGAGATATCGCCGCCGGCGTCGCGGTGTCCGCGATGGTCGTCGCCATGATGAGCAACACGATTGCCAAGGGAACCTACTTCGGGTTCCTCGTAAAAGGAGAGCGGAAACAGACCGCATGGAGATACGCTCTCTGGGCCGCCCTACACATCCCTCTGGTGCTGATGCCATGAAGTACGACCGTCTGCTTGTCCCTGAGGGGAAGACCATACGACTGAAGGACTACGATCCCGCGTACACCGGGAAGTTCGCGGCAAAAGAAGACGCCGCCGGGAAGCTCCAGTCCGACATCGTCAAACTGGCCGCCCTTCAGGATGTCCTGTACGCACAGAACACCTATGCGCTCCTTCTCATATTCCAGGCGATGGACGCCGCCGGGAAGGACGGCGTGGTCAAGCATGTCATGTCGGGCGTGAACCCGGCGGGATGCCAGGTCGTGAACTTCAAGATTCCGTCGGCGGAGGAACTCTCCCATGACTACCTCTGGCGCTCGATGAAACAGGTACCCGCGAGGGGACACATCGGAATTTTCAACAGGTCGTACTACGAAGAAGTCCTTGTCGTCCGCGTTCACCCCGAGATCCTCCGGAACCAGAAGATTCCCCCTTCGCTAGTGGGAAAAGACATCTGGAAGGAGCGGTTTGAACAGATCAACGCCTACGAACGGTACCTTACGCGGAACGGAACGGTCATACTCAAGTTCTTCCTGAATGTCTCAAACAAGGAACAGAAAAGGAGGTTTTTGGAGCGGATCGATACTCCGGAGAAGAACTGGAAGTTCTCCTCCGCCGACGTCCGCGAGCGCGCGTTCTGGAAGGACTACATGAAAGCATATGAAGATATCTTCAGCAACACGAGCACGCCGTGGGCTCCGTGGCACATTATCCCCGCCGATCGCAAGTGGTTCACAAGGACAGCGGCCGCGGACATCATCGTCAGGACGCTGGAATCGCTGAACCTTAAATACCCCGCCGCCGATCCCGAACACCTGAAAGGGTTGAAGGACGCCAGAACGGCTCTCGAGGAGGGAGACTCATCCACATAGGAGATACGATCCATGCTTCATCGCCGCGCCTCTCTGATTGCCGCAACGATCGCTTTTGCGCTGTCTCCGGTTCTCGCTCAGGAGGTCAAGCCCCCCGTGCCGCCGAAAGAAGGGATCAAGCCGTTCTCGGACGTGGTCACGAAAGAGGCGAAGGCCGACACGGGGCTCTTTAATGTCTACCGCGTCAAGAGCAAATGGTATTTTGAGATACCCAGGAAGGAAATCGGGAAAGATTTCCTCCTGGTCTCGACACAGGCCATGACCCAGACCGGGCTGGGGTACGGCGGCGACGAGATCAACGAACAGGTTGCCCGCTGGGACCGGATCGAGGACAGGATACTGCTCCGCAGCGTCCTGTACTTCGCCGTCGCGGCGGATTCTCTGCCGATCAGCCACGCCGTCCGGAAGGCGACGAACCCCCCCATATTGATGTCATTCGATATCCAGGCGTACAACAAGGATTCCAGCGCCGTTCTCATTGACGTCAGCGGGCTCTTCACGGCCGACATGACGGAGCTCGGACTTCCCCGGCCTGAGCGCGATCAACTCAAGGTGCGCCGCCTCGATCCCGCCCGGTCGTTCGTCGAGCGGATGAAGCCTTTCCCCGACAACATCGAAATTGAAGTGATGTTGACGTATGAAGCGGGACAGGTGCCGCTGGATAATTCTCTGAGCACGATCAGCATCGTCATGCACCACTCCATGGTCCGCCTCCCGGAGAAGCCCATGGCCCTGCGCCTGAACGACCCGCGGGTGTCGTACTTCGGGATATTCCATTACGATTACGGGTACGAGTCGCAGCGCGCCGAGCCCCGGCGTTTCATCTCCCGGTGGCGGCTGGAGCCGAAGGATTCCGCTGCCTACGCCCGGGGGGAGCTCGTCGAACCCAGGAAACCGATCACATTCTATATCGACAGGGGGACGCCTGACAAGTGGCGCCCCTGGCTGAAGAAGGGGGTGGAGGACTGGCAGGCGGCATTNNGAGAAGGCGGGATTCAAACATGCGATTGTTGCGCGGGACGCGCCGTCGGTGAAAGAGGATCCCAACTGGAGCTCGGAAGATGTGCGGTATTCCACGATCCGCTGGCTCCCGTCCGACATTGAAAATGCCTACGGCCCCCATACAAGTGATCCACGCACGGGGGAGATTCTCGACGCGGACATCGGGTTCTTTCATAATGTGATGAACCTGGCCCGCAACTGGTACTTTGTGCAGGCCGGAGCAGTCGATCCAGCCTGTGACAGACTCCCTCTCCCCGATACTCTCATGGGACGGATGCTGCAGTACATCACCACGCACGAGGTCGGGCACTCGCTCGGGTTTCCGCATAACATGAAAGCGAGCTCGCAGTTCCCGGTGGACAGCCTCCGGAGTCCCACGTTCACAGCGAAATACGGAACAGAAGCCTCCATAATGGATTACGGGCGGTTCAACTACATCGCCCAGCCCGGAGACGGTGCGACGCTGATACCGAAGCTCGGACCGTACGATATGTTCGCGACCGAATGGGGGTACAGGATTTTCCCGGGGGTGAAATCCCCCGATGAGGAGAGACCGCTGCTGAATGCCATCGCAGCGCGACAGGAAAAAGAGCCCTACCTCCGGTTCGGTGATCCTGACGGTATCGACCCGACCGCGCAGATGGAGGATCTCGGTTCGGACCCTGTCCTTGCCACGACGTACGGACTCAAGAACATCGCCCGGATCGCCGGCAAGCTCCTGAGCGCGACGACAAAATCCGGAGAAGACTATTCCAACCTGCGCGAGATCTATGGCGAGCTGATCGCACAGCGCACGCGTGAATTCGGGCACGTGGCGAACGAAATCGGTGGAGTGGTGATGACGCGCAGGGTTGCGGGTCAGGAGGGGGTCGTCCACACACCCGTCCCACGCGGCAAGCAGAAGGACGCGATGGCGTTTCTCGTGAAAGAAGGCTTCCGGACGCCGGCCGAGATCCTGAAGCCCGAGCTTGTCGCACTGTTCGAACCGACAGGGACGGAGGAGAGGGTGCTCGCGGGGCACCGGTCGCTCCTCAACATCCTTCTCGGCAATGCACGGCTCGAACGGCTTGTCAACGCTGCCGCGCTTGCCGGGAAAAATGAGAAACCCTACACGTTGAGCGAAATGAGCTCGGAGCTGCGCAAGGGGATCTGGAGCGAGCTCGAGGCGGGCCCGGTGAAGACGGATGTGTACCGGCGCAATCTCCAGCGTGCATACATCGAGGTCATGGGGACGAAGCTGAATCCGCCTCCGTGGGTTCCCCCTCCCGGACTCCCCCCCGGAGTGGTCTTGCCGCCGCCACCCCCGCTGCCGGGGGAAGCGCGCGCGATCATACGCGCCGAGTTGACGGATCTGGACGGCTCGCTTGCCAGGGCGCTCCCCGGGGCGTCCGACCGGGAGACGAAGGCGCATCTGCAGGACAGCAGGTACCAGATTTCGAAGATTCTCTTTCCGGAGAAGAGGCAGTAGGGGACGCTTTCCGCCGGTCAGTGCCTCGGAAGCGCGACGGCGAAAAACTGCCTGTAGAACATCACGCTTCCCGCGAGCAGGATGCCCCCCATCGCGGTATAGGGGAGTGAGAGGTAGTAGAGGGGAAGAGAGGAACTGCGGAGAGTGATACCGGCGGTCATCATGATCGCGATCATGATATAGCCCCGCCACGCGGTGAAGGCAAAGACACATGCGCGCTCCGGGAGCCGGCTGATCCGCGTGATGTTTTTCCGGACGATCCTCTCAAAGAGGAAGACATATCCTGCCGCGGCGATGGCGAGCGATGCAGCTTCGATCGAGGCGATCACGGGGAATTGAAACTCTCCGAGCCACATCGCCCCTCGCAGGCAAAGCAATCCGCCCGCCAGAGTCCAGAGCAGACCTGCGATCGCAAAAAGGAAGTGGCGGGGTACGGCCGGGTTGAATCGATTGATCATACCTGAATATAGCGAAAACTAAGGAGGAGTTTCTTCTCGCCGCCTGCCGCCCCACAGAGCGCCTTCCCGCCGATGGACCATTTGTCGGGCCCGGGCTTCCGTTTCAGTCTTCGGCCCGTCGATTCCCTGAGCAGTTCTTCTATCCCCTCCCGGTGAAAACGAGCATAGAACGATAAGCGGGGCTCGAAGGTTTCCTTGACACTCATGCTTGCGCATGCTATATTCGGCACACAAATACCACAAAAAAGGAGTCCCCTGATGGAATCCACTGAAATACTACAGGTGCTTTTCCGCTGGATTCATATCGTTGCCGGCATCCTGTGGATAGGACTGCTGTACTGGTTCAACTGGGTCAATATTCCGCTCGGAGCGGCGCTGGACGGGGACACGAAGAAGAAAATGATACCGGAATTGATCCCCCGTTCCCTCTTTTTCTTCCGCTTCGCGGCAGCCTGGACGTTTGTCGCGGGTTTGCTGCTCCTCGCGCTCGTGTTTTACCACGGGGGTCTCATGTTCGAGCAGGGGATGGATGGCTGGGGTGTGAAAAGCATTGTGATGCTGGCGGTCGTGTTCCTGTTCTTTCCGGTCTATGATGCGATCGCGAAGAGTCCGCTCGGGAAGGACATCCGCACGATGGGTGCCATCGGCTTCGTTCTGGTTGCCGCCGTCGTCTATGCGATGATCGACTGGGCCGGATTCAGCTACCGGGCGTATAACATCCACATCGGCGTGATGTTCGGCATGATCATGGTCGCAAATGTCTGGATGAGGATCTGGCCCGCTCAGAAGAAGATCATTCCTGCAGTGAAAGAGGGGACCCCGCCGGATGCGGCCCTTGTTGCCCGGACCGCCCAGCGGTCGCGTCACAACACGTATCTTTCTGTCCCGCTCATCTGGACGATGATCAACTCGCACACGGTGGTCCCCGGTGCGAACAGCCCGCTGTGGCTTCTGGGGGCGATTCTGGTCGGCTGGTGCGGCGTAAGTCTCATCTACAGGAAGTCCACGAAGCTCAAGGGACTGTGAGAGGGACGGACTGACTATGATTGGAGAATTCAAGGCGGTCTATATGTCCAGCAAGCGGGTGTTCATCGGCAGCAGGCTGAAACGCACGAGGGAGCTCTTTGCCCTGGACTGCAGGTTCACGTCTCTTGACGGCTCGGCGTCGTTTACCGTCCGGATCCACAGTGAAAACCCCGTGATGAAAGAGCTTCAGGTGAGGACGGTGTACCGGTTCGAGGAAATCGGCCACGTGGGTTTCAAGGCGATCCGGGACGTCGTGACAGATCTGGAAACCGGGAAAGTGTACCGGATCGGAAAGGGGTGATCGGAGAGGAGGGAGAGCCGTTTCGGCCTGACCCACATTCGGTATGAAGTGAAGAGGATCCCTTGCCGGCGTATTCAGGCAAGGGATTCTTTTTTCCACTCCCGGGAGGACTACCTCCGCACGCTATTGCAGAACAATCACCTTTGAATCCATGGAATATGCCGCAAAGTATCCCAGCGCCCCGTTGGTGAGGTTGGTGTTGGGATTGGCAGGGGCGAGCGATGTCGGGCTCCGGTCGGAGGTCAGTATGTTGTTCAGAGTATTGAAATAGTCGTACGACGCCTTGTCAATCGAGAGGAGGTCCACCCAGACCGTGTCCCCCGGCTTGAAGTAGTTCCTCATCCGGATCCTGACCGCCGCCTCATTGCCGTTTGTCAGCTTGTCGTTGTACAGGTGGTACCTCCTCCCGTCGATGGAGTCGGGGGATATCGGGACGCTCACGCGGAGGTTCATACGGTAGTAGTTTCCCGGCTCCGGCGGGTCCCTGAAGATCACGTACAGGTTATAGACCTGGTCACCGTCGGACTCCCGCGAATGAAGTGCGACGAGCGTGTCGATGTTCACCCTGGAGGGCATGGTGGAGACGGCGTCGTATTCCTTCCCCTCGGCGACGACCCGGAGGTAATACGTCCTTCCCGGACCGCCGTGAAGGAC
>PMDK01000108.1 GCA_003154425.1 Ignavibacteriota bacterium
CCGGTTTCAGGACGGAGCAAATGTGTCAAATATGTTTGTGAAGCGCAACCGGACGCAAGTCTTGACCTTCGGCCCCATTTGACGTAAATTATACTGCTCACTTCTTCACAGCCTCCGTCACATTCGCTCAGGATTGCCCCCTTGTGGAATGTCATACATCAGCGTGCGGCGCTCATTCGGGAACCGAACGAGGTAAGAATACTGCGGGTTGTTCGCGATGCGGGGGAGATCTCCCGGATTGAAATCGCGAAACTGACCGGCCTCCACAAGACCACGATCACCGACCTCGTCGGAAAGCTGATCCGTGCGGGTTTCCTGGAAGAAACCGGCGCCGTGGCGTCTCGGAGGAAAGTGGGACGCCGGCGGATATCACTCAGATTCAGGCCGATGGCGGGACTTGTCGCCGGGGTGGATATCGGCATGACCCGCGCGGCGGTGGCACTCACCGATCTGAATGCGCAAATCCTCCAGCAGAAGACCTTCCGGTACTCCGTCGATGCCAGCGTGCAGGAAGTCCTTTCAGAGACCGCGTCGACAATCCAGACCCTCCTGACGAGCGCGAATTGCTCTCAGTCGCAGCTCGTCGGGATCGGCATCGGTGTCCAGGGCGTGATCGACTACCCCAGAAACGTCCTCGTCCTCTCGGCCAACAAAAAGGCCTGGCAGGGGGAGTCCCTGAGCGGACTCCTGGAAGACCGGTTCAAAGTCCCTGTCTACGTGGNNGGAGAATACCTGCTCGGTGCTGCCAGGGGGACGAAACACTTCGTCCACATCTGGGTTGGGGAAGGTGTGGGGGCAGGGATCATGATCAACGGACAGTTGCTCCACGGCATCACATCGAGCGCCGGCGAAATAGGCTTCAATGAGCTCGAATTCCCCGCGTATTATGCGGAGAGATTCCCGCTCACGTTCCGGAACCAGGTCATGTTCGGTCAGATCCTGTCAGACACAAACCTGATCGAGAGCTACCGTCGTGCCTCGGGGAACACGGACGACGAGAGGCTCTCCGTCGCGTCCGTCGCCCGGNNTCCATGCTCAGCATACTCAGCATCAACCTGGTGAACACGCTGAACCCGGAGCTGATCATCGTCGGCGGCAAGCTCGCCCAGAACTACCCGTCGCTGGCCGAGACGCTTCAGGACAAGATCCGCGCGGATCTCCTCACCCCTCCCGCCGAGGCAGTACATGTTCGGTCGGCGAGGCACGGGGAGACCGGGGTGATCCTGGGAGCGGCAGGGCTGGTCCTGTACGAACTCTTCGAACCCCTCCACACATTCTCCGTGAGGAGCTCGCTCAGGCACACAGGCACCAAGAGAGAAACAGCGGACAGGGAGTCCGGCATGTAGCGGAATATTCTCCAGGCCTCCAACGAAGGGGCTACGGAGATTTCTTCCAGCTTTCCGGCAGCGCCTCGACGTTGCGGGCACGCTTCAGCACATCCGGATCGCTTTTTCCCGGGAGATGGAGTCGGACGAGTTCTGCGATGCTCACATGCTGCGGGTCCGCACTGAGAAGATCCATGCTGTCTCCGGGGGCGACCATCCCCTCGAGGAGCACGGCCATATAGAACCCCGTTCTCCCGCTTTCCAGAAATCTCCTGATGATATCGTTGCGCCGGAACCTTATCCCGAGCTTGAAACAGGGGAGTCTCGGCTGTGTGACAATGACCTCCGCCTCCCCGATGCGGAACCGGTCGCCTGCATGGACCGTCTCCTCCGAGAGACCTGCGGTGGTCAGATTCTCGCCGAACATCCCCGGAGGCATGTCCATACCCGGGAACTCGCCGCGCCAGAACCTGTAGTGCTCTTCCGGATAGGCGTACACGGCCTTCGCCACTCCCCCGTGCACCGAGAGGTCCGCCTGAGCGTCCCCGTCCAGGTTCAACCTCCGGAGCATCACGGGAGAATCGACGGGCTTCTTGAATATCCCGGTCATGACTGTCTTCCCCAGCCACGAGACCTCGCGGGGTTCCCCGACGTTCACAGAGATTATCTTCAGGGGGTCAGGCTCCGAACTGGCGAAGATGGTGATCGAGATGTTTGTACATGCCTATGCCCCATTCCCGGGGAGTCAGATCGCCGAAGAACGAGTGAGGCAGCGTTGTGCACTTCACCTCTCCCCCTTCCGAGAATTCGCGGGCCAGCCGGAGGAGGCGCTGCTTCTCCGCCGCAAAATCACGCTCATCGGCAACGACGAACGTCGGATGGGTGGGACTGTTCCTTGTAAACTCCGAATCGTCGTAGAATCGTTTCTTGAAGAAGGGGCCGATGAGCCGCCCTATCAACAGTCTCCGGGCGGTCCTCCTCCCCGCGGCGACCTCGAGTGTCGTCGAACAGTGTGCCAGCATCTGGGCGACTCCCATTTTCCCCCAGAGATGCTGCGACCCGGCGCTGAGAGAATCGATGCGCCGTACCACTTCATCGAGGGGGGCTTGCTCAAAAATGCTTTTCATCGGATTTCCGTGCGGTGTTCGGGGTACGTGCGTGAGCGGTCAACGCACCTAATGTAATCGTCCCGGGACGGATTGTCAACAAAACGGGAGGGGATCTACGCATTCAGTCCGCTGAAGAGGTTCATGTTAAACCTCCAGGGCACGAGGTGTATCTAATGTCAGATATGCCGGAAGAAGAACCGCAGAAGGCGACAGACCGTATTACACTGCACTCACCGAGAGGATCGCACATGATGAACCGAAACCGACGCAGACCCCCGTCCCGCCGGGGGGGAGCATACTGGAGCCACGCGCTGACGGGACTGGCCGTCTTCGCGGGCGTACTTGTTTCAGGATGCGGCAGTACCGCCCAGATTCCCAGTTCGTGGAGAACCAGGGGCGTGACGGTCGACAGCGCTGCACGGGAGTGGAAATCGCCGTTCATCCCGGTCAAAGATACGCATCTGTTCATCGGCATGCAGAACGACTCCGCGTTCTTCTATCTCCGGATCCTCGCACCCGAGGAGGAGTTCCGCAGGCGCATCGCCGGCCCGGGGATGACAGTCTGGCTCGTGCCGGACGACGGCAGGAAAGTCGGCATCCTCTATCCTATGGGGACAGGGATGCATGACATGGAAATGCTCGGAGCCGACAAGAATGACAGGACGCTCTTCTCGCCACTGGAGGTGCCGGGCGTCAGTGTGCGCATCGGGAGTTCGGAGGGCTCCTCGATGTACGAGCTCAAGGTGCCGCTCCAGACTTCGAAGGACCGGCCGTACGCGGTGGGCGCAGCGCCCGGTTCGACGTTCAGGATAGAGATACAGACAGAGAAGGAAGTCGTCAGCGGACGCGGAGGAGGCGGGATGGGCGAAGGAGGAGGAGAAGGGGGCGGAAGATATCCGGGCGGAGGAGGAGGCGGATTTGGAGGAGGCGGGAGACGCGGAGGAGGAGGAAGGGGAG
>PMDK01000127.1 GCA_003154425.1 Ignavibacteriota bacterium
CCTGCGTTACTGCGAGGTTCTTGCCAGTGCCAGCCATCTCCAAAAGGGAGAAACAATCCTCCAGCAGTATATCCAGAAGTATCCGCAGAATGCGGACCTTCAGAGCAGACTGGGATACTTCCTCCTCTGGCAGGGAAAGCACCAGCAATCGCAGCGCGCATTCCAGAAAGCGCTCTCTCTGTCTCCGTCTCTCGCCGAGGCGCGGCAGGGCCTGATCGAGGCGCGGGCGACGGAGGCGACGTCGCGGCAGCCCGCCTCATCGCCGCGAGAAGCCCGCGGGCCGCAATTGCCGGATTCTCCCGTGGATCGGTTTTCCAGGATACTGCAAGCCCACCCTCAGGATGAGGAAGCGCGGTATTCGCTGGTCCGGGCCCTCGTAAACGTGAGCCGCTTCGACGAAGCACTGAAGCAGCTCGACACTCTGTCGCTCCGCCTTGCGGACAGCATCCGGGTCAGTGAAACACGATACGCTCTCTTCGCGGTGCGCGACAGTGTTGTCCGCGTGAGAATTTCCGAGAACCTGGAAATCCTCACCGACCGGCCCGACAACAGGGCGGCCATGCTTCGCATCGCGGACTACTACGGAGAGGTCGGGAATTATCAGGAAGCCCTGGGCTACCTCAGTCGCTATCTTGCGGGACTCCCCGACAGTGCCGCCGCGGACGTACGGTTCCGGTATGCCCAGTACGCCGCCTGGGGAAAGCACTTCGACGGCGCACTCGCCGTGCTGAACATGCTCATGAAGACTTCCCCCGGGAATTCCGAGTACCAGCTTCTGTACGGTCAGATCACCGTCTGGGCGGANNCGCACGATCGATCCGGCGAGCAATCAGCTGAAGGCGGCGCAGGAGTTCCTCGAAGAGGGCCTTCGCGCCGAGTCGGACCGGGCAAACTTCGCCCTCCTGGAAAATGCCAGGCAGCTTGCCGCCTCGGGGGATTGCCCGGGGGCCATCAAGAAATATGAGGAATACTTCGCGCGGGTGCCGAAGCCCGGCAGGACCGTTCAGCTGGCCTATGCGGATGCGCAATCGTGCGCGAAGAACCACAGGAGGGCAATCGAGATCTGCGATCAACTCCTCGCTGAAGAATACGATTTCGATGTTGCGCTGATGAAGGCAAAAAACGTGCTCTGGAGCGGTGATTCTCTCGAGGCACTCTCGGAGTTCACGAAACTGCGGGTGGAGAAGCCTGAGGATTTCGCGGCAGGCCTGTTTCTCGGAGAATCGTACCAGGGCATGGGCCGCACCGAGGAGGCCAGGAAGGTGTTTCAGGGATTGCTTGACAAGGGCGTGACGGGTGACGAACGGGAATTGGTCCTCGCGCGGATGAAGTATCTCCCTCTCACCGGATTCTCCGGCGCGCTCGCATCGTTCCCCACACGCGTGGCGCTGTCTCCCCCGATGGCGTACTATTCGGATAACCAGGATTTCTCCATGGCGGCGTATGGCGGGCGCCTGGAACTCGGCATAACCAATTCGGTGGCACTCGGATTCGGATATTCCCGGACGGTCCTCCGCTCCGACCTGAGCACCCGGACCTATGACGGGATGAAAGCCCAGCTGTTCATCCGTCTGTCCGACCGGCTGAGTGCGAGCGGGAGCCTCGGGACTCTCTCCACCCCGGGGAAGCCGGAGGAAACAATCGGCGACGCCGCGATCGTGTACGACAGGCCCGGCGTCCTGCACCTCGGAGCGTACGCGGAGGGATCTGATGCCGCGGTCCTCCTCTACACGCCGTACCTGATCGACCTGAAATACGAGGCAAGGATCTACAAGTTCCTCGGCACGTACCTGACACCCGCCCGCTGGCGGATCCAGGGATACTACAAGATCGTCTCCGTCTCCGATGGCAACACCGGACTGGAGCTCCAGATCCGGCTGGGCCGCGGGTTCTTCGACGAACTCTTCATGGGATACGAGTATCTGTACACGGATTTCAGTCGGCAGCCTCCCTTCGTCCCGTTCACCAATCGCAGCCGGCAGCTCTACTATGCCCCCCAGAACCTTGAATCCCACTATCTGTGGGCGGAATGGCAGGCGCAGGGGGACCAGACGGTGACGGTCACCTTTTCCGCGAAGGCCGGCTACATGCCGTCGTACCGCGCGACGGTCCGGGAGATCAGCGGAGAGATCGAGCACCACCTGACCCCCGAGATCGGTCTCAGGGGCATCGTTGTCATCGGCAACACCTACCGGAACGACGGCAACTACAGCTACACGTCCGTGGGCGCGTCACTCTATTGGACGATCCTGTGATATTCGACATCATACACTGAGAAGGCAACGGCCGCCATGGAAAATTCCCGCCCGATTCTGACGTCGCGCATGCGATTCAGGAACATCTCCCGGGGGCCCCGGGTGGAAGACAGGAAACCGGGGCTCCTGCGCCTCATCCTCATCTCCGGAGCGTGCTCGCTGGTTCTTCTCTACATCATCCTCACCACGCTCCCCCAGACGATGCTGTCGGTGGGGGGACTGTACGAGTATGCCTCGATCATGGCGCTGGCGATTTTCCTCTTCATTCTCCTCGTCCGGTACTTCACCGTACTCGGCTCCGCATTTGTTTTCGTGGCGCGGAACACCGTGGATCAGAAGAGTGCGTTTGCCCCCTTCGTGTCGATCATCATCCCCGCCTACAACGAGGCGAAAATCCTGCACCTCTCCATCGAGTCGCTCCTCGATCTCGACTACGACGACTTCGAGGTCATCATCGTCAATGACGGATCGAGCGATGCGACCGCCGAGCTGGGACAATCCCTCGTCGGGTACCACCGGGGACAACGCGGACCGGTGCGGGTGACCATGATCAATAAACCGAACGGGGGAAAATCATCCGCCCTGAATGCCGGGATCCAGTATTCCAGGGCGGAATTCGTTCTCTGCATGGACGCGGACTCGCATCTGTCTCCCGACACACTGAGACTGTCGGTGAGGCACTTCGTCGACCCGCATGTCGGGGCCGTGGCGGGAAATGTCAAGGTTCTCAACAGGCGGACAATGCTCGCAAAACTGCAGGCACTGGAGTATGTGGAAGGCCTGAACATGATCCGCAGCGCGCAGAGCTCCCTCGGCATGGTCAACATCATCCCCGGACCGATCGGCGTCTTTCGCAAGAAAGCCGTTCACGCCGCCGGGTGGTACTCCGGCGATACCTTCGCCGAAGATTCCGACCTGACGCTGAATCTCCGATTCGCGGGGTGGAAAATCCTCTACGAGCCCGGAGCGATCTCCTACACGGAGGCCCCCGAATCGCTTCACCAGCTCCTGAAACAACGGTACAGGTGGACCCGCGGGATCCTGCAGTCGATCAGCAAACATCGCCTGCATCTGGTGAATCCCGCGATGAAGTTCACCGACACTCTGGTCCTCTGGTCGCTGTTGTTCGAGGCAATTGTGTGGCCCACCATGAATATCTTCGCCAACGCTTTCTTCATCATCATCGCTCTCGTGTTCGGACTTTCGAACACCGTCGCGCTCTGGTGGGCGAGCATTGCGCTTCTCGATGTGATGACCGCACTGTACTGCGTTGCCGTCGATCGCGAAGAGCTCCGCCTGATCTTTTATGCCGTCATCTACCGTATGGTGTTCATTCTGCTCGTCGACATCACCAAGGCCGCGGCCACCGTGGAGGAATTCCTGGGGGTGGAGATGACGTGGGGGAAACTGGACCGCATAGGACTTGAGAGTCAATAATCCATTCATGACGAGGTAAACATTGGAACTCATACCGATTTTTTCACTCATCGTTCTTGTCGCGACGCTCGGCACCTTTGTCCTGGCGATCGGGGCATACGTCATGTTTCGTATCAGGGAAACCCGGGGACGCGCCGGCTTACCCCAGGTCCCCCCGACGTTCGAAGCAGACGTGATGGCGCCCGAGCCCGTGGAGACCGAGAATCCGACAGCCCCCCTCACGGGGACAGCGCGCCGGACCTTTACGCCGGATGAGAAACTGGTCCAGTATACGTCGGACGGTTACGTGCCGTTGAAGAACAAACCCTCCGAGGAGCGCCGGCGGTGGCGATAAAGATCCCTCTCAGGAAACAAACGAACCCGGTTTTCTTCGCGCTGACGGGCCTCATTGTCATCGTCGCCTCGGTATGGGTGTTCCTGCTCATCATCAAGAGCGTGTACGGCCGGTACGACTTTGAGGAGATCATTCCCACGAAACGCAACCTTCAGGCGGCGTTCGAGACCCGGGTCGTCGGCATCATGGAGTCGCGCAATGCTGAAGGGCTGTCGTCACCGGGGGATACCTGGTCCCGCGAGAACATCAAGTCATGGGAACATCTTCTGAAGGCGGTCGATCTCCGGTATGAAATCGTTGATGATCAGGCCGTCGAATCCGGCGCACTGAAGCCGTACGCGTTATTGGTCCTCCCGGGGGTCAAGGCGCTGAGCGACAGGCAGATGGCCGAACTGAAGAAGTACATTGACGGCGGCGGGAGCATCTTTGCCACCGGCGGCATCGGCTCCTACAATGAAAACGGGGAGTGGCGGGGGTGGGATTTCCTCGGTGAGGTCTTCGGCCTCCAGTACACGAAAGAAATCACGCCGGAGGAAGCCACGAAACTCCAAA
>PMDK01000239.1:0-13954 GCA_003154425.1 Ignavibacteriota bacterium
ATGGCCGTGTGGCTCGTATTGTAGTCGTCGCCGTTGCCGTCCGGATCATAGTAGTACGTCCGGTTATACGGCTGAGATTTCGTCCTGTCGAATAGATAGTCCCCCGTCAGCTTCATCACGGAGGAGATGTGCCATGTGAGCTTCCCCTGGCCATACCACCTCTCACTGGAATTCATGGGGACGATGGAGCTGTCCCCCCGCCCCTGCGCGTCACGGTACAGGTGGTACACGTTTGCGCTGTCGGTGTAGGCAATGTTCTGCGGCGTGAACCGGCGGATCCCGTACTGGTCGCCGCCGAAATAAATGTACCGGCCGTTTGTAAAAAACGTCAGGTCGTCCCCCAGTATGGGGCCGCTCAGATTCGCCTCGAAATCGCGTATGTCGAACGGGCGGAACTTGTCGAGTCCCGTGTACAGGGCCTTGCTCGCACCGTCGTTGTTCGGAAGGTAGTTGCCGATGTAGGTCCCGGCGCCGCCGGCGAACTTCGAGGAGCCCTCCTTTGTGGCGATGTTCACGATCCCGGACATCGCCTGGCCGTATTCGGCGTTGTAGGCGCCGGAAACAAGCTGGAGCTCCTGAACAAGGCTTTTATTCACCTCGACCACCTGAGTCCCGTCGTAGGCGTTGGTGACCGGCACGCCGTCGATCCAGTACGCCACCTCGCCCGAGCGCCCTCCCCTCAAGTGCAATCCGCCGTTCCGGTCCGTCGTGACGCCCGCCTGGAGGTTGAGAACCTGTCCCACCTCCGTCACAGGGAGTGCCGCGATCTGCGCACCGTTCACGGTCGCCGTGGAGGCGGTGAGGTCCTTCTGGACGAGGGGCCGTTCGGCCACGGTCACCACTTCCTCCCCCATCTCGACAACGGTCGACGACAGCTTGAAATCAATCGTTGTCGTGAAGTCGATCGACACCTGGAGATCGGTCACCGTCTTCTTGTTGTATCCCACGCCCGTCGCCGTGAGCGTGTATTTCCCCGGCTGGATGTTCAGGATGACATAATAGCCGTCGATGTTCGTTGCGGCCCCCATCGACGTCCCCTGGATCTGAACGCTTGCACCGACGACCGCCTCCCCCGTCTGGCTATCCTTGACCTCCCCGGCGATCTTCCCTGTGTTCCCTGCAGAGGCATCTTCGAGTGTGAACAGCAGCAGGACCGAAAGAAGCAGTAGACGTGAGTTCATACGGTGCTGGCTCCTTGGCGTTTCACATTCACATGTAGGGATGGCAATCAGTCATTGTCGTTCTTTTTCCTTCAGACGAGCTGTTCACTCGGCACGCGCGCGCCGCACGACCGCCGGACGATGAGAGACGGAAGGAACGTCGTCTGCGACGGCGGTGCATCGGGATTCTTCAGGCGTGCGAAAAGCTTCTCCAGCGCAAGGACGCCCATTTCGTACATCGGCTGGCGCATTGTCGTGAGCTGGGCGTGCTGGGCCAGCTCGATATCGTCGAAGCTCACGATCGCCAGGTCCTCGGGGACGCGCACGCCGAGTTCGGCGGCCCCTTCGAGCGCTCCCAACGCCTGTACATCGCTGGCGATGAAAACCGCGGTGGCCCGGTCCCTCCCGACGTTCTTGCCGATCAGATCCTCCATCGACGCGCGGCCTGCCTCCCGGTTGAAACCGTCCTGCTTGCCGATCTCCGAGACGAAGACCCGGTCGTTCCTGAACGGCAGGCCCGCCTCCTCAAGGGCAGCCCGGTATCCCTCCATCCTGTCCCGGGCAGGCTGCGTCGAAAGGCTCGCGTTGATCATGGCGATGCTTGTGTGACCGAGTTTCAGGAGATGCCGTGTCGCCATCATCGCCCCCTCGAGGTTCTTCACGCTTATCGAGTCGAACTCGGGGTGATATGCATCGACGAGGACGAGCGGGAGCCTTGTCTGCTGGAATTTCGCGACGTACGATTCGGGGAGCGTCATGGAGAAGAACATCACGCCGTCGACATGCCCGCGGTGGAGCGAACGTCTGAGATAGTATTCGGCCTGCAACGGGTTGTTGACCCCGTAGAGAATCAGGTCGAACCCGAGCTCCGCCGCCTTGTCCTGCACCCCCTGAAGCACCTGAATGAAGAAATAGTTCGTGAAGAAGGGAATGATCGCGGAGATCGTATTCGTTTTTTTTGAGGCCAGACGCTGTGCGTACGCATGGGGCTGGTAACTGAGACGTTTAACGACCTCCAGGACCTTCGCCCGCGTCTCAACAGAAACGCTCGGGTGGTTGTTCAGGCAGCGGGAGACTGTCCCGATTCCCACACCTGCTTCACGTGCAAGGTCGTAGATCGTCACACTCATGGGTTACACAGGGAAAAAGAATTGGTTCGTCTGGCAGAAGAACAGTGGAAGCGCTTCCATGAATATAAGAAGAAGAGGGTAAAAGTCAAGTGTTTTTTCCGTATATTCTCATGTGCATCCGGTGAAGGGCTTCCATCAAGCGGCACGGACGGGGCTCCCGGAACGGTCCCGGAACGGTCCCTGAGGATTTGTTGTGTTTGAGGAATGCCGTGCCTATATTTTGCAGATTTGATCCTCCATAACCCAATCCTACGACAGATGGAACACTCTCATGGCTGAAGTCAAGCTTGAGCACGTTACGAAAATCTACGACGGAAAAGTCACCGCCGTGCGGGAGGTGGACGCCACGATACGGGACAAGGAATTCGTCGTCCTTGTCGGCCCCTCCGGGTGCGGGAAGTCCACCGTGCTGCGCATGATCGCCGGACTGGAGGAAATTACTTCCGGCACGGTGAGCATCGACGGCAGGGTTGTCAACGACGTCGCGCCGAAGGACCGGGATATCGCGATGGTATTTCAGAACTACGCACTGTACCCCCACATGTCCGTGTACGACAACCTCGCATTCGGCCTGAAGCTCAGGAAATACCCCAAAGCGGAGATCGACAAGCGGGTCCAGCATGCCGCGGAGATCCTCGGCATCTCGTCCTATCTCGACAGGAAACCCAAGGCTCTCTCCGGCGGCCAGCGCCAGCGCGTCGCCCTGGGGAGGGCGATTGTCCGGCAGCCGAAGGTCTTCCTCTTTGATGAGCCTCTGAGCAACCTCGACGCGAACCTCCGGGTCCAGATGCGCACCGAGATCTCGCGCCTCCACCATCAACTGCAGACAACGATGATCTATGTGACGCACGACCAGATCGAGGCGATGTCCATGGGTGACCGGATCGTCGTGATGCGGGACGGCATCGTGCAACAGGTCGATACGCCACTCAGCATTTACCACCATCCCACGAACAGATTCGTCGCCGGGTTCATCGGCAGCCCGACGATGAATTTTTTCTCCGGCGCCGTGTCGAAAAACGGCAACTGGACATTTCACCAGGAGGGGACGGAGTTCAAGCTCCCCATCGAGCCGGGTCGGGGGGAGACCTTCGCGTCCACGGCTCATGTGACGCTCGGCATCAGACCCGAACACATCTACGCATTCCGACCGAGCGGGATCACCACGCTCTCCCCTTTCACGGCGCAGGTGGACGTGGTCGAGCCGGTCGGCAATGAGATCTTCGTGTATTTCTCCACGGGGGCGGGAACGCACTACGTCGCCCGGATCGCGAGCGACCGATTTCCCGAGGTGGGGAAGCCCCACGAGCTGCTCGTCGACACTTCCAAGATGCTCTTCTTCGACACCGGAACCGAACGAAGCCTTTAAGACCACGGTATCCTCATGATCGGCCGGGCCTGGCTCCTCCTGGCTTTCCTCACCACTGCAGCACACTCGCAGTGGCACTCTGCCCCTGACGTCGATGTCACATCCGCCTCCGGGAACGCCGGGGCGACACTCAAGGCGGGGAGCGCCGTCCTGACGATCCGTGTGCTGGCCGACGATCTGATCCGGGTGCGTTTCCAGAGTGAGCCCTCCGACGCTCCCGACCGCTCATGGGCTGTCCAGAAATCGGACTGGCCCGTTCCGGCCGTGCAGATGGAAGACACGCCGTCGTCGCTCGTCGTCACCACGGCCGAGATGACCCTCGTCGTGGGGAAGAAGCCGCTCCGCCTCACCTTCCGGGACAGAACCGGAGGGGTGATTGCCTCCGACGATCCCTCCCGGGGGATGAGCTGGAACGGGGCGGAGGTCCGCGTGTGGAAGAGCATGCCCCCCGGGGAGCGATATTACGGCTTCGGCGAGAAGTCGGGGAACCTGCAGAAACGGGACGCTGCGATGACGATGTGGAATTCCGACATCCCGGCCTACTCCGCCGCGACCGATCCCCTGTACCATTCGATCCCTTTCTTCTACGGGATCCGCGCCGGGAAGGCGTACGGCATCTTCTTTGACAACACCGCGCGGTCGTTCTTCGACATGGGAAAGGAGTCCCGGGAGAGTTATTCATTCGGCGCTGAAGGGGGGGAGCTCAACTACTATTTCTTCTACGGCCCCGCACCGAAAAAAGTCCTTTCCCGGTTCGCGGAACTCGTGGGACGCATGCCCCTTCCTCCCCGCTGGGCGCTCGGCTACCAGCAATGCCGTTGGAGTTATCCGACGGAGGCGAGGGTGCGCGAGATCGCCCGGGGATTCCGGTCGCGAAGGATCCCGTGCGACGTGATCTACCTTGACATCGACTATATGGACGGCTACAGGGTGTTCACGTGGAATCCGAGGTCGTTCCCCGACCCCGCCCGGCTGATACGCGACCTCGCCACCGACGGTTTCAAGGTTGCCGTGATCGTCGATCCGGGCATCAAGGTGGATTCCTCCTATGCGGTGTACCGTTCCGGTCTGGAGGGGCATGATTTCGTCCGGAATGCCGATGGGACCGTCTACCGGGGAGCGGTGTGGCCGGGAGTCTGCGCGTTCCCGGACTTCACGTCGGCCGCCGCGCGGACCTGGTGGGGAGATCAGTTTGCGGGATTGGTCGCCTCCGGCGTACGGGGATTCTGGAACGATATGAACGAGCCCTCGGTGTTCGATGTTCCGTCCAAAACAATCGACCTGACGGCTCTCCACGACGGCGGGGGGCTCGGAACGACACACGCAACGAACCACAATATTTACGGGATGGAGATGGTGCGGGGGACGTATGAAGGGATCCGGCGCCTGTTGCCGAACGAACGCCCGTTCATACTAACGCGTGCATCCTACGCGGGGGGGGAGCGGTACTCCGCGGCGTGGACGGGGGACAACGTGGCATCGTGGGAGCACCTCGCCATGTCGATCCCCATGTGTCTGAACATGAGCGTCTCGGGACAGCCGTTCGTCGGTGCAGACATCGGCGGGTTCATCGGCCACCCTTCGGGGGAGCTTTTCGCGCGGTGGCTCCAGCTCGGCGTGTTCACGCCGCTGATGCGGGCACATTCGGTCATCAACGAAAAGAACAAGGAGCCGTGGGAATACGGGAATGTCTTCACCGATATCAACCGTGAAACGATCAGCCTGCGCTACCGGCTCCTCCCGTACATTTATACGGTGATGGCCGAGGCCTCTTCGACCGGAATCCCGGCGATGCGTCCCATGGTGTTCGAATTCCCCGAGGAGGCGCCCTTCGCGGAAACCGACGATGAGTTCATGTTCGGATCCGACCTTCTCGTCGCCCCCGTGGTCACCGAAGGCGACTCGGGAAGGAACGTCGAACTCCCGCGGGGGACATGGTACGACTTCTGGTCGGGGGTCCCCCTGGAAGGGGGGAAATCCGTCACCGTCGAAGCCCCCATCAGCCGGATCCCGGTCTTTGCGCGCGCGGGCTCGGTGATCCCCACGCAACAGACCGTCCAGTACACAGGGGAGGCCCCGATTTCACCCCTGACACTCTACGCTTTTCCCCCGCGGCCCGGAACGGAATCCACTTCCCCGTACTACGAAGACGACGGATCGTCGTTCAAGTATGCAACCGGGGAGTACTACCGGAGATCCTTCCACCAGACGCTCGACGGCAGGGAGAGGAAACTCAGGATGGATGCTGTCGAGGGGAGTTACGTTCTTCCCCCCCGGTCGATTCTCCTCCGGTTCATGGGGTGCCCGACTCCTCCTTCCGCAGTCCGGATCGGCGCAAGGAAACTCGAGCGCGTCGACCATCTCCCCGGCGTGGGAGGGACATCCGGGTGGACGTACGACGTGGAGGAGAAATCGGTCCTGGTCGTGTTCCCCGACTCCCGGGAGGCGATCCAGGTCCTCGTCCGGCTATGATGCCGGATGTGCGCTCGCGCACAGACGGTTCTCTAATTTTCGTGTTCATTTGATATACTCTCCTGTACAAATGTCTCCAGGGCCATGCCGACGCAGAACGGCTTGAATTCTTCTCATCTCGAGCGGCACCTGACCGAAGCCCAATCGCTGGCGGAGAAGGGTGATTACGCCGCCGCGGTCGGGGCCGTGCGGGAAGCGAAGTCCCTCGCTCCAAAGAACGTCTACGTCCTCGCCTTTGAAAAGCAGGCGGAGCAGTTGAGCGCACTCGATGCCGCCAGGAACCTGACCGACGAGCAGCGGACAGATATACTGGAGTCAATCCCTTCCATCATTGAACGGGCGCTCGAATCCTCCACCACCCCGGGGACTCCCACCGGTGTTTCGTCCCTCAGATCCGGAGGCGATGCGACGCAGGAAAAAAGGGAGAAGGCCGCCGCGCTCGAATGGCTGAAGAACCAGTATTTCCAGCACGCGCACGAGTACATCCGCAAAGGAGAGTATCAGAACGCTCTCGCAGAGATACGGCGTGTCTACATTATTGACCCCTCAAACTCCATCGCAAGGGATTTTGAGAAGCAGTTCGAGGCTCTTGACAAGATGAAGCGGGGAGATTCCTTCCGTATGCCTCCCCCGGCATCCGCACCGGTGGTTCAGGGCTCCCCCCCCGGGATGACGCCGCCTCTCCCCTCCGGCTCTCCCTCCGCAACTGCCGATTCCACACGGATGGTGACCGAGGAATTGAGGACCCCGCGGCACCCGAAGCGCGACCCCCGCCATCCGCCCCGATTGCCGGAGAAGACGAAGGAAGATGAAAAAGGGAGTGCGCTCCTTATAGTGCTGGTACTCATCGGAGTGGCGGTCCTTGGGGCCGTCATATACATCTATTACGAGCAACACACATTCAGGAAGCACCCTATCACCGCACTCCCCCCACCGTCCGAGGAACAATTCATCGGAGCCCCCGCGGAAGCCGCCGAGCAGGACTTCCTTGTCTCGCACGGCGATTCCGCGTCGGGGACACCGCAGGTCACGGAGCTCGCTGCCAATGCCATCCATCCGCCCGCAGCAAGAGAGCAGGAGAAGAAACCTCCGGGGCGAGAAAACCCGGCCCGAGGGGACACTCCCCCGGCCCTCCAGAGGAAGAAACTGGAATCCTCCCCCCCGTTGATGGCAGCGCAGGCGCAGCCTGAACAGAAGGAACCCGCGGTGCAGCCGAAGACCGAAGACACCGTCGCCCCGGCTCCGTTCGTGGCGATTGAGAAACAGGCGCGGATCATACGGCTTGAGAAACCGAAGTTCTCAACACAGAAGTACCTTATCGGAGTCGAAGGGCAGGTCGTGATACAGGTCCGCATCGACCCGACGGGAAAACCCGTTCAGACCGTCACGCTCAAGAGCACGAACGACCTGCTGATACAGCCCGCCGTCGATGCCGTCATGGCCTCCCAGTACGCCCCCGCGGAAATGACAACGGGACCGGTCGCCTCATGGCTCACGATCCCGTTCAGGTTCGCATCCAGATAACCCACTGTTGTTTCTCTTCGACAGAGTGAGGCATCAGGGGGGGGGAACTCGCGCAGCTCTCCAGGGAAATCCGGCAGGCAGGGAATCAGTGGCGCAGTCTTTCTACTCCACCGCGTTTTCGGGACGGCGTGGCAGCGAGGATGTCCTGTTTGGGATCCCGAAGGCATATCGAATGACACCTGCCTGACAGTGGTCGACACAGTTTCCGCAGAGGATGCACTCGGTATTCCGCAGGCTTCCTCTTTGCACCATCGCTTCCACGGGCAGACTCATCGGACAATGCGGATCGCACTCACCGCATCCTATGCAGGCTTCAGGGTTGACCGTCAGATGCAGAGAAGGCCATCTGACCATCTCCTTGATTCTCGTCCCGACGATCATGATCGGCGCTTCCCAGCACAGGTAATGGCAGTTCCCGAATCTGCCGAAGAAGAACGCGAGCGGAACGATGATCGCCACACCCCCGATCAACAAGAAGATGTCCTGCAGGAGGGACCTTCGATCCACCGCAAAGAAAGGGTCAACTGCGTGGAAACCCCCGGCGCGAATTGCCATGAAGCCGACCAGACCGGCCAGAAGGGCGGACGAAACGTACTTGATCTTGTCTGCTCTTCCACCGCTGCATCGCTTACGGACGACGAGGGAGCATGCTTCGTTGATCGCCGCGCCGGGACAAAGCCAACCGCACCAGGCCCGGCCAAAATACAGCGAACTCAGGAATAACAGCGCATAGATGAGCAGACTACCATTGACGATGCCCTGAGAGGCGGCCACGACGATGAGGACGGGTGAGAAGAACAGGTGAAACAACCTGTACTGGAAGAGTACGAGCATCACAGCAAGCAAGCCTTTTCGAATGCTCTGACGTTTGATGGCCATGATCTCCTCTCTGAAACAGCGCGTTCGTACCCTGTGCCGGACGGCTGGCGCATCGTTCAACGCCCTGGTTTTCTCGGGAACAACATCGGCGTTCGGGATTTGTACTCCAGATAGGATGCCCCAAAGCGAAACTCCAGTTCTCGTTCCTCATACACTTTCACGAAGAAGAGAAATTCAGGGATAACAATGATGAGTACCCAGAGCACAAACAGCGTTGACTGAAACATGATCCCCAGTGACAGGAGGAAACCAAAACCCGCAAGCAGCATGGGATTACGCGTCCAGGCATACATCCAATCTGACGACAATTTCTGACTGAGTGCAATGAAGAAAGGCGCACCAAAGCCTTTCCAGGCAAGATTCATGACTGAGAGAAAAGAAGCTGCCCCTGTAACAATGACTAACAACAAGCCAACCTCAGCTGGTACAGGGAGTACCCAGAGAGACCACTCATGATGAGTGGTCAATGCCCGCATGAGGGCTACGCCGAATGTCAGACCAATGGCACAATGGACAAACGTCGTTATCCAGGCGACACGGCCCGTTGTATGGTATCGGTCCAGTATCTTCCTCCCGAGCCAAACCGAGGGAATCATCAACAATGCCCCTCCCACAATGATGGAGAGGTTCATGAGATTTGAAAGTGGCGCATTGATCGCCCACCACCAGATAACCCAGATAAACGCTACAAGGGCAATCCTAAAGACAAGTTCAACGGCATGTTTCATGGGAACCCCCTGTGACTTTTTTTCGAGAGAGCCTGACTGCTGATCAGGTTCCACCAGGAGTGCTCGAATACTACCACAATCAAGCAATACATGCACATGCGGACGGGGGTGGCATGGGCGTATGCGGGCTGGCGGGAAAACGATCCTCTACCGGTTCCCTCCCGGTCAGCCGGCACAGCAGCAGAAATAGCCTCAGGGACGATGCGCCAGTTCGGACGCACAGCCGCGGCAGAACGACCGCTCCTTGAGATCGATGTCCTCGACGTACGACGAAGAATGCATGACGCACGATTGTACGGAGCAGTGTGTCAGGGAAAACACGTGGCCGATTTCGTGGACGACCTCTTTGCCGAGCCGCGCCAGGAGGAGGTCATTGTCTGAGGGGAGCCCGTAGCGTTCCGGCGCGAGGCGGTGGTAGGAGACGACCGCAACATTCCCCCCGACCTCGGCCTCCCCGAACACATAGGTCAGGATGGGGATGAACAGGTCGAACGGGACGAGGGCCAGGGTGCAGACGCCGGATCCCCCCTCCAACGCCGGATAGCGGCTCTTGAGGTGCATGAGCATGTCGGTGGAATTGTACTGACCGCGCCCCGCGTCGAGGAACTGCTCGGGGTCCATGTTGAAGGCGTGCACCTCCACCCGTGTGCGGAACGTCTCCCGCAGGAGCCCGGGGAGAGTCTCCACCAGTTCCGGGCTCGCCCCGCCAATGGGGAGAAGGTGGATGGCCTTCATTGCTCGCGCTTGAGTCCGAACTTCTCGATCTTGTGGTACAGCGTCACCCTGTCGATGTCCAGTACCGCCGCGCTCCGGCTCACGTTCCAACCGTTGTCACGCAGCACCTGCTCGATGTGGCGCTGTTCGATGTCCTCCAGCCGCTTCCCGTCCCGCTGGCCGGTCACCACCGCGTGGAGTGGGAGATGGTTTCTTTCGATCAGGTCCCCCTGCGCCACAACCATCGCCCGCTCCACGGCGTTTTCGAGCTCCCGCACGTTCCCCGGCCAGTCGTGCGCCTTGAGCGCCTGCATCGCCTCCGGACTGAACCCGTGGACTTTCTTGTTCATCTGGCGGGAATACTTCTCCAGAAAATAGTGGGCGAGATTTGCGATGTCGCCCCGCCGCCCCCTCAAGGGGGGGAGATCGATTGTAAAGACGTTCAGCCGGTAGTACAGGTCCTCCCTGAACGTCCCTTCCCTCACCGCGGATTCCAGGTCCCTGTTCGTCGCGCAGACCACCCTGAAGTCCGACCGAAGGACCTCGGTGCCCCCCACCCGGGTGAACTGCTTCGTTTCGATCACCCGCAGGAGGTCCATCTGAGTTTTCGTATCGATGTTGCCGATCTCGTCAAGAAAGAGCGTGCCTCCGTCCGCAAGCTCCACTTTCCCCTTCCTCCGGTACTGGGCCCCGGTGAAGGCCCCGCGTTCGTGCCCGAAGAGCTCGCTCTCGAGCAGCCCCTCGGTCATCGCGCCGCAGTTGACGGTGACAATGGGGAAGTACTTCCGGGGGCTCCCGGCGTGTATCGCCCGGGCGACGAGCTCCTTCCCCGTTCCGCTTTCCCCCCGGATCATCACCGTGGTATCCGTGGGCGCGACCGTGTGGACCAGGTCCATCACTTTTTTCATCTCGGGGGACTCGCCGACAATCTCGCCTGATTCCGAAAGCTCGCTCACCGTGTCCTTGAGCTTCCTGTTCTCCCGGACGAGCAACTGCTGCTGCAGCGCCTTGTCNNTGGCGAACGCCGTGATCACGATGACGACCACGTCCTTGTCGGTCTGCCGTACGCGCTGCAGGAGCTCTATGCCGTCCATCCCCGGCATTTTGATATCCACGAGCATGATGTTCCACGGTCCCGCCTGCAGCTTTCGCAGCGCTGCGGCGGCGTTCTCCGCGGCGTCGACGCGGAAGCCGTCCTCCCTGAACCATTTGCTGAGCGATTCGCGGACGATGAGTTCATCGTCCACCACAAGTATCCCGATCTCACTTTTATTCATGCGTTGTTTCCTCGACGGAAGATGACAGTGACTGCTGTGCGCCGGGTCCCGGCTGCCTTACGGGAAATATCAGAGTGAACGCCGTCCCCTTGCCGACGACCGATTCCACGTCGACCCTCGCGTGGTGCCGTTCGAGTATCCCGTACGCCACCGAGAGACCGAGACCGACCCCCTTGGTATCCGATTTCGTCGTGTAGAACGGTTCGAAGATATGCGCCTTGGTTTCTTCGCTCATGCCGATGCCGGTGTCGCTGACGAGCAGGTGCATCCAGCCATCCCCCCCGGAACGGAGTTCGAGAGACAGCGTCCCCCCCTCGCTCCGCCCTCCCCCCGAGGGAGCCATCGCCTCGATCGCGTTCACCATCAATGCGATCAAGACCTGCTGGACCTGGTCCGGATCGCATTCCAGCAGATCATCCCCGGTGCAGGACGTCTTCAGTTCGACGTTGTGCATCCGCGCATGATGATTCATCAGGAGCGCGCACCGTTCGATCACCGGTCCGATATGCACGGATTGAAACGAAACGCCGCGCTGGCGGGCGAACACGAGGAGGTTCTTGACGATGTTGCCGCACCGGAGTGCTTCGTCCCCCATCAATGTGAGGTCGTCCACATAGGATGCCGCCTCCTCCGCGGAAAGGGTGGAGCGATGCACGCGCTTCACGAGAAGCCTCGCGAATGTGAGTATCCCCTCGAGAGGATTGTTCAGCTCGTGCGCCACGCTGGAGGCCAGGTTCCCCAGCGAAGCCATTTTCTCCACGCCCAGCATCTGGCGGTGCGCGCGCTCCAGGTCGGCGGTCTTTTCACGCACCTTCTGCTCGAGCGTCTCCGACCATGCGGTGACCTCAGCACGCGCGCGCGCGAGCTCCTGCGTCATGCTGTTAAACGTCTGCGCGAGCCGGCCCAGTTCGTCCCCTCCTGTGGAGAGCAGATGCTGGGTCAGATCTCCGGACGAGACCATCTGCATCCCCCGCGTCAAACGTCGCACGGGTCGCCGGACCACAAACCAGATGAACCCACCCGAGACGAGGCCGACAAGGAGTGCGGCCGCGACCGACGCATAGAGCAGCTCCCGTTTGGCGTTCGCCAGCCTGAGGTCCGCCTGCGCGAGCGACATCTTCACGTCGAGGACGCCGAGTATCGTCCTGGCGGTGGGATGGGCGTGACAGTCGGCGTCCGAGCATTGCGTTTCGTTCCGGATAGGTGTTATCAGACCGAGGACCCGGTGACCGTCCGGCGCGCTGAATATTCGGGAAAGCTCCGCTGAGACCGGGTGGGGATTCTCCATGCCGCTCCCGGAATGGCAGCTCACGCAGGCTTCCGCGTTCACGTCAACCCTGGAATGGAGCTCTGAAGTGATCGTGCTGTAGGAGACCTCTCCAGCCTTGTTGTAGACCCGGATCGCCTCGATTCCCGGTTCCCCCGACATCTCGGCGATGATCCCGTCGACGTCGGCGTTCCGGTTGTACATCATGCTGTGTCTCGTCGCGCGGCGGATCATCTCGCTCACCCGCACGGCGCTTGACTGCACGTTCTCCATCAAGCTTGACTCCTGAACGCGGAGGACGGCGAATGTCAGAAGCGCGAGCACAAGCGTCTGCACGGATACGATCAGCAGGAAAAGCCTGAACGCGATAGTCTGGAGGATTCTCATCGGGAACCGATCTTTCACATGGCCGTGGTGAATCAAGGAAGGTCACAAATCATGCCATCCACAAATCGCCGGAAACCCCACAATTATCAGATTCTGCGCTGGAAATGGCCCGCCGCCATCCGGTCCGGTGCGTTGGATTCCCACAGCTAGGAAGGAGTGTTGCATTTATGAACATATAAAGAGGGGCGCCCCGCAGCACACCTGCGGGGCGCCCCGGAAAAGGGAAGAAACCTGGTCATTCGAACGAAGCTTGTGCGAGGGCTGCCGGCTCCTCGTCCCTCGCCTGCTTCACCTCGTGCGGGGCCTCGCCGAAGACGTTGAAATAACGTGCGACAAATGCAAAGGCGGTGAAACCGAACGCGACGAGCCCCAGTGTGACGCAGAGCTCCTGGACCGAGGGGATATACACCCTCTCCGGCCAGTGTTCCATGCTGGTGATCGCCGTGTTCATCCTGTGCGCAACGAACCCGAGCAGAACGAGAACCGCCGAGTAGAACAGCCCCGTCTTACTTGACCGGATTTTCCGCGAAAGCAGAAGGAAGAACGGCAGGAGCACTCCCAGGAGGATTTCCACAAGGAACATGCCGCTCTGGTACGTCGGCATAAAGACGTACTTCAGCGCATCGCGGCTCATCAGGTCCTGGACGCGCACCGTGAAATAAAGCGCGAGCACAACGACGATCACGCGGGAAAGCTCTGACAATAGCGGGAGCTCGACCTCCCGCCCGAAAGCGCGGGAGGAGAGGAACGATTCGATGATCGTCATCGCGAGTCCGGCCGCCACGCAGGAAATGATGAAGAGGAACGGGATGATGTTGGAATACCACAGGGGATGCATGCGCCCGGGTATGATCAGGAACAGTGATCCCAGGGACGACTGATGCAGCGTGGAGAGTATGACCCCCAGGATGACAAGAGGAACTGTAATTGCTTTGATGACTTTCAGCGTGCGCCGGAGCTTGTAATGCTCGAGCACGACGGGGCTGAATTCCAGCGCCAGCACGGTGGTATAGAGCATGACACACCATGCGACTTCGAACATCACCG
>PMDK01000239.1:13967-17823 GCA_003154425.1 Ignavibacteriota bacterium
CGAAGCCGATCCAGATCCCCCACGGAAACGTATCTTTCAGGTTCGTCGTCGCCCCGAGGCCGAGCGCATAACGCTCCACCGCTGCCGCAAGCCCGGTCGCCATCAGCACGATTGCGACGGCCTTCCAGAATGAGAGCTTGAATATCCCCTCGAATTTCATCGTGGTCACCCTTCCCGGCGTTCAGTGATCGCCCTGCGGCGTTCCTCGGCTTCAAAGCGCACGACATCCGTACGCCTCGCCGTGATCCAGTTGATGCCGAACAGCAGTACCCCGGCCGCGACGGCATATTTCGGGACCTGGGAAAGAACCCGCCACGAGAGATCGGGGATCGGCTCCTTCGGGATGTTCACCGGGAACCCCAGCTGTTCAAAGGGGATTGCGGAAAGGAACATGACGGACGTGCCCCCCGCCTCGCTCAGACCGTAGATGTAATCGACGTACCCTCCCGGGTTCCCGTCGATCCGCGCACGGGCTTCCCTGATCAGGTCGTCACGGTTACCGAAGACCGTCGCTCCGGCGAGACACGCTTCGGCACAGGCGGTCTGTCCTCCCCGGGCAATACGCTCATAGCACATGCGGCACTTCTGTATCCGGGGTGCGAGGCTTCCCCATTCGTACCGCGGCACCTCGAAGGGACACGCCTGCATGCAGTACCGGCAGCCGATGCATTTTGATTCGTCGTAGAGCACGGCGCCGGTTTCGGTCTTTGTGAACGCGCCGACAAGGCACGCCGAGACGCACGTGGGTTCATTGCAGTGCATGCAGAGACGCCGCACGAACACGGTCTCGTCGTTGAAGCTTTTCAGGTATGTGAAGCGGGTGGCCGACAGGTCGGTGGCGGGTTCCTGCGGGAGATTGTTCGCCTCCGCACACGCCCGCTCGCATTCATGGCAGCCCACACACCTGGTGATGTCAATCAACAGCCCTTTCGATTTCGACATGACACTTCTCCCGTCTCTCAGGTGGTGGCCGGCTGCAACGCGTGGATTGTCGTGAAGCGCCGCTCAAATTCCTCCCATGCGGCGGCATCGCAGTGAAGGAGAGCCCCTTCGGCCGCTTCCCCGCCGTCCGGCAGCGACGCGAACGACGTCCGGGGGGCGACACCCGTGAGAAATTCCTTCGCGACAGACATCTGGTCCCGGAGCCATTCGCGCGCAGCTGCGCCGGTGACCGAGCCGGACGCCTTGCCCTGCGCCGGATCGGGAGACACTTTGAGCAGCCATCCGTTCCCGTAGGGATCTCCCAGGGCGAGCCGGGGATTACGCAGGACGCCGGTGTTCACTTCCAGTATGCGGCCGGCGACGGGGGACGCGAGGCGGATTTTCCGTTCACCGTGCGCAAGCGCGATGTTCGGGCGCGCCGGGGCAACCGTCGAGCCCACACCGGGGAGCACGAAGGACTCCACCGCGCCGAGCATCCTCGCGAGAAACTCGTCCGTCCCGATCACCGCAACCCCTTTCTCCATTTTCATCCAGGTGTGGTTCAGGGCCAGACCGATCCCCTCCGGGGGTCCGGCGAGGACGGTTCCCCGTTGCACAGCCAGACGTGCCACCTTCGCCGCCCGCAGTTTCTGGACGACCCAGTCGGCCGCGAGAAATGCCACGATCATACAGAGCATCAGCAGGACAGTCATTGTCGTCTCTCCAGTCAGTGTTGTTTCGTGTCTTGGTCTACGAGGAAGAACTCGCCCACCAGGTTCTCCCACTCTTCATCGGAGCATCGGTCCGCCAGATCCGTCAGCATGACGCCGCCGTCCTGGTACATCAGCGCGGGAGTCCCGGAAAAAAACCGGGCCAGCTGCGCGCGCGCGCCGTCGAGCCACTGCTGCGCGGACTTTCCCGTGATCAGGTTGTGCAGTTGTGCGGGAAGCCGGCGGGGCTTTACGCGTATCAGCCAGCCGTCTCCATAGGGGGATGAATTGACGAGGGCGGGATGCGCCAACACCATCTCGTTCTTCTCGATCACCCTCCCGCTCACGGGGCAAACGATCGGTACCGTGCGCGATCCGTGCCGGATTTTCCAGGCGACCTTTCCCTGCTCAACTTTCCTCAGAAGCCGGGGGAGCTCCAGGGCGTCAATTGTCCCGATAAGAGATTGGGCGAAATCATCTATGCCAACAAGGACATCACCGTCCTCCGTCTCGCGAACCCACGCGTGCCCCGGGTGTATGTAGCGCTTTACGATCACGGGAGTAGCGGCACTCAGGCTGTGCCTGGAGCGGCGGATCAGGCCGACGAGCATCAGGGCGATCACTGTGGCCAATGCGAGTATTGCTGACATGATTGACTCCTTTCCGGCTGTTCAATTCTTCTGATCTTCTGATCCAACTCATCAGGATTCGTGCCATATTCCGCAGATCGCAACTGATGATTTTCTATACTCAGGAACCGTGTACGCAACATAGAGTTAGCCCAAAATCGGCGAACAATCCCCTAATTCCCGGGAAAAGCGAAGGAGAGTTGAAGTTGAATAACACAACACTGATGCCCTCATCTTCGGGCTATGATCTCAATAATCTATTACGCTATCGAGGGTTAAAAGTCCTGTTGAGATTCTCTATCGAGTTGATGCAAAAGACAACGCGCTGATGAGAATTTCAAATTCAAAAAAATGTGTCATTTGGATGACTCTCGGGTACCGACCGGCTGGCCCCCCTCACAACCGGGTTGTCGCTGTCCTAAAAACTCAAATCTGTTTCCACTTTTGAGAATGGGTTCTTCCGGCGAACCGGCACCTGTTCGCTCCCTTTCCTTGTGCACGGATGAAAATCATGTTTAAATCATTTAAACTGCACATGAGGCTCCTCGCCTGGTGTGATCTTGAGTCGCTTTTCTGGCACGAGTGGTGCTCATTCATAATGAAGACGCTTGTTGCTTGAAACGGCGGGGGAAGCGTGTTGTTTGTTCTCCTAAAAGTTCATAATTTGGGCACTCTTCTCTGTCCCGCCACAACTAATCCAGTCAATTCGTGAGGATGGTATGTCTGAGTATGTCAAAAGCCTGATCGCTCAGGTGAAGGCAAAGAACCCCAGTGAACCAGAATTTCATCAGGCTGTACAGGAATTCGCCGAGTCGCTCGACCTTGTGCTCGAGCGCCATCCCGAATATCGGTCCGCAAAGATACTCGAGCGGATGGTGGAACCGGAACGCGTCGTAATGTTCCGTGTCCCCTGGGCCGATGACCAGGGTGAGATACACATCAACCGCGGGTTCCGGATCCAGATGAACAGCGCGATCGGCCCGTACAAAGGGGGGCTCAGATTCCACCCTTCGGTCCATCTCGGCATATTGAAGTTTCTTGCGTTTGAGCAGGTATTCAAGAACAGTCTCACTTCACTCCCCATGGGAGGGGGAAAGGGGGGATCGGATTTTGATCCCAAAGGGAAGAGCGACAACGAGGTGATGCGTTTCTGCCAGAGTTTCATGACCGAGCTTTTCAGACACATCGGACCGGATGTCGACGTCCCTGCGGGCGACATCGGCGTCGGGGGGCGGGAAATCGGGTACCTCTTTGGACAATACAAGAGGCTGACGAAGGAGTTCTCGGGGGTTCTTACCGGAAAAGGGATCAACTGGGGGGGGTCGCTGATACGTCCCGAGGCGACCGGCTACGGTGTCGTCTATTTCGCGCAGGAAATGCTGAAGACCAAAGGGATGTCGTTCGACGGCGCGACGGTCGCGGTCTCAGGGTTCGGCAACGTCGCATGGGGTGCGGTGGAGAAGGTCACGGAGCTGGGGGGAAAAGTGATCACGCTCTCCGGACCGGACGGCTTCATACATGACAAGGACGGGATAAGCGGCGACAAGATACATTACATGCTCAAGATGAGGGCGAGCTCGCGTGATGCCGTCAAGG
>PMDK01000239.1:17928-44695 GCA_003154425.1 Ignavibacteriota bacterium
GTCGCCACGTCGGGCCTCGAGATGAGCCAGAACAGCATGCGGCTTCCGTGGCCGAAGGAAGAAGTCGACCTCAGGCTTCACCAGATCATGAAGAACATCCATTCGACCTGCGTCGAGACGGCGGAGAAATACGGTACTCCGGGAAACTACGTCGACGGAGCCAACATAGCCGGGTTTTTGAAAGTCGCCGACGCAATGCTGGATCAGGGGCTCGTCTAGCTTTTCCGCTCCCTCCATATCCCGCACCTGGAACGCAGTCCCATGGACAGAATCGACCATCTCCAAATCGAGGACCTCTACGGGAGCCGGCTGAAGTCTTTTCAGCGGCTGATGCACTTCAAGATCCGTGACATCCTGCTCGTCGCCAGCCTGTACGACAACTACCTGTTCGAGGAGGATGGACGGCTCTACGAGCTGATCAGGCAGGAATTCCAGGTCCTGAACCTGAGCCAGCCCCCCGAGATAACGCACGTTACAAGCGCGGCGGAGGCGATCGATCTCCTGCAGGGCGAGGAACACTTCGACCTGATCATCACGACGCTGCATATAGAGGACTTGAACGTCGTCCGCTTCGCGCAAAAGGTGCGGCAGGCGGGGAACAGTGTGCCGATCGTCCTCCTGGCATATGACAACCGGGAACGACGGGAGCTTGTCACCAACTACGATACCTCGATCTTCGAGAGGATATTCATCTGGCAGGGGGACTACCGCCTCCTGATCGCGATCATCAAGCACATCGAAGACAGGCGCAACGTCGAAAGCGACACTCTGAGCGTCGGGCTCCAGTCCATCATCCTCATCGAGGACAACGTCAGCTTCTACTCGTCCTACCTTCCCATCATCTACACGGAGATCCATCTCCAGTCGCAGCGCCTGATCTCGGAAGGACTCAACATCTCGCACCGGTTCCTGCGCATGCGGGCCCGGCCGAAGATTCTCCTGTGCACGAGCTACGAGGAGGCCCTGGCGTATTTCGAACAGTACCAGGATTTCATCCTGGGGATCATTTCCGACGTGAACTTCATGCACAACGGGGTGAAGGACCCCGAGGGGGGATTCACGTTCGCCCGGATGGTCAGGAGCCGGCACGAAGACATCCCCATCCTCCTCCAGTCCAGCAACGCGGAATTCGCGGAGAGAGCGCGCGAGATCGGTCTCGCATTCCTGCAGAAGGGTTCCCCCCGGCTGCTGCACGACCTCCGCAAGTTCATGATGCAGCACTTCGGCTTCGGGGATTTCATATTCAGGACTCCTGACGGGAAGGAGGTGGGGCGCGCGACCAACCTCAAGACCCTCGAGGAGCAGCTTCATCACGTCCCGGACGAGAGCATACTCTTTCACGCGGAACGGAATCATTTCTCCAACTGGCTCAAGGCGAGAACGGAGTTCTGGCTTGCCCACATGCTCCGTCCCCACAAGGTGTCGGACTACGCGTCAGTCGCCGAGCTGCGCAATGCGCTCATCCGCTCGCTGCATCAGTACCAGGAGATCCGGCAACGGGGTGTGATAACCGAATTCAACAGGGAGACATTCGACCCGGCGAACAGCTTTGCCCGCATCGGCTCGGGCTCACTCGGAGGCAAAGGGCGCGGTCTGGGGTTCATCAACACGCTGATAAGCAACTACAACCTGCGGGACAAGTACCCGGATGTCGAGATCGCCGTCCCGTCCGCGATCGTCGTGGCGACCGATGTCTTCGACAGGTTCCTGAGCGAGAACCACATGGAATCATTCGCGCTCTCTTCGAGCGACGAGGAGGAGGTGCAGCGCCGTTTCCTGGAGGCGCCGCGGTTCCCCCAGGACATCGCCGCAAAACTCCGGGAATTCCTCGAGATCATGCGCGAGCCTCTGGCAGTCCGCTCTTCCAGCCTTCTGGAGGACTCGCAGTACCAGCCCTTTGCCGGGGTCTACCAGACGTTCATGATCCCGAACAACGACCCCGACACGGAGGTCAGGCTCAGGGAACTGCTCAAGAGCATCAAGCTCGTTTTCGCATCGACATTTTCCAAGCGCGCGAAAGACTACATGAAGGCGACCTCCTACCGGCTGGAGGAGGAGAAAATGGCGGTGATCATTCAGAGGATGGTCGGCGCGCGGCATCATGACAGGTTCTACCCCGCCTTCGCCGGGGTCGCAAAATCGTACAACTTTTATCCCGTCCCGCCGCAGAAGTCCACCGACGGCATCGTCCAGGTCGCCCTCGGCCTCGGGAAGACCGTCGTCGACGGGGGGAATGCTGTCCGGTTTTCCCCCAGGTACCCCCGCCACCTCCTCCAGTTCTTCTCGACGCTGGAGACGATAAGGAACGCGCAGCAGGATTTTCTCGCCCTGAACCTCGCCCGGGGACGCGACGGGGACGAGATGCGCTCCCCCGAAGCCTTCGTGGAACAATATGACCTGAGCAAGGCGGAAGAGGACCAGACGCTCTTCTACGTCGGCTCGACATACTCACCGGAGAATGAATCCGTCTATGACGGGGTCTCCCGGGAGGGGAAGAGGGTGGTCACATTCGCACCGATACTGAAACACGGGATATTCCCGCTGGCCGAGATCCTGGAGCTTATTCTGGACATGGGCACCTGGGGGATGGGGACACAGGTGGAAATCGAGTTCGCAGTCAACATGAACGTCCCGGCGGGGAAGCCCAAGGAATTCGCGCTGTTGCAGATCCGCCCGCTCGTGCTCAGCCTGGAGATGGAGGAACTCGAGGTCGACTCCGTCGGGCAGGAGGACCTGATATGCCAGAGCCAGCAGGTGCTCGGGAACGGCGTCATCAGGGATATCCATGACATCGTGGTCGTCGACATCCAGCAGTTCGAACGGTCCAGAGCCAAGGACGTCGGGGCCGAGGTGAGCATGTTCAACACCCGCCTGATCGACCTGAAGCGTCCGTACGTCCTCATAGGCGTCGGCCGCTGGGGAAGCCTCGACCCGTGGCTCGGCATCCCCGTGACATGGGACCAGATCGCCGGCGCCTCCGTCATCGTCGAATCAGGGTTCAAGGACTTCAACGTGACCCCGTCCCAGGGATCACATTTCTTTCAGAATATCACCTCGTTCCGCGTCGGGTATTTCACGGTGAATTCGTTCACCAACCTCGGGTATATCGACTGGGACTGGCTGCGGGAGCAGCCCGCGGCGGAAGAGTTGCGCTTCACGCGGCACCTGCAGTTCGATGAGCCGATCGTGGCAAAGATCAACGGGAGGAAGAACGTCGGCATCATACTGAAACCGGGCCGCTGACGCGTCAGGTTAGAACGTAATCTCTTCGATTACGTCTGCAGCACAACAGACAGACACACTTCAACACGGAGGAAGTTATGTCGCAGTATGCGAATGAGCTCATCGCAGAAGTAAAGGCGAAAAACCCGGCCGAACCTGAATTCCATCAGGCCGTTCAGGAGGTCGCAGAATCCCTTTCCCTGGTCCTCGAACGCCATCCTGAATACCGGACGGCAAGGATACTCGAACGCATCATCGAACCGGAACGGGTCATCATGTTCCGGGTGCCGTGGGTGGATGACCAGGGCGAAGTCAAGATCAACCGCGGCTACCGCATCGAGATGAACAGCGCCATCGGGCCGTACAAAGGAGGGCTCCGGTTCCACCCGTCCGTGACGCTCGGCATACTGAAGTTCCTCGCTTTCGAACAGGTATTCAAGAACAGCCTGACCACGCTCCCCATGGGAGGGGGCAAGGGGGGGTCGGATTTCGACCCCAAGGGAAAAAGCGACCTGAAGATCATGCGCTTCTGCCAGGCGTTCATGAGTGAGCTCTCCCGGCACATCGGGCCCAATACCGACGTTCCCGCGGGGGATATCGGCGTCGGCGNNACCTGTTCGGCCAGTACAAAAAGCTCCGGAACGAGTTCACGGGCGTCCTGACCGGCAAAGGACTGAACTGGGGCGGCTCGCTCATCCGCCCGGAAGCGACAGGGTACGGCGCGGTCTACTTCGCGGCCGAGATGCTCTCGACGCGCAGCAAGACTCTCGAAGGAAAGGTCTGCCTGGTCTCCGGCAGCGGCAACGTCGCACAGTACACGATCGAAAAGATCCTCCAGCTTGGTGGGAAGGTCGTGACCGTGTCCGACTCCGACGGGTACATTTACGATGAAGCCGGGATAACGAAAGAGAAGCTCGCCTACCTCATGGAGCTGAAGAACGTCCGCCGGGAGCGGATCAAGGAGTACGTGTCGAAGTTCAAGACTGCGACGTACACTCCGGTCAACCCGAAGCTCGACTACAATCCCCTCTGGAGCCACAAAGCGGATTGCGCATTCCCGAGCGCAACGCAGAACGAGATCAACAGCAAGGACGCGCAGAACCTCGTCCGGAACGGGGCATACCTGGTGGCGGAGGGGGCCAACATGCCGACGACGCTCGACGGGGTCAGGGTATTCCTTGACGCAAAGATCCTGTACGGTCCCGGCAAGGCCGCCAACGCCGGGGGCGTGGCAGTCTCCGGACTTGAGATGGCACAGAACAGCATGCGCCTCCCCTGGACCCGGGAAGAAGTCGACAGCCGGCTCCAGATGATCATGAAGAGCATCCACGCGACATGCGTTCAGATGGCCGACCGGTTCGGGACGCCGGGGAATTACGTCAACGGCGCCAACATCGGCGGGTTCCTGAAGGTCGCCGATGCCATGATGGACCAGGGCGTCGTGTAGGGTGACCGCCTGCTGCACTGTGTGACCTCTGGAGGGGCCGCCCGCCGGGCGGTCCCTCCGGATCCTCTTGTGTCATTCCCCCCGGGGACGGAGCGCCGTGGATCAGCATATCGACAGCATCACAAAGACCCTCGATACACTNNTGAGGCTCCGGATCCGCGACGTCCTCCTCGTCTCGAGCCTGTATGACCTGTATCTCTTCGAAGAGGACGGGAGACTCTACGAGCTGATACGGAACGAGTACCAGGGGTTCAACCTGAGTCATTCTCCCGAGCTGACGAGAGTCTCGAGCGGGAAGGAAGCCATCGCGCTGGCGAAAGAAGAACGCCGGTTCGACCTCGTCATCACCACGCTCCACATCGACGACATGCCGGCGATCCAGTTCGCGAGGCTCGTCAGGGAATCGGGGCTGAACATCCCCATCGTGCTGCTCGCGCACGACAACAGGGAGCTCAAGTACCTTCTCGTGAAAGGGGACACGTCGGTCTTCGATAAGGTGTTCATCTGGCAGGGGGATTTCCGGATCATCATCGCGATCATCAAGTCACTGGAAGACCGGATCAACGTCGACCACGACACGCGGATGGTCGGGGTACAGACGGTCCTTGTGATCGAGGACAGCGTCAGGTTTTATTCCTCCATCCTCCCCGTCATCTACACCGAGATCCTGAAGCAGTCGCAGCGGCTCATCTCCGAAGGGATCAACCTTACCCACAAGTTCCTCCGCATGAGGGCCAGGCCGAAAATCCTCCTCTGTTCGTCCTACGAAGAGGCCTGGACCTGTTTTCAGGAATACCGGGAGTTCACGCTCGGCATCATCTCGGACATCGATTTCCCCCGCATGGGGAAGCAGGATCCGCGCGCGGGGATCGACTTCGCCCGCGCCGTGAGGGAGCAGCAGTCGGACATCCCCGTCCTGCTCATGTCCAACGTCCAGGCGAACGAACAGGACGCACACGACGCGGGGGCGTCGTTCGTCATGAAGGACACGCCGATGATGCTGAACGACCTGCGGCAGTTCATGGCCCACTCCTTCAGCTTCGGCGACTTTGCCTTCCGGACCCGCGAGGGGGTGGAGGTGGGGCGAGCCACCGACCTGCGCAGCCTCGAGGAACAGCTCGCGCTCGTCCCCGAGGAGAGCATCCTCTACCACGCCGAGCGGAACCATTTCTCCAACTGGCTGAAGGCGCGGACGGAATTCTGGCTGGCACACCAGCTGCGGCCGCGCAAGGTCTCGGATTACCCGTCGGCCGAGGCTCTCAGGACCGACCTGATCCAGTCGCTCCACAACTACAGGAACATACGGCAGCGCGGGATCATCGCCGATTTCACCAAGGAGACGTTCGACCCCGACTCGAGCTTCGCCCGCATCGGCGGGGGCTCGCTCGGAGGGAAGGCCCGGGGCCTGGGGTTCGTCAGCACCCTCATCAACGATTACAGCGTCCGCAACAGGTTCGACAACGTTGTCATCTACGTCCCCTCCGCGGTGGTCCTGGGGACGGATGTCTTTGACCAGTTCGTGGACGAGAACGGACTCCGGAAATTCGCGTTGACCTGCACCGACGACAGGGAGATCACACGCCGGTTCATCGAGTCCACCCGTTTTCCCGAAGAGGTCCTCGGGGAGCTCGCCGCATTCCTCGATCTGATGCGGACGCCGCTGGCGGTACGCTCCTCCAGCCTGCTGGAGGATTCGCAGTACCATCCCTTCGCCGGTGTCTACGAGACATACATGCTTCCGAACAGGCATCCCAACCCGCTCGTGCGGCTGAACGACCTTCTCAACGCAATCAAGAAAGTCTATGCCTCCACGTTCTATCAGAGCGCGAAGGACTACATACGGGTCACTTCCTACCGCCTGGAAGAGGAAAAGATGGCGGTCATCATACAGAGGATGGTCGGGGCCGCCCACGAACAACGCTTCTACCCCGACTTCTCGGGTGTGGCCCGCTCGTACAATTTCTACCCTCATCCTCCGCAGAAGTCCTCGGACGGGATAGTCTCTCTCGCCCTCGGGCTCGGGAAGACCGTCGTCGACGGCGGGAACACCATCCGCTTCTCCCCGAAATACCCGACGGACCTCATACAGTTCTATTCGGTCAAAGAGACGCTCGATAACACGCAGCGCTCCTTCTTCGCGCTCGACCTGGAGGCGAGGTCCGATTTCGACGCCGGACCCCGGGACGTGCTCACCAAGCAGTACGGACTCGACGTGGCAGAACGGGACGGGACGCTGCAGTTTGCGGGGGGGACATACTCCGCGGAGAACGACGCGGTCTACGACGGGCTTTCACGGCAGGGAATCAGGATCGTGACGTTCGGTCCCGTGCTCCGGAACAGGACGTTTCCCCTCCCGCAGATCCTCGAGCTGCTGCTGGACATGGGCCCCTGGGGCATGGGAACCCCGGTGGAGATCGAGTTCGCCGGCAACCTCCCGGGCCGGCAGGGTGCAGCGATGGAATTCGGCATGCTGCAGATGCGCCCCCTCGTCGTGTACCGGGAGCAGGACCAGCTGAACGTCGAGGACTTCGACAGCGAGAAACTGCTCTGCCAGAGCGATCAGGTCCTGGGAAACGGCGCCATCGAGGACATCAGGGATGCGGTCGTCGTGGATTTCCACCTGTTTGACCGGGCGCGGAGCCGCGAAGTGGCGCACGAGGTAAGCACATTCAACACGAAGCTCGTCGGCGAAAACAGGCCCTATCTCCTCATCGGGGTCGGCCGCTGGGGTTCCCTCGACCCCTGGCTGGGAATCCCCGTGACATGGGACCAGATTGCGGGCGCGAGGGTCATCGTCGAGACGGAATTCAAGGAGATGTCCGTGGCCCCGTCGCAGGGCTCACATTTCTTCCAGAACATCACGTCCTTCATGGTGGGATATTTCACCGTCAATGTCCATGCCCGCCAGGGGTATCTCGACTGGGACTGGCTGCTCGCACAGAAGCCCGTCGAGCAGTTCGCGTTCACGCGGCACATCCGGTTCGCCGCGCCGCTGACGATAAAGATCAACGGTCATTCCAACAAAGGTGTCATTTTGAAAGCGGAGAACGTCCTTGCCAACCCCGGATCCTGATCACGACACAAAGATGTTCGACGCTTGCCCGCACTGCGGACAGAAACTGAGCCCATGGCAGCAGGTGCTGTTGAGTGTCGACAGGGCGCTCATGTGCAAGAACTGCTGGTACCGGATCATCATCGATATTTACGACCCGAAGGACCAGGGACGAAAACCGGGGGGCAAACATTCATAGCATCCGGGACGACGGCAATGGAATCATATAACTCTTTCCAGGTGGCACAGCACCAGGTCAGGGAGGCTGCCAGGCTCCTCCACCTCGATCAGGCAACGATCGAGCTCCTCTCCTGGCCCCAGCGTGAGTTCAGGTGTACGCTCCAGGTCAGGATGGACGACGGCAGGATCGACAACTACCATGCGTACCGGATCCAGTACAACTACGCGCGGGGCCCCGCGAAGGGGGGGATCAGGTTCCATCCGGATGAAACCGTGGACACGATCCGGGCCCTCGCTTCATGGATGACCTGGAAGACCGCCGTGCTGGACCTCCCTCTGGGAGGGGCCAAGGGGGGGGTGTGCTGCGATCCGAAATCAATGTCGCTGCGCGAACTGGAAAACCTCTCGCGGGCCTACATCCGGGCCATCGCGCCGATGATCGGCGTTGACAGGGATGTTCCCGCCCCCGATGTCTATACCAACCCCCAGACGATGGCATGGATGATGGATGAATACGAGACGATCGTCCAACGTCATCACCCTGGAGTGCTGACCGACAAGCCGCAGCAGATCGGAGGGACCGAGGGGAGGCGGGACGCGACGGCCAGAGGGGGCGTCATCACGGTGCGTGAAGCATGCATGTTGCTCGGCGCGGACCCGACGAAAGGGTTCGCCATACAGGGGTTCGGGAACGCCGGGCAGCGCGCGGCGCTTCTTCACAGGGAGATGCTCGGGGGGGGGAAACTCGTCGCCGTGAGCGATTCACGCGGAGCCATTTTCCGGGCGGAGGGGATGGACCCGGAAGAACTCGTCATGCACAAGCTGAAGACCGGTTCGGTCCTCGGTTTCCCCGGGGTGAAGGTCATCCCGCACGAAGCACTCCTGGAGCTTGATGTCGAAGTGCTCTATCCCGCTGCGCTCGAGAATGCAATCACCGCGGACAATGCGCCGAACATCAAAGCACGGATCATCTGCGAACTCGCAAACGGCCCGACGACGCCGGAAGCCGACATCATACTGAACCGGAAAGGGATACACGTCATCCCGGACATCCTTGCCAGCGCCGGAGGGGTGACGGTCTCGTATTTCGAGATGGTCCAGGACAACTACTCCTGGTTCTGGGAGGAGGAACTGGTTCACGCGCGACTCGACAGCAAGCTCACGCGGGCGTACCGCGCGGTTCAGGAGGCGGTACGGGAGAAAAAAGTGCACCCGCGGCTGGGGGCGATGGTGGTCGGGGTCGCGCGCGTGGCGGAGGCGGCCAAACTGCGGGGGTGGGTGTAGCCCGGCGCGGCCGGTGGATCAGCTCTGGAAAATCCCGACTGTGCTCGCAGTTTCGAGCACGCTTGTCCCCATCTCCTGACGGCATTCTTCCACGGTCGAGTAGGGCCCGACGTGAAGCGCCTCCACGCTGAGCGCGTGGACCGTGATCACGTATTCGTGCGGACCCGAGTTCTTCTGAGGCGACGGGCCGTCGTACCCGAGGCCTCCGGAGGAGTTGCGCAGCTCGAGAGATCCCGCGGGCATTCGATCCCGCGTGCCGGAGGCATGCTCGGGGATTTCACGCACCGAATGAGGCACGTTGATCACGAACCAGTGTACCCAGTTCCGCGCCGCCGGGTGACGATCGATCACGGAGAACACGAATGACTTTGTTCCCGCCGGGACGTCTCCCCAGTGGACCGGCAGCGAGACGTTCTGGCCTCCGGTCACTCCCCGGTGCGCAAACTTGTTCGGAATGTACTTTCCGCTCAGAAGAGCCGGGCAATACACCTTCATTTCTTCTTCCCCGCCGCACTCCCGGCGGCGTTCTTGATCGTCTCGCGAATCTCCTCCATCTCCACCCTCCCCTTGCGCAGGTACTTGATCCCCATCAACTGAAACTGGATCACTTCCTTCATCGGCAAGTCCCGCCCGGAGATGACGACGATCGGGATCGACGAAGTGTCCGGATCCGCCCTGAGCTGCTCGATGAACTCCATTCCCCCCTTCCTCCCCAGCGCCAGGTCCATGAGAACCGCCGCCGGCCTGTGCTGCTTTGCCCAGCCGACGATATCATCGCTGTTGAGCGGAAACTGGATGCCGGCAAATCCATCCTCTTCGACGATGAACTTCAGAAGGTTAGAGAAATCCGTGCTATCCTCAACAATGAGAATCGCCCGGGGTCCTGCGTTCAAGGGGTTTTTCGGCATAAGAATGGCAGTTAAGATGGCAGTGACCCTCCCCCCCCTGGGGAGGGAGCATCGGCTGCTTAAAGGTACGTCAAGCGTCCTCCTAAATCAACTGATTCCTTGCGTTAAGTTCATTTTATCATTAGTTTATAGCGAATTAATTCCTCACAACATTCAATCCAGATCAGGAGAGCCAATCCCGCCATGATTCGCCTCATGAAGATCTGTTTTGCCCCGGCTCTGCTGCTTATGATATCCTCCTGCAGCAGTCTGAAGCTGGACCGCGTCGATTTCGGCTGGCCCGTTGAGAGCGTCGTCACGGTAAGCAGCGCGAACAAGATTGAGGATCTCCGCTACTCCGTGAGCGCAGGCGTCGCAGAACTCGCCCAGGAAGAGTTCCAGGACTCCACCGCCCTCCACGGCGCGAAGCTCCGGATCTTGAGGAGCTCGGAGGGTTACTACTTTCTCACCGGTCCGAGATTCAAGCATGTCTATGTCTTCTCCCCGGGACCTTCGTCCCTTGTCCTGAACAAAGCGATACCCGTCTCGGAGGGGGGCTTGAAGAACCCCGCGCTGAATCAGCGTCCCCCCTATGTCGAGCTCCTGGACGCGGACAACTTCCACACACTCCTCACGTCTGACGACATCGTCGAGGTGAAGAAATGAACCGACTATTCCTGCTCGCGCTCCTCGGCGCCACACTCTGCGGTGCCGGCATTGCACAGCGCTCCGACTTCGCGCTCAAGGGCGATTTTGAAGACCGGTACCGAAAGATCGCCTCGCGGCTCGATGCCGCCTCGACCACGGAGGAAATCGATTCCCTGAAGGGAGAGATCGGGAGGCTGGAATCGGACTACACACCGCATCAGCAATTCCTGGACAAGGCGCTCTACCCTCTCACGTTCAACGAGAGCATGGAGAAGCTCCGTTCCCTCCAGGTCCTCACATACGACCGGGTGTACCTCATACGGACGCAGGGGGTGAAGCTCAGCGAGATGGAAGCCCGCATCACCTCACTGACAACGCGGCTCGACTCGCTCACCTCGCAGCGGGATCAGCTCTTCGGCGAGCTCCAGGAAAGCAAGAAATCGCTGTCCGCGCTCCGCGAAGCAGTAAAGAGGCTCACGGCCAACCTGGCCGCGAAGGACCGGCTGATATTCGCCATCGCGGATTCGATATTCCTGCCGTATGGAAAAGACCTCCACCAGGTCGCCGACGTGCAGAAGGAGGCGATCGGCCAGCGGCTGGAACGGACGAACGTGCTCAACCGGGTCTACGAGATCGCAGCGGACAACGTGAAATTCCTTGACGTGACACAGCTGCAGGGAAAAGACTACGGCAACCTCATCGAGCAGTACCAGGCCTTCACCGGACGCTGGGCGGGGCTGAAGGAGAAGATCACGGATGTGGCGGCCACAAGCGCGATGTTGCACGCCGGGTCGACCGGGAAAGGGACCGCGAGAACTCCCGCCGTGCGCGGGGGGGCGAAGGACATCACCGGGGCATCCGAGACCGCAGCCGCACAGGCCGCCCATGTGGACTCCGTGCTGGCCGAGTGGCACGCCANNCGGCCCTTCGTTCTCTTCAAGCGTGAGGCTCTACGTCGCCTCGCTCGCCGCCAGCAAGCAGGACCCGCAGCCTTTCGTCGAGACGCTCTGGAAACAGAAGATCGACAAGGACTGGCGGGAGGGGCTGACGAAGGATGCCATGCTCGGGAGGACGGAATACGCCGCCCTGGACAAGCTCGTGAGCGAACTCTCCAGGGATACGATTGACATGACGTTTATCGCCTACATCGCAGGGATTCTCGTCATCGCCGCCCTCGTATGGTTCCTGGTCTTCAGAAAGAAGAAACGGCCGGATCAGCCTGCACCGGCATCCGGAGGGTAACAGACCGACGGCCCCGGGGGGAGGATTATTTCCCCCCCCGGGGGTCGGCGTAGAAGTCAATCATCCGTTCGATCGCCTCGCTGCACACGGGATCGAAATCCGCGAGGCTCAGGGAGAACATCCTGCAATCGACCGACGGACGATAGAGCCCCTTCGAAACGTACCCCGCCCCCTCAAACACGCCGACGCTCCCCGCGTACTTCGACGTCCTGAGTATCTCCATGGCACTCTTCTGGAGCGGCTCCCTCCTCCGGTAGTAGTCGGGAGCGAGGCGGTCGAGTTTTCCCCGGATCGCCTCCACGCTGTCGTACGCCGTTTTTTCCCAGGGGGTGGGAACCGGAGTTCCCGCCGCGAGCAGCGACTTCCACTTGACGCGTTCCCCTGCCGCCTGCGCGGTCACGTTGGGCTCCCACGGTTCGATGCCGGGGAGGTAGAAATCGTTGTACCCGGTCGACGATGTATAGTATTCATCCGCCAGCCCGGCAAACGAATGCCCGAACTCGTGCACAAAAACGTAGTCCATCTGCCACTCCTGCCCCGCGACTGATTCGTTCGTATATGTCGTCGCGTAGAGGTTGAATATCCCCCCGCCCCCGTACCGGGAATCGTTTACGAGGATGCAGAGAAAATCATACGGCGCCGCGGCGGCGATGTCGCGCACGGTCCTGTTCTCTTCCGTCAGCACATAGCGCGGAGAGCCGAACGTGTTGTAGGCCGTTCCGAGGGCGTTCCTCTTCCACACGTCCCTGTCCGGAACGTCTATCCCGCTCTCCTCCGACACGACGTCGATCCGCCAGACATTGAAGTCGCTCTTTCTCTCACGGAACGGGTGGGTCCGGAACATCGTGTCCACGAAACGCCGGACGTCTCTCCGGAATTTCTCCATGTCCGCGGCGGCATACCCGTCCCCCATCACCGCGATGTCCACTTTGACGGACGGCGGGCCGTTGTCGATCACCGGGGCGACCGCGAAGCGGGGACGGGCGCGCTCCTTCATGACCTGAACGGGATCGGAGGGATCGATAACGGAGGAAAAGACCTCGTGAAATTCCATCCTCCTGTCCCTCCGCCAGAGGGCGAGGCGGACGGCCCGCTTCGGACAGGGGAATCTCACGCTTTCCGAAAACGTGCGGTAGATGCCGGCAAGGGCCTCGTCGGTGGTCTGCCATTCGTTGAAGAGCGAGGAGAAGCCCCTGGAATAGAGGAGGACATTCGTTGCGCGGTCGGTCACCGTCAGGAGGTACTCGCCGAGATTCAGCGTATCAACGAGGTTGACACGGTGTCCCGGCCACCCCCCCTCCAGGATGGCCCTGTCCAGCGCGAAGCGCTCCTCCCCCCTGGTCCCTGTGTGATAGAGGTCCACGCGGAGCGTTCCGCCGTCGAAGAACCGGTCGAAGTGGGCCTGCGCGGAGAGCGAACCAGCCCCCGAAAGGAGGAGGCAGATCAGAACGGCGTGTCGTGTCATGACGTTTTCCCTCCCGGTATCGAACTGTGGAGTCTGCGGCAGGCGACGGGGGGAGTCGGCCTCACTCCTCGAGCCTGAAGCGGACCCGAAGGACACCGTCCTCGTGGGCGGTGGAGATGATCCGGAAGGTCCCGATCGCGCCTGAGCGTTCAACATGCACCCCGCTGCATGGACAGGCGTCGTAGTCGCCGATCCGGATGATGCGAATCGTTTCTCCGGCCTCTTCGGGCAGCCGCGAGAGGTTGAACGAGCGGTCCGCCTCTTCCCGCGTCAGGAACTCCGCCCGCACCGGCAGGTCGGCGGCGATCACCTCGTTCACGCGCCTCTCGAGCTCCTCCCTCTCATGCGGCGTCAGGTCGCGGTCGAAGTGATAGTCGCACTTGGACTTTTTCTTCTCGACATGCGCGCTGAACGCGCGCCCCCGGTCGANNGAACATGCGGACCATCGTCTGGTTGAGGATGTGTTCAGCGGAGTGCATCCGCGGATCGTACTCTTTGGCCATAGCTGCATCAGAACGAAGCGCTGAAACCGAGCGTGGGCGCCAGAGCGGCGCGGAGCCCCTGGTTGTTCAGGGGAACAAGCGCGTTGAAGAACAGGACGATCCTCTCCGAAGGGGCGTACCGGAACCCTACGGCGGCGCTGTAGATGTTGTCGGAATCACTGTCGGGAATGTTGCTATTCTGTACGTATCGCGGCGCCACACCGGAGCTGTCGGTGGTCGGGAATTTGGTTGGATGGTCGTAAATTGTCGTTGTCCCAGGCGCCAGGTGTACCGCCTTCGACGTGCTGAGAGCTATCTGCCCGAGTATGTCGATCGCAAAAGTGAAACCTGTGAAGAGCTTGCTGTCGAACCCGGCCCTGAATTCAAAAAGATCGCTTTGAAAATCGGCAGGGTTCCTTGTGTACCCGATATTGAGGTGCGGGGTGACCTCACCGAACCGCCTCGAAACAATCCCCCAAACGTGCGTCGTCAGCTTTCCGGTCCCCAGGAACTTCGCAGTGTCTCCTGTGGGGAGTCGCACGTCCAGAAGGGCAGCGGCGTCGAGGCTTTTGCCTCGCGAGAAACTGTATTTGGCGCGTAATGCGACGTCACCGATCCCTGTCGCATTCGCGCTGTACGGATACGTCGTCTGCAGCACGGGGTGGAGCGAGTCACCCGCGAAATAGTGGTTTGCCTGCCCGGTGGCCGCAAAGGAATAGCTTGTGATCACCGCCCTGGCCGTTCCGCTCAGGGTGATGCTAATGATAGGGATCGCGACGCCGACATCAAGATCCCTGGTGACGCCCACTGTCGCCGAGAGCGCGCCGATCTGCGCGCGCGCATGCAGGTCGGTGGTCAGCGTGATGATATCGCTTTCGTTCGGGCTGAGACCCAGCACAGAGTCGACCTTCCCCCCCCTTGGTATCTCCTGGTGAGTGAAGTTGAACTGCATCTGGCTTGTCGGGAGCCCCCTGAAGCTGGCCAGGTCGAGGTAGGTGTAGCTCAGCTCCACGGCGATTTTGCCGGCCCCGAGCGGCTTTCCGGTCTCGCCGAATATCGGACCCAGGCTTGTCGAGGTCGGCAGGGGGAGGCCGGTGACGGGATCCAGACCCATGGACGCTTCGTAGATCACACCCGCGCCGGTCGAACCCAGGGGGAAGGATGAGACATTCCCTGCGATCAGACTGTTCAGCGCGGGAACCAGTTCGTTGTTCGCGATCGTATCGGCCGGAAGAAAATGGTTTTGGTGCTGCGCCGTCCCGACTTTCTGCAGGCGGTCGTGGAGTATTGTGCTGAACATGTCCCTGAACACCGTGTTGAGCTGGGCGTTCGCCGGAGTGCTGAAGAGAGCGCTGCAGCACAGGAGAGCGCACAGAAACCCAAGCGGTAGCTTCTTTTTCATACGTCCGTACCCTTCGTGCATTGATTGAGAAAGTTATTTGCGTGTGAACGACGTGATGCTCCAGCGGCCGTTGACGAATTCCAGCGTTACTTCCCCTGCAACCGCTTCGTCGGCACCCCCGTCGGCGGAGCGGTACTTTTGCACCAGTTGTGCCCGGCCGTGGACCAGGTCGGGTAAAAGAGAATACTGACCGATGGTCATCGCCCTATTTTCCGTGCTCTTGAACAATCCCTCCGTGCGTCGAGAAGCCTCGGGAGTGAGATTGCAAAGGGCGGCAAACGTCTGTATGTCCCCCTCCTCGAAACTCTTCTTGTATGATTCGAGTGTCTGGCGGACGCTCGTCTCCCGCTCCTCTTTCTCGTTCTTCACCGGTTCCTTTTTCTCCGGGGGTTTGTTGTCTGCAACCGGGGCGCCGGGTTTCGCGCCCGCACCTGCCGCCCTGATCTCGTTCCCCGCATCCGCAAAGAGGGAACCGGCCCGCACAAAACCGTCGCGCGCCCCCGTGTAATCCAGCGAATGGAAAAGACCTCTTGCCGCGTTCTCCGTCTCGATCCCGCTCCGGTATTTCGGGCTTGCTTTTTTGTCCTGGTCACTCCCCGGCACGCTTTGCTTTGCCTGATTCATCAAGAGGATCTTCGCCTCCGCCTCCTTCTTCAGCGCGCCGGTGCGCGTCGCTTCTTCCCTGACATTTCTGTACCCATCGCGCGCTTCCAGATACGAGCTTCGGGAGGCAGAGAGAGCTTCCCTGGTTGCCGCATTGCGCCCCTTGTCCCCCTCACGCTCCAGATTCTGTACGCGGCCGAACTGCTGGGGTGCAAGCTCCTGCCCCCCCTCCTTCAGTGCGGCAGATTTCTCGGCGAGCATTTCTTCCCGTGCGGACGAGACCATAGTTTTGAGGCCGTTGAGATCCAACGAGGCAGCGGCGGCGGTCTCTGCCTCATCCGCCGATTTCCTGTAGAGCGCCCCCGAATTTTCGAACGATCCCCGGGCAGCGGCATAGGAACCTGCCTTGAACTCCTCCTCCCCCTTCTTCTCCGCCGTGGCGGCCTCGTCGTACCGGGCCCTGTTCGAGGAGGGGGCGCCGGATTTCTTCGCGCCCTCCTTCTGTGCGAGCATGTCATTGCGCGCGGACTCGGCCGGTGCGGGTGAGTCTGTTCGGCCTCCGTCGACAACGTTTGCCTGGGGGGCCGCACCGCGCTTCGGGAGCATCAGGATGACCGTCACGGCGACGCATCCGAAAACCGCCAGACCGAGAACCAGCCAGAGGGTCTTCTTTCCCGATGGGGCGCGGGAGGAGGGCCTCGGCGTGATATGCCCGGACAGGGGCCGTTCTGTTTTGGTCCTCTCCACCTTCTTCAGACCCCGCTGGGCCTCCCTGTTGTCCGGTTCCATCTCCAACACACGCCGGAAGGCTGCGGTGGCGGCATCCGCCTTCTCATGTTTGAGGGAGATTTCCCCCTCGGCAAGGAGTTTCTCGATCTTCTCGTGCTGTTCCAGCTTGTCGTTGGCCTGCTCCAGTATCCGCGTCGCATCGGGCTGCGCTGGCTGGACCGCCAGCACGTCTTCCAGAACGGTCCGCGCCTCCCTAAATTTCCCCTTATCGAAAAGGGCTGTCCCCTCGCGGAGCAGAATCGTTACCTGCTGTGCCTCTTCGATTTTCCGGGTGCACTCGTCCCGAAGTTCCCGGGCGCGCGAGTCCGCAGGGGCAACCTTCAGGACCCTTTCGGCCCTGGCGAGCGATTCCTGGTACCTTCCGTGTTTCAACAGGTCCCGGGCTTCACGCAGAAGAGCCTCCGCCTCGCCACTGCGGCCAACGGCCAGGTCCTTGGTCTGAACGACCTGAGCCTTGATCTTCTCCAGGTCGTCCACCATCGTCTGCACGGAGGCGTACCGCTGATGGGGCTCCTTCTTCAGCGCCTTGGTTATGACCTCTCCGAGTTCGGCGGGAAGAGCGGGGTTGACAGTCGTCAGGAGAGGGGGATCGTCGGTCACGATTGCATACAGCATCGCGGCTTCATACTCCCGCTGGAAGGGAAGCTGCCCCGTCAGCGCCTGGAACAGGAGGACAGCGAGTGACCAGATGTCGGTGCGGTGATCGAGGTCGAGTCCCCTGATCTGCTCGGGAGACATGAACGGAAGCGTCCCCATCCGTGCGCCGACGCGCGTGATCTGTGTCCCCCCCGAAAGCTTGGCAAGGCCGAAATCGACGATCTTCACCTCGCCGTCCGCCGTGATGATGATGTTGGCCGGTTTGATATCGCGGTGCACGATCCCGTGTTCGTGCGCCTTCGCAAGGCCGCGGCCGATCCTGATCACGATATCCAGCGCATCGGCAAGTGTCAGAGGTCCGCGGGAGATCCGGGCGCTCAGGTTTTCCCCCCCGTAGAACGCCATGCAGATGAAGAGCAACCCCTCGTCCGCTTCGCTGATCTCGTGTATCGTGCAGATGTTCGGATGATCGAGCGCCGAAGCTGCCTGCGCCTCCTTCAGGAAACGCTTTTTCGCCGAAGGATCCCGCACCAGGTCGGGCATCAGGAATTTCAAGGCCACGATCCGCTTCAGGGACATGTCTTCGGCCCTGTAGACGACCCCCATCCCCCCGCCCCCGATCCGGTCCAGTATCTGGAAATGTGAAATAACCGTCCCGATGACGTTACCCGCAAGGACGCGACGCATGAACGATTCCTTGTCCCTGAGGGACAACCTCTTCAGGAACGATCTTGCCTGCGGGTTCTCGGGGTCGATTTCGAGTATCTGATTGAATTTGGCCGCGGCTTCCTCGTAGCGCTCCGACTTGTCGAGCGCGATCCCCTGGGCAAGCAGAGAACGGATCCTCGGATCGGCGGACGGTCCGCTTGTAAGGGCGACGAGGTCCCTGAGCGCCTCCGAGCAGTCGGCGTATCGTTCTTCATGGTCCTTGGCAAGGCAGCGGGAGAGAATCTTCTGCAGGTCTTCCGTCAGCCCGCTCTCTTCCAGCTTGATCGGGGGGGGGTCCTCATGGAGGATCTTGTACAGGACGGTGGTGTCGTCCCCCTGGAAAGGCTTCACATAGGTCAACAGCTCGTACAGAACGACGCCGAACGAAAAAATATCCGACCTCCTGTCCACCGGATTCCCCCTGGCCTGTTCCGGGGACATGTACCAGGGCGTCCCGATGCGCATCCCCATCCGCGTGAGGGCGGCATTCGTGCCCTTGTCCTCGGCCGAGGAGGTCGGCGTATACGGCTTGGCGATGCCGAAGTCGATGATCTTCACCCGGCCGTCTTCAAGCAGCTTGATGTTCTCGGGTTTGATGTCCCGGTGTATGACGTTTTTGCTGTGGGCGTACTGGAGTCCCCTGCAGATCTGCTGGGCGTAATCCAGCTTTTGTTCGAGGGAAAGGTCCTCCTTGCTGTCGATGACCATTCTCAGGTCCCGGCCAGGGAGGTATTCCATCGCTATGAAGGGGACTCCCGCCTCCTCACCGATCTCGTAGATGACCGCGATGGCGTCGTGCGAGAGCCTTGCCGCCATGCGCGCCTCCCTGTAGAAGCGCGCCTTGGTGTCCGCGACATCAAGAGCGATCTGCTGTATGACCTTGAGAGCGACATCCCGTTCCAGGCTTGCGTCATATGCCCTGTACACCACTCCCATGCCGCCGCGGCCAAGTTCCTCTACTATTTCGTATTTGCCAATCTTATTCATGGTCGTGCCACCTCGATGTGTGCCGGGGCACCCATAGGGAATCCAAAGTTTTCTGCGAAATTTGTTTCAGAATCAGAGTGAGTGGTGCGGAGTATCGTTCGGAAGGAAAAAGTCAGGTCGTAGTGCGCAGGATGCACGGGGGATCCGTTACGGGCCTTGATTCAATGAACAGAAAAACAACAACCGCGAAATTTACATCACAGACGGCACATTGTCAAGTACGTCCCCTCAGCCGGCAGAGCCATCAGTTTATCCAGCCGTTTCGAAGGACAAAGAAGCTCCGGACAGGACTTGTGACAAGCCTGTTGCCGAATTCAATGGAAAACCCGCAGGCGACAATCGTGTCGATCCGGATCATGTTCCCCCCAAGGGAGCAACCGGTGATCGTCATGCGAATGTTCTCCCTCCCTTTCCGGCGGAACCAGCCCCCGGAAACGGAGAACGCACCGTCCTCCCCCAGCCGCAGAGCGTAGACCGAATTCTGCGTGCGGACGATGATGCTGTCGCCCGGCGAGACCTCCTGCCGCCTCACCGCGCCGGCCGTGGCACTCAGGTCACCGAAAGAAGACAGCGTGTAACCGGGTCCTTTCATTTCGTCCTCACACTGGTTCACCAGGTCCTTCGCAGTGGATGTGCCTCGGTATTGAACGTCACCGCGTCGAAGTCCAGCGTCTCCGGCGGGGCAAACAGAAGATAGAGGTATTTCAGCGTCTCCGCAAGGAAAAAGCTCTCCATGGAGTCGGCTTTCTTTTTCGAGACCACATCGGACAGGGCCGCATAGCCTGCATCGGTCCTGCAGTACTTCTTCAGGCTGTCGAAAAATTCGCGCCCCATCCGGAGATAGCGCCCGTCGTGCGTAAAGTGATAGAGGTAGTACGCCGACTCGATGATCTCCGGCCTGAGCGCATACCCGGGATCCTTTGCCGTCATCGTACGGTAATCCAATTGCTCGGGCTCTATGCCGTACCTTTCCCACATTCTCAGGCATGATTCTTCAAGATCCCGCCCTCTGCGGATGTCCCCTGAGAGCGCGAGAACCGCCGGCAAAAAAGCATCCAGGGAACCGAAGAGGGTGGCGGTCCGCTTCCCCGTCGTCATGTCGGCGTGTCCGTACCAGAGTCCCCCCGCACTGCTGTCGGCGATGTAGGCGTTGAGCGGCCCGACGGACGCGAGCCACATGCGGCGGCACTCTTCATCGTCGAACAACCGCGCACACTTAAGCAGATATTCGTAGTACGAGTCGATCCCTCCCGTCACGTGGCTCTCCTTCCCGACCCATCTTCCCGACTCGACGTCGATCGATTCGCCGACGAGGCCGATCGGCGAGCGGAGGCGGTAGAGCGCACGGAGCGCATTTTTCGCCGTGTCGTAATAGCGCGGATCCCCCGTGATCCTGCCGAGGGCCCCGAATTCCAGGAGCAGCGTTCCGATCTCCGCCGGATTGCTTACGGTCCCCCGGACCGCACCCGTCTTCAGATTGACATTCACGTAAGGCATCCCGGTCGGCGACCGGAACGCCGGGAGGAGCCTGTCCCCCAGGTCCCTGGCGAGGCGGAGGAGCCTGCCGTCTCCGGTCATCTGGTACGACGAGAGGAGTCCGCCGAGAAAACGTATGGTGAACTCGAAGTTCTTGACTGAGACGTCCCGGTCGAACGACAGGTGCGTGGCGATAAACTCCCGGGTACTGTCGGCCTCTTCTTTCAGCCCCATGAGTACCATCGTGTCCAGTGCGTCCATCGCTGTCATGTAAAACGACTCACCATACCAGTCGCGGTACGAGGCTGACAGGGGCCTCAGCTCATCGTGCCCCCACGCGTACGTCTTGTACGCATGCCACGTGTGGAGAAACTCGGCCCGGACCTCACCGGCAAGACGGGCGTCCTCCGACTGCTGCGCTCCCGCGACGGGGGGCCCGGGGAGGAGTCCGCCGAGCATTGCGGCAACGATCATGATCCTCATAAGCGGCCGTCCATGGAGATCGACATTCAGGTTTTGAGGAGGTACAGTGCAGTGATATCGTCGTTCTGCGGCGCGGAGCCGGTGAAATTCTTCACGTCCGCAATGAGTTCCTGTATGAACGCGTCAGCTCTCGGCGGCACATGAGCGCGTACATAATCCTTCAGGGGGAAATCCTCATCGTACAACCGCTGTCGCCCGTCAGTTGCCTCGGGAATCCCGTCCGTGTACAGGAGAAGACGCTCCCCCTTCGCCATCGTGAGGGTCTCGCTCTGGTACGGAAAATCCATGTCGAGCATCCCCAGAGGAACCCCGCCGACCGAAAGCTCCACGAGCCCTCCGTCCTTGTGACGGAGGAACACGGGGTTATGGCCGGCGCTCACCGTTTCCAGCGCGCCGGAAGAAGGAGTGAGGACGGCAAAGAATGCCGTGATGAATTTGTCCTCCGTGGACGCGCGCGAGATGACCCTGTTCATCCGCCGTGCAAGCTCGACCAGGGGGATGCCCGCTTCCAGGTAGGCAGTCAGGTACGCGTGGAAACTGCTGACAAGCAGCGCCGCCGGGACCCCTTTCCCGGCAACGTCGGCGATCACCATCGCAAAGCGGCCGTCGGGAAGCGGGATGCAGTCGTAGTAGTCTCCCCCGACGGATTTTGAAGGGATGTTGATCCCGGCGATGTCGTATCCCTCGATGGCGGGGAGCGACTTCGGGAGTATCCGCTGCTGTATGGAAGCGGCGACCGCAATGTCCTGTTCGATCTTCTGCTTTTCAAGCGCCTCCTGGTGGAGATAGAGATTCTCCAGTGAGGCATGGACCTGCCTTGAGAGCGCGTCAAGCAGCAGCTGGTCCGTCTCGTCGAACGGGATGATCCCGTTCCGGCTCTCTTTGTCGAACAGCTGGAATGTGTATGTCTCTCCGCCGAAATCGAAAGCGGAGGAGATTCCCCCCTCGCGCGGAACGGCCCCCTCGGGCGGACTGCCGTGGGGGAACCACCCCTCTTCCTCTGTCCGTCCCCCGCGCGTGACGCGCAGCACCCCTTTCGAAGCGTTGGTCAGCGACGCCGCGCGTTCAAGCGCAAGATGGTGGGGAGGTGCGGCCCCCTCGAGCTTTGAGACCTCGATCCCGGTATCGATCAGGCTGTTCAGCTGGAGGACCCTGTGGTTCAGCGAGAAAATGAGATCCTTCTCGTTGCGCCGGGCGGCCAGCTCCCTGTACACACTGTCAAAGAGGGCCAGAAAGAGCCGGAGTGTGATCAGATCCGGTTCCGCGTACGGAGTTCCTCCCGCGCGGCGGACCAGGAGAACGCCGATTTCGGAGCGGTCGGCGAGCCTCTGAACGACCGAGATCTTCCCCCCCTCCAGCACAGAAGCCGCCCCTGTATCTCCTGCCGGGGTCGGGAGGAGCGAAGACGTTTCGTCCCCCCCTCCCGCGACGCTCTCCCAGTCCGCCCCCGTCCGCCTGTAGAGGCGCACCGTATCACCGGCGAAGTAGCTCCCGAGGACGTCGCGAAGGCGCGCGGCCTGGTCTTTCAGTGTCGCCGCCAACGTAAGCGTTCGGAACGCTTTCTCCAGCGCCTCTATCTGCCCGCCGAACAGCCTGGCGGGTGTGCCCGCACCCGTGCCTCCGTTCATGAGCCTTTCTTCCCCGTGTCATGGAACGAAAGGAGGGCATCCTCTACGGTCTTCTCCTTTCCCGCGTACTGGAAGAGTCCCATGATCGAGAGCATCTTTTCCACCGCCGGATCGAGGTTGCTGAACACGAGCTTCCCGTCCGCCTCCTGCAGGTGCTCGATGATCTCAATCAGGAAGGACATCCCGACGGAATTGACGACCCTGGACTGCGCCAGGTTGATCACGACGTGCCTCGTCCCCTGATCAAAGTGCCGGGCGAACTCGGCCGCGATCGCCTCGCCGCCGACATTGTTCACATACCCGGATGTCGTGATGATCAGGCAGTTGTCGCGCACTTCCGACGTCAGGTTGAATGGCTGTTCCATGTGGTTGTCTCAGCGAAGAAGCTTTTTGATGGTGATCTTGGTGCCTCGTCTGCCCGATTCGATCCGAAAGTCATCCGACATGGATTTCATCAGGTTCAGTCCCCATCCCCGCTTGCTTTTCGAATCCAGCTTGGTCTTGATATCCGGCTCTTCAATCGAGCCGGGTGCGAACCCCTTCCCGTAATCCCGGACGAATATGGAGAGGTCCTTTGTGGTCATTTTGAACTCCACGCGCACCGAGGGGTTTGTCTCCCCCGAATGTTCGAGCGCGTTGATCACCGCCTCGGTGACAAGAATCCTCGCTTCGCCGATCTTCTCCTCCGCGATGCCGAGATGTCGGGCAAGGCGGTCGAGCCCTTCGAGCGCCACAAGCTCGATGTCCGGGATCTTCGGCAGAGTAATTTTCATCGTCACTGCGTCGGTCATGGGGATCCTTCCGTTGTGTGTCCGTTTGCCTTCTTCTTGATGACAAGCATGGTGATGTCATCGTCCGGCGATGCGCCGTTGAGCCAGCGTTCAGCCTCCTGGACCAGCCTTCCGATGATCTCCTCCGTGGATCGTCCCCCCACCTCGGCGAAGGCGCTCTGGACTCTCGCGTAGTCGAACATTTCGCCGGAGGCGTCCTTCTGCTCCGGAAGCCCGTCTGTCAGCAGCAACACTGTATCGCCGGGTCGCAGCTCCTCATCATGGAGGGCGTACGGAAAATTCTTCATCGCGCCCAGGGGCATCCCCTTCAGGAGGATCTCCTCCACCGAGCCGTCGTTCTCCCTGTAGAGGAACAGCGGGGGCATCCCCGCACTCGAGAACGAGAGCCTGTCCCCCTTCAGGCGCACGAGCGTGAATGCCATGAAGAGCCTTCCGAGCCTGATCTCCTTGATCGCCCTGCTGCAATGACTGAAGAACACCTGGATATCGAACCGGGCCGCATCGGACAGGAAGAGCCCTTTCATCAGCGTCACGATCGTCCCCGCCTGCATGCCGTGCCCCGTCGCATCGCCGAACGCCACACTCAAAGCCCCGTCCGGCGCAGTGCTGAAATCATAATAGTCCCCCCCGACCTCCGTTGCGGTCTTCGTGTAGACGGCAATATCGAAATCAGGGAGCACGGGCACTTCACGGGGAAGCATCGACAGCTGCAGTTGCCGGGCGTCCTCGAGTTCCTTGGTCTGTCTCTCGTTCTCAGCCTGGAGCGCCCGCTTTTCCGCCTCCGTTGCCTTCACGCGCAGCTCGGATTCCCTCACCTGCGCCTTCTGCGCCTGCCGGTTCATCTCGAACCTGCGGATCCCGTAAAGCGAGCAGAGAAACACGAAGGCATATGCCGCGTACGCCCAGGTCGTCTTCCACCAGGGAGGCGTAACGATCAGGCGGACAGAGGCGCCTTCATCGTTCCAGATGCCGTCATTGTTGGAGCCCCGGACATGGAGCGTGTAGCGGCCCCCGTCCAGATTTGTAAACGTGGCCCGGTGGTCGGTCCCGAGCCGGATCCAGTTATCGTTGAAGCCTTCCAGACGGTAGGAATACTCGTTCTTGAACGTATTATAATAATTCAGAGCCGCAAACTCAAAGATCGCGACGTTATCCTTGTAGGAGAGGACGATCTCAGGCTTTGCGCTGATCCCCCTTTCCTCGATCGGTTTTCCCTCCTTGTCATCGCTGTTGTAACGGGTGAACGAGCTGAACACCACCGGCGGAACGTACGGGTTCCCCCTGACGCTGTCCGGATGGAAGAGATTGAACCCGTTCCCCCCCCCGAAGTACATTTCGCCCGTGCGCGGATCACTCCCGAACGCTCCCTGGTTGAATTCATTCCCCTGAAGGCCGTCGTTGTCGTCGAAGTTGCGGAACAGCTCGCGCCGGGGGTCGAACTCCGAGAGCCCCCTGTTCGTGCTCAGCCAGAGGTTGCCGCGGCCGTCCCCCAGGATGCCGAATATGACGTCGTTGGGAAGACCCTCCTTTTGTGTGTACCGTCTAAACTTCCCCGTCAGGCGGTCGAAACGGTTCAGTCCCCCTGCCGTCCCCGCCCAGAGCGTTCCCGTACGATCTTCGTAGAGGCATGCAACCACGTCGTCGCTCAGGCTTCCGGGGTCCGCCTCACTGTGCCTGAAGTGTGTGAACGTCCCCGCCTCGCGGTCGAAGCGGTCAAGTCCCCCGCCGAACGTCCCGACCCAGAGGACCCCTTCATGATCTTCGCAGAGCGAGAAAACGCCGGGTGCCCCGAGGGTCCCGGGGATCGTGTCATTATGTGCGTAGCACCTGAATGTCCCGGAGGCGCGGTCGAAACTGTTCAGCCCGCCCCCGTATGTCCCGGCCCAGAGGACTCCGGTCCGGTCCTCGCAGAGCGCATAGATGCTGTTGTCACTCAGACTTTTTGGATTCGAGGCATCGTGTTTGAAGTGCACAAAAATGCCTGCCCGCGGATCGAAGCGTTCGAGACCACCGGCAAACGTTCCCATCCACAGGAGTCCTGATTGATCCTCGATCATGCATTCCACCGTGTTGTCTGCAATGGTCCGGGGGTCGGACGGATCGTGCGTGTAATGGGTGAACGCGTGAGTTGAACGGTCCAGCCGCTCCAATCCGCCGCGAGTCCCTATCCAGGGGACCCCGGAGCGGGTCACGAATGCCGAGACCACGTCGTCGTTGATGAGGCTGGAGGTATTCGAAGGGGCATGGGCGTAATGCACAAACGCGGTGAGTTCGGGATGGAACCGGTCAACGCCGTGTTCCGCAGTCCCCACCCACATCAACCCGGAGGCATCCTGGTAGATGGAGTAGAGGCGGTCATTCGCGATGCTCCTCGGATCGGATTCCTGGTGCTTGAAGCGGGTGAACCGTCCCGTCAGCCGGTCGAACCTGTTCAATCCGCCCCGGATCGTTCCGACCCAGAGGACACCGCCCCTGTCTTCAAAAACCGGCCAGACCCAGTTATCGCTGAGACTGTACGGATTCTTCTCGTCGTGCGTAAAGTGGACAAACTTCCCAGACTTCCGGTCAAACCGGTCGAGACCTTCGTGGGTACTGACCCAGATCTCCCCGAGGTGATCGCCTGCCACGGAATACACTCTGTCATCGGCGATGCTCCCCCGGTCTGCCGGAACGTGCCTGTACGAGGTGGTCTCTCCGGTGCGGGGATCGCGCCGGGTAAGGCCGTTGCCGAGAGTTCCCGACCATGTCTCGCCGAATGCGTCCGTGTACGATGGACGGACCGCGCTGGTCCGCGCGTCTTTCAGCGGGGCACTCTCCCGGGGGACCTGCGCGAACGTCTCAGTCAGCCTGTCGAACCGGTTGAGGGAGCGCTGGTTCCCCCGTGTCCCCACCCACAGCGTCCCGTCAGGAGTCTCTGCGATGGTGATAATCCAGCTGTCGTTGAGTGAACGGGGATCTCCGGGATCGTGTTTGTACACCCTGAAACCGTAACCGTCGTACCTGTTGAGCCCGTCCTGCGTTCCGAGCCACATCATGCCGCGGCTGTCCTGAAGTATACAGTTCACGTCAGCCTGCGACAGTCCCTGTTTCACNNGCGCAGGTGACCAGTCGGGTGAACCTGCGCATTGCAGGGACATTCCCGCTCCTGGCGTGATCATCGATGGATGCTTCAGCATGTCCCATATACCGGCACTCCCGCGGGGACGTGAAATGGGAAAGCCAGGCTCTCCAGGATCTGATCCCGGAGAGCCTGGCAAAGAGTCCCCGCAATCGCGATTTATCTGAGCATCATCATCTTTCTGCTCTGGACGAAGTTCCCCGCTTTGAGACGATAGATGTACATGCCGCTGCTCACACCGGTGCCGTGGTCATTTGTCCCGTCCCAGCGGATAGC
>PMDK01000082.1 GCA_003154425.1 Ignavibacteriota bacterium
TCAGGATCTCCCCCACCTTCTGGTCACCGTATTTTCCCGCAATGTACCACCAGAGCGACTGGCCTCCACGGTACGCGAAATAGCCGTACAGCTGGTTGATTGTGGGGAGGTATTCGTGCACCGTGGCGTCGCNNATGTCGGAATCGGTGTCCCATTTCAACGCCTCGTATTCCGCGAGGCCCTCATTGAACCAGAGGGGGAGCTGGAGCGTGATGTTATTCGAGATGATCGACTGGATGGATCCGCCGTAGAACATGTCGTTGATGACGGCATGCGACAGTTCGTGGTGGATGACGTGACGGAACTTGCTGTACTCCCCTTCGAAGGGAAGAATGACGCGGTTCTTGAACAGCTCCGTGACGCCGCCGATCCCCTCTTCAAGATATTCGCTCACGACATTCGTCTGCTGGAAGTCGTTGTGCGAATTGTAAATGATGATGGGAACACGGTTCACGAGCTGGTAGCGGAACGACTTGCTGAGCGAGGCGTAGGCGGACTCGGCGGCCGTGGCGGTGAATTCCGCCAGGTACTGTCCTCCGTCGGAAAAGTAGATATCGAAATGGTCCGACTGCAGGTAGGACCAGTGGAATCGGGTGTACTGCACCTTGTTCTTCCCGAATTCCTCGTCCTGAGCGCGGGAGCCCGCGCATGCACACACACACAGGATGAAGGCCGCGCCCCAGCGAACAACGCCCCGATCGAACAGTTTCATGCTCCCCTCGCTTGATGAATTTCCCCGTGCCGCCAGAAATGAAGCAGGGACCGCCAGCTTTGAATGTAAGAAAAATCCCGAAGATGAAGCAAACAGCCGCAGATCCCCCTTATTAAACACCTGACGTCCGTCAATGGTTTAACACTCTCGCGCCGGAAAAGGCTCCATCACCGGACGCCGTCACGGGGCGCTCCCACGGCACGCCCTCAGGATACGATCGAGAAATCGATCTTCCGCCCTTCCGCGTTGACGGAGAGGACCTGAACCCGGAGGGGGTCCCCCAGCCGGTAGACCTTGCCGCGCGAACGCCCGCGGAGCGAATAGTGCTTCTCGTCAAAGACATAATAGTCGTCCGAGAGCTCCCGGACCGGGATCATCCCCTCGACGAGAAGGTCGTTGATTTCGACAAAAAGGCCGAAATTCGTGACCCCCGTGACAACGCCGGCAAATTCGTCTCCCACATGGCGCTTCATGTATTCGACCTGCATCACCTTCACGGAGGCCCGTTCCGCGTCGTTGGCAAGCCTCTCCCTCTCGGATGACTGCCGGGCGACGTCGGGGAGCCGCCTGCGGATCTCCTCGAGACGCGTTCCGGTGACCCCCTTCCTGTACTCTTCCAGCAAACGGTGTACGACCAGGTCGGGATACCGCCTGATCGGGGATGTGAAGTGCGTGTAGTGCGTGAATGCCAGCCCGTAGTGGCCGATGTTCTTCGTCGCATACACCGCTTTGGCCATGCAGCGGAGCGCAACTTCGTTGATGACGTTTTCGACTTCGGAGCCTTCCACCCTGTCGAGCAGCTTCTGCAGCTCGCGGGAGGGAACGCCGTTCTTCGCCTCCAGGGAATACCCGAACTGCTTGACGAAACCGGCGAGCTCCTGGAGCTTCACCGGGTCGGGAAGGTCGTGAACCCGGTACAGAAAGGGCTTGACTTCCGTCTCCTTTTTCTGCGCACCGACGTGCCGGGCGACCGTCTGATTCGCCAGGAGCATGCACTCCTCGATGAGCCGGTGTGCATCAAGGCGGATCTTCTTGATGATCCGCGATGGCAGCCCTTCCGCATCGAACTGGAATTTCGCCTCCCCCGTGTCGAAATCGAGGCTTCCGTTTTTCCTCCTACGTTTCAACAACACACGTGAGAGATTGAACAGGGGGAGGATGATCTCCGCATGCTCTCCCTTCCCCGCATCGATCACCTTCTGGACTTCTTCGTAGCTGAACCGGCGGGCGCTGTGGATGATACTCTTGCCTATCGAGTATCTCTCGACCGCCCCGTCCGGGGCGATGTCCATGAAGACGCTGTACGTCAGCCGGTCCACGTCCGCCCTCAGGCTGCAGAGGTCGTTCGAGAGCCGTTCCGGAAGCATCGGGACGACCTCGTTGACCATGTAGACGCTGGTCCCCCGCGCGTACGCTTCGCCGTCGAGTGCCGTCCCCGGACGCACGTAGTGGCTCACGTCGGCGATGTGAACGCCCAGCCGGGAGCTCCCGCCGGGAAGAGGCTCGTACGACACCGCATCGTCAAAATCCTTCGCGTCCTCCGGGTCGATGGTGACGCACGTGATGCGGCGGCAGTCGATCCGGCCGCGTATTTCTTCCCCCGAGATCGCGGTATCGAGCGCGGCGGCCTCGCTTTCCACCGCCGGCGGAAAGTGCGCCGGAAGACCGAACGTGCGCGCGACGCTGAGCACCTCCACGCGCGCGTCACCGGCCGTGCCCAGTATCTCCGTGATCTGTCCCTCCGGGTTCAGATGTTCGTCCGTCCAGTCGAGAAGACGGACAACCACCTTGTCGCCGGGCTTCGCCCCGAGCGAGTCTTCGCGCGAGACATAGATATCGCGCGCTATCCGCTCGTCATCGGGGACGACAAAAAACGACGACCTCCCCGCTTCAAGGCGGCCGGTGACGGTCGAGATCTTGCGCTCGAGTATTGCGACCACTTCCCCTTCGGGCCTGTCATCCTCACGCCCTTTCCCGCGGCCGCCGCGGCCGGCCCGCCCGGCAAACTGCACCACCTCCACCACGTCGCTGTGGAGCGCCGTGTGGAGGTATTTCGGCGCGATGTAGATCTCCTCGTCGGTCCCTTCGATTGCGACGAACCCGAACCCGCGGCGCGTCATGAAGAGCGTCCCGGTGATGCGGCCGGAGGTCTTTCCGCCGCTCCCGCGTTTCTCTTTCCGGCGGCTGTAGGTGAACTTCCCCTGATCGTCCGCCGTGACGATCCCTTTCCGTTCCAGTTCGTCCATCAACTCACGAAGGGTGCGGAACTCCTCCTTCCCCTTTATCTTGATGTGCCTGGCGAGATCCTTGACGGTGACCGCGGCTGCGTGCGAGGTGAGGTACGCGAGGACCCGTTGCTTGATCTGTGCGATGTGTGTCTCCTTTTAGAATGAAAAGCGGTAAAAGACCCTGGCGGAGTTGACCCGCTTGAGGTCGTTGGTGCCGAGGACTCCCGGCTCAACCCGGCGCTCGAGCTCAAGCATCAGGTTGCGCAGGGAAGGATTGTCGAATATCGTCCCGAAGGAGTAGAGAATGCTGACGTTCGCATTGGCGAGGGGGTCGTTGAGGATTGTCCCTCCATACCGCCAGTAGCCGTTCCAGGCTGTCCCGCTCAGACGGAGCTCGGTGGCCTCCCGTCCGGCGACGTTCAGTTCCACGTTGACATCGATCCCCGTCTGCTGCCTGAGGAAGGCCGAAAACTTCTCCGTGAGGACGGAGGAAGCCCCGGTGAGCGTGGTATTCAGGGCCATCGACCGGGCCTGGGTTGTGAGGTCGCTCTTTTCATTGGCGTTCAACGGGAAGTTCCCCGCGACGATAAACGAGATCGCGTCGGTCTGCAGATCGTGCGACGTCATCCCGGTGTAGTTGTAGTAATCGACGTCGTTGATCGTCATGCCGAAGCTCACTTTGGGCTCTTTCCGGGTCCCGCTGATCCTGAGTGTCACCGTGACTTTTTCCGACCGTCCGCTGGGACCCGCCGTGGAGTCCGAGACCGTCCGTGTCCCCTGGTATGTCGCGTTGATATTCAGCTCGGGATTCAGGAAATCCCCCGTGTAGCGTATGGTGCCGGTCGCGTCGAACCGCTTGAAGAAGTTGTAGTATGCGCGGTTGATCGTCAGCTCCCCCGTCCACCGCTTTCCGTCGCCGGTGATTGTGAACCTGCCGTCGAGCGCGGCCACGAGCTCTTCGCTCGTCACAGGATTGAATATCATGCGGATTTCGGTGTTCCCGCCGCTCGCATCGATATCGAGATCGTAGCTCAACCCGTCCATAAACGATTTTGATTTCTTTTCCCCGGGCGCTGCGGAGGCGGTGTTCTCCTGAGTGTCGGCGAAGTACTTTGCGATGGCAGAGCGTTCGGGCTTCTTCAATACTCTGAGCGTGTCATTCACAAACACGAGCCGGACGGACTCCGGGGATTCTTCCATGACGTTCGACTGTGTGGGGGGGAAGATCAGCGTGGAATTCCCGACGCTGAGCGAGCCCTTCAGGAGAGAGTTCTCAATTTCCCCCGTAAACTGAAGCGGGCCGGGGCCGATCTCGACGAAGAGGTCGCCGTAGACTCCAAGAGAGGATTTCACGGTGGTCTCCTTGACAACGAGGAGCTGCCCGGCGGCAGTCAGGTTGAAGTCGCCGGGACGCAGGTCGCGGAGAGAGAAATCGCCGCCGATGTGCACGATCCCCTCCCTCCCCGCACGCACGTCATCGGGGACGTTGCGTATCGTGCACTCGACGACGCTGAGCCGTTCCCCCGCGGGCCTGAATGTCCCTTCGAGCGTGTACCGGACGTTGTTCGGCAGAAACAGGAACGAACACTGCGAGATCCCCAGGGTGCCGGAGTAGGTCGGGTCCTTCAGCTTCCCGGCGAGCGTGAGATCACACGTCATCAGTCCCGACAGGTCCTTGAATGTGTGGAGCAGGGGCTCCAGTATGTTGATCTGGACCCCGTGAGAAAGCACGTGGAGGTTCATTTCCCTCTGGACGGTGTCTTCCCCCGATTTTTCAAGGCGAAGGTCCACGGGGAGCGTGCCGTCGATCGTCATGATCGGGGGATTCTCCGCGGGCTTGCCCGGTTCGACGACCCGCACATGCCCATCGATGGTCCTGTCCCGGTACCGGAGGTCCGACATGAGCCGGCCGAACGGGAGAGAACGAAACGTGACGCTGTCGGCTTCAAGGCTGGCGTTCATCTCGGGATCCGAGAGCGTCCCCGACCCCTTTGCGCTCAACCGGGCTTTGCCCGTGAACGTCTTCACCTCTCCGGGGGATTCCTCCCCGCCGAGGAGATGTTTCAGTCCTTCAAGATCGAGGTTCCTTCCTTCGACGGAGGCATCGAATGTTCGTCCCTGACCCAGGTGAAGATTCACCGCCACGGACTGCGAATCGCGCCGGAAGACAAGTCCGGCGAGCCCTGCACCGACGTGGTTCACGCGCAGTGTCGCACCCGAATCGGCCCGCCAGCGGAAGTCCCGGTACGCGATATCGAGCGTCGAGGGACTGACGCTGAAACTGTTTTCGTCCACAGCCGCGCTCCCGGTCGAACTCAGGCGGTAGACAGTATTGAAGACCGTGCGGGTGGCGAACGAAGCCCGTTCGTGTCCGTATGCGACAGTGAAATCCAGGCTGTCCAGCGTGTTCCTGTTGACATGGACTCTGCCTGCGCTTGCCTCGAGACGCACCGCGGCCCCCTTGAGCGGGGATACGGGTCCGAGCGAGCTTACCTCAAGCCGGACCCGGCCGTCCTCGATCAATATCCCGGCATCCGCCTTCCCGTAGAAGAAATCCTCCAGTACCGCCTCCGAGGTGAGCGTCAGGCCGTTGTACCCGCCGCGGATGGTGCCGGTGAGCAGCCCCGTGCCGTCGTAGCTCGTGCTGCCGGAGGCCGCCGAAAGGGGCTCGAGGTCCTTCACATGCAGGACGTAGTGCGCATCGAGATGCCGGGGCTCCAGAACGAGGGGACGTGCGCGCGCCTCCAGGTCCGCACGGTCGATCCCCGCCTCAAACGAGGGATCGATGAGGGCGATCCTGCCCGCGACCGCCCCGCGGAGGCTTGCGGCCTCGAACCTGACCAGGTTGGCCATGTACTTAAGGTCAAATGCTCCCGTCAGCGTCAGATCGGCGATGTTGGATTCAAACTGGAGGCGTTTGTTCGTCGAGTCCTTCTGGTCCAGCATCAGGTGGACCACACCCTGATCCAGCGTGTACTCACGGTACCGCGACGAAGAGAGATCGACAGTCACATCACCGTTCACGTTCGCCCATGACAGTCCCGACCCCTGGACGTTGAGCTTCATCGTGATGTCGCTATTGTAGCTCGTATCATGGAATATGTTCTCGAGATTGAGGGACGACACGTCCCCGTCGAGATGGAACGCCGGGTCCCTCCCCGGTGCCTGCTGCAGATCCCCGGTCAGCCGGGCCTTCATGTTGCCGAGCGAGACGTTCATGCGTCCGCTTATCCTGCCGCCGGCACCCTGGAGCGAAACCTGCGTCTGAGTGAGCGGGAGTCCGCGAAGCGAGGAGCTGTCGATCGCAAGCCCCACCGTGGAGGCAAGGCCACGGACAGTGACGCCTTTCCCCCTGACCACGAGCGTGCCGTTCAGGCTGCTCCTGAGCCTCTCGTCACCCAGCGCCCTGCCAAGATCCAGCTTCCTGAAGAGGATTGTTCCATCATATCCCAGAGCCGACGGGCCGCCGGCCATCAGCCTGAGGCCGGAAGACTGGACCTTCCCGGCCGCGGTTTCCACGAGAAATTTCGTACGGAAGTCGGCCGGCTTCCCTTCATACTCCAGATTCAGCGTGGTCGTCCCGAGCGGGGAGAGATCAGGGATATCAAGACCGGGAAGGAGCGCGTTCACATCGGTCCCTTCGACCGTGCTCTCCGTGACCTTCACATTGAGCGCGACCCGCCCCGGATCGTGGAGGTTGGTTATGCTCCCTTTGAGGAACAGCGACGAAGTGCCAAACCGCAGGTCCAGCTTCCTCACCGCCAGATCCCCGAACGGGCCAGAGGCCTGCAGCGTGATCTCCGGACGCCCCGAAAGAAATTCCAGGGGAGCGATGAACGACTTGAGCTCGTCGAGATCTACCGGGCGCGCCCGGAGCGACAGCTCAACGGGGGCAGCCTGCAGGTTTCGCAGGATTATCCCTCCGAGGAGGTCGATGTCTTTCATCGACGCGTCAAGAGAGATGTCTGTCTTCCCGGTGATGACGCGCATGCTGTCCACCCGGGCTTCCCCCGGCGAGAGGCTGAACGCGCCGCGGAGCATCGTGAGCCGGAAATCGGGTGCCGCCGACGAAAATGAACAGGATGCGATTACCGCGCGCTGCCTGTCCCTGCGGATATTCGCCGCAAGCACAAGATTGACTCCCCGGAGCGTGAAGGCGTGGTACTCGACAGATCCGTCCTGTACCTCCCCGTGACGCTCATCGGCAAGCGACAGGGAGTCAAGGAGCGATACCGTGCCGTCGAGGATCTCGAGCCGCTGGACGTCGATCACCCAGTCGAAGGGCTTCGATGAGGCGGTATCCGGAGGACGCCGCCGGAGGAGATCCGACAGGTTCCACCGGCCGCCGCGCGGCCGGGAGAACCAGACCTCTGGACGCGTGAGCGTCAGCTTCCGGATTGCTATCGTCTTCCCGGGGAGGGCGAAGAAATTGTACGCTATCTCGAGACGCGGGATCCGCAGGAAGGGTCCGTCGTTGACGTCGATCGAGATGCTGTCGATCGATATTCCCGTAATCAGGTCGCCGTTCAGACGGCCGATATGGACTTCACCGTTGACGAGGGAATCAAGCTCGGAGAGCGCGGCCGCGCGAAGCCGGTTGCGGAAGATCTGGGTCTGCGTGATCGCGATGATGACGCCGATAAAGAGCGGTATCCCGACCAGCATGTAGAGCGCTATTGTGCGGATCTTTCTCACAGACCTCACTCCCCGGCGGACGGAGCAACGTTCATGCCCCGCGACCGGCGTAGGCGCGCAGGACACGCTCGATGACGTTCGTCGTCGAGCGCCCCGGTGTCAAACGGACGGTTCTGACCGACCCTCCTCGTGCTGTCACCACGTCAGCCCCGACGATCGTCCCCTTCTTCCAGTCGGCCCCTTTCACGAGGACATCGGGGAGCAGCCGCCGGATCATGCGGTAGGGCGTGTCCTCGCCGAACGAACAGATATAATCCACGGAGGCCAGGGACGCGAGCACCGTCGCACGGTCGGCCGCCCGGTTGATGGGCCGCTTCGGGCCTTTGATGCGCCGTATGGAGGCGTCGCTGTTGAGCCCGACGATAAGAACGTCCCCCATCTTTCGCGCCGCTGCGAGGAACTCCACGTGTCCCCGGTGCACGATATCGAATGTCCCGTTGGTAAAGACCACGCGCTTCCCCCGCCGGCGGAGCCGGGCCCTGATGCGTGCGAGCGCGGGAAGGGAGACGATTTTCTCCATCAGTTTCCGTTCCTCCGCCTTTCCATGTCCCGGAGTGCCGCCCCGAGGAGCTGTTCAGGGAGTATCGGCACGATCCCGACGGCACCCACGACGACCCCCCCCGCACAGTTCGCGAGGACGCACGATTCCGCGATGCCGCCTCCCGCAACAAGTGCCATGGTGAGCGTGGAGATGACGGTATCGCCCGCCCCCGAGACGTCCTGCACAACCCCGGCCGTTGTCGGAAGATGCGTGACGGTCCCGTCGGACTGAAAAAGGGACATCCCCTCCTCTCCGCGCGTCAGGAGGACATTACGGGCGTTCAGCGATGCCAGAAGACTCTTCCCCGCCCGCTCGACTTCCGCGATGGTTTTCAGTTTACCTCCGACGGCTTCTTCGACTTCACGCCGGTTGGGCTTGAAGACCGTGACATTCTTGTATTCGAAGAAATTGTTGAATTTCGGGTCGACGGTCACGGGCTTCCCGTGTTCGTTGGCGCTGGCGATGACCGCGTGGATCACGTCGCGTGTGACGACCCCCTTGTTGTAGTCTTCGATGATGATACCGTCCAGAGAACGTATGTTCGAGCGTACCGCGTCGATCAGTTTCCTCCGGAGCGGCCCGGGACATTCCTGTTTTGATTCGTAGTCGATCCGGACGACGTGCTGTCCGGCCGCGATCACGCGGGTCTTGATCGTGGTGGGCCGCCCGGCGTCGGTGACGACGCCGCCGGTGTCAAAACCCTGATCGCTCAGCATGTCCCTGAACATCGAGCCGGGGTGGTCGTCTCCCACGAGTCCGACCAGGAATGCCGAGCCGCCGAGAGCCTGGATGTTGTTCGCCACGTTTGCCGCCCCGCCGAGCCTGACGGACTCTGTTTCCACCTCGACAACGGGGACGGGTGCCTCCGGGGAGACCCTGTGTACGGACCCCCAGTAATAGCGGTCGATCATCAGGTCGCCTACGACGGCGATCCTTTTCCCGGTGAAATTGCCGAGCAACTCCCGGAGGCGTTTTTCGGTCAGGGGCGCCATTCGTGCCCTTCCTAAAATGGTAATCTAGCTATTAACTGATTGAGATGCAAGGAGTTGGAGGGGTTCACCCCGGGGGGCACCCTCGTCGCTCAGTGCGGGCCGGGGAGTGCGCTGAGCGACTTCAGGATGGCGGAGACGGTATCGCCGGGGGACCGAGCGCCGGCATCAACGATGATGTCGGCACGGCGGTAGAGGGGCTCACGAGTGCGGAGGAGAGTCGTGATCCGTTCGCGGAGCTGTTCATCGGCGAGCGGCGTGCCGTCGTCCGCGGCGATCATTGGACGACCCCCCCCCGCCCGGAGACGCGCGAAGAGCGTTCCGGCGGAGACTTCAAGGTAGACAAGCAGACCCGACGCACGGATGATCTCCCGTGATCCGGGATCGGTGAGCGCTCCTCCGCCGGTCGCGACGACAATGCCGACGCGGGTGCACAGGAGCGCGAGCTCACGACGTTCCAGAGACCGGAACTCCGGCTCCCCCCTTTCGCGGAATATCCCGGGAACAGTCTTCCCCTCCTTTGCCTCGATCGCCGCGTCAAGATCGACGAACTGGTATCCGAGGCCCGCGGCCAGCAGCGGACCGATCGTGCTCTTGCCGCTTCCCATGAATCCGGTGACGTAGATCCGGAGTGCCGGGGGGGCGTTCATCTCTCCTCCTTCCGGAGGAGCTCCGAGAGTATGACTGTCAGGTCCCGCCCCCGGTGATTCACCCGGACCGGGTGGCCGCGCACGGAGAACCCCTCCGATCCGGCCAGACGGATGAAGTCCCGGCCGATCTCCCTGTCCGGGTCACTGAGAAGAAACGAGCCGCCGGGCCGGAGCAGCCTGCGAACGAGACAGAGGAGCGGCTCGAAGTTCCTCCGCTCGTACGCGATGTCGGCACCCATGATGATGTCAAACCTCTCCGGGATCTCCGCGTTCCGCCAGTCCATCCGGCGGAACGCCACACGGGAAAGCTCTCCGGGCCCGAGGTTCATCGCTGCATTGAACCGTGCGAACTCGAGGGCATCCTCTTCGTAATCCGTCATCAGCACCACGGCTCCCGCCTGCGCCGCGGCGATCCCCGCCAGACCGAGTCCGCATCCGAGCTCGAGGAGCTCCTTCCCGGCCAGGTCCGGTCTCTGCCGCAGATGCCGGGCGAGCGCAGGAGAAGACGCCCACACCTCGGCCCAGTAGGGCAACCGCCCGTCAGTCTCGAACTGTTCCGGCGTGATGGCGTCGAGCAGCCGGTTGGTGTCGCGCACCGCAATCAGCGACCAGCGATAGGGGGCCAAGCTGACTTCGTGTGTGACGACGTCGAAACGCGTGGTGATCGCCGGCGGGGGAAGCACGTTCAGAATGTGTAGGCGATTCCGATCTGGAAGATGACCCCGTCTGTTTCGACGCGGGATTTGAAGGGCTGGGTGCTGACGTTGACGACCGTATCCTGGTAGCGTACGACGCGGGTGTTGAATGCGTTCACGGATTCAAACTGCAGGTCGCGGAACTTCATCTCGAAGATTCCCCGGAAAGAATCCAGAAACCTGTAGCTGATCCCTCCGAGGACATGGATGGCAAATCCGGGCGTGTTCTCAACCGTCGCCGCTCCGACACCCGCCAGGGAGTATGTCCGGGTCCCGAAGTACACCCCCGCCCCGCCCCCCATGAACACGCCGAAGTACTCACCGGAAAGAGGGATGATGAAGTACCCGGTCAGCTCCAGGGGGATCGCGGTGTACCCGTCCTCGACAGGGATCGTCGTTCCGTTGAGCGTGCCCTCCCCCCGGGTCCGGATGTAGTCGGCGGACACTCCCAGGGCGAGGCTCGTCTCCGGAATTCTGAACCGGATCTCGGCGCCGTAGCCAAACGTCCCGGTCAGGTCGAACGTGTTCCCCCGCGCAACAGGATCGGCCGCGTCGGGCGTGACGTAGATCAGCGAGCTTGTTGTGAGGTTCCCTTTCAGTATGATCGAGAAGGGCCCGTCACCCGCACGCAGGGGGGGGGCAGCCAGCGCCGCCGTTGCCACGATGAAAAGGAGCCTCGCACCCCTCCACGGCCCGCGGTCACTACCGGTAGAAGACATCCCGCTTGTCTTCAATGTCCGCCTTCTCCTTCAACCTCGTGATCCACTCCGACAGGAAGCGGGTCCGTTTCTCCTGCAGCGTGCGCGAGCGCAGCATTTCCTTCTGCGCGGCGAATGCGCTGGAGTCGAACCCCGAACTGCTCAGAAGCTGTATCAGATAGGCCCCGCGCACACCGGAGACGGGAGGAGAGATCCGGCCGACCTTCAGCCCCGAGACAGCGCCGATGAATTCGGGGTCGCGGCCCACGCCCGGAATCACGCCGGATGCGGTGAATGAGCCTGTCGACTGCACCGTGACAGGCGGAGAGATGCCGGCCAGCTTCGTCAGACTGTCTCCCGGGGAAAGTTTCTCCCGTGCATCCGCAGCGAGTAATTTCGCCCGCTCCATCTTCTTCTTCTGCAGCGCAAGCGGTTTCAGGGATTCCTTGAGCTCGTCGAACGGCCTGACGCCCGCGTCCTTGGCTTCGGCCACGGAGAAGACTGCGGAGCCGTTGGTGATCGTGTAGGGATCGCTCACGGCCCCGACCTTTGCTCCGAACGCCCAGTGGCCGACAGCTTCGTTGATGCCGATGCCGGGGATCACCGTCGATTTCTCCTGGATCTGCGTCTCCCTGACTTCAAGCCCCGTCCCCTGCGCTTCCTTGTTGAACTCCGACTCCCGGGCGTTGTAGGCAAAATCCTTCGCCCGGTCGGCGACATCGTTCTTGCTCTGCGAGCTCGGGGTGATTTTCATGAGAACGTGCGCGAGCTTCACCTCGCGGCTGTCGCGGCCGAGCACCTTGATGATGTGCAGCCCGAACGGGGTCCGGACCGGTCCCACGACCTCGCCGGCCCGGGCCGCGAAGGCGGCCTTTTCAAACGCCGGGACCATCCGTCCTTTTGTGAACCAGCCGAGATCGCCGCCGCTCTGCGCGTTCGATCCGTCCTTCGAGAACTCGCGGGCCAGGGCGGCAAAGTCCTTCCCTGCGCGCGCCCTTGTCACAATATCCGCGGCCAGCGTCTTCACCGCCGCAGAGTCGGGACCGGAAAGGGGAAGCAGAATGTGCGCGGCGCGGATGTACTCGTTCGTCCCGGTTTTCTCTTCGAGCACCTTCACGAGATGCAGCCCCTCCTGATCCTCGACCGGGCCGACCACCGAACCGGACGAGGCGGAGAAGACCGCGTTGTCGAGGGCCGCACTGAGCTCGCCGCGGTGGAAGACCACGCCGCTGTCGGGCCGGTCGGAATACGTGTACACGAGCTGGAGAAAATCGAGCCCGCTTTTCGCCTTCGCGGCGACGTCCTCCATGTCCTTGCGGCGCGCGACGGTGTCGGCCTTCGAGGCGCTTTCCAGGAAGAGGACGTACTTCAGCTTCCGCGAGGCTTCGAATTTGTACTTGTCGATGTTCTCCGTATAGAATGAGCGCAGATCTTCGTCGGTCACCTGCACATCGGCGTCTTTGACAAGGAGCGAGGGATCGAACAGCGCATACAGGGCGTCATAACGCACAGAGCCGTCGGCGAACCGCTGCATGAGCTCCCCGTCGGTCACCCGGACCGAGGCGAGTATCAGGCTCTGCAGCTTGGCCTGGATCCGCTGCTGGCGGAGCATCCTTTCGAAATCCTGCAGCTTCTTCACGCCGAAATTCGGGTCCCGGCCGTTCGGATCCTGTATGTACTGGTTGGGATTGGTGAGCACCTGCTCGTACATCTCTCTGTTGAAATTGCCGGTGGAGTCCGTAAAGTTCCTTCGGAGCTCCTGGGGCGGGTTGTCGCCGAAAACCCAGTCGCGGAGCTCCTGGTCGCTCACCGTGATCCCGAGCCGTTTGATCTCCTCGGCCACGAGCCGCTCGTTGACGATCGACTGCCAGGCCTGGTCGCGCAGCTCTCTTGTCATCGCCTCGTCGGGCTCCTGCCCCGACTGCGCCTTGGCATTGTCGCTCATGGTCTTGAGCAGCTCCGAGAACTCGCGGTAGGTGATCTTCTTCCCGTTCACCTTGCCGACGTAATCCTGCTGTCCGCCGCGGATGCCCAGGTAATCCATCCCCCACTCGAACACGATGGTGATCAGAAAAGCGATAAGCAGTCCGAAAAGAATCAAAGGCATGCTGTCACGCATGCGCGTCATTATAGGCATACGAAAGAAAAACCTCCTTACTCAGGGGAAAGAGACAACGGGAACGAAAAAAAATATAACTGAAATGTCCAGCAAAAGCAACGCTTTTCTCGTTGACTTTTAGCCACCCGGGGCGTATATTCATAAGCTTGGACGAGCAGTCGTGCATCCCTTCCACGCATCAGTTCCCCGTACGGTCGACCCCGGAGGCTTCTTCGTGAAAAAATACGTCACCAGAATTGTCATCATCGCCGCATGTGTTGTCGTTGCCGTGTATTATCTCTTCCCCACCTGGAGAGACTATGATCTCCACCGGCAGCTCAAGACGCTGAGCGGAACCGACAGCCTGCAGTTCGTCGCCGATCATGATCTTGGGCTGCGCGATGCGCGCGCGCGGCGCATCAAGCTCGGCCTCGATCTCCAGGGAGGGATGCGGGTGGTGCTGGAGGTCAACGTCCTGAAACTCATCGAGGATCTGGCGAAGAACAGGGACGACGTCTTCACGCAGATCATGAACGAAGTGCGCGCAGAGGCAGGGACATCGGAAGAGTCGCCCGTGCTCCTGCTCCGCCGAAAATTCGAGTCGCGCCAGATCAGGATGAGCCGGTATTACCGGAACCTCCGTGACAACAACGACGACATCTTCAAGTTCCTGCAGGACGAATCCACCAAGGCGATCGACAGGGGGATGGAGATCGTCAGGAACCGCGTGGACCAGTACGGCGTCTCCGAGCCGTCGATACAGAAGCTGGGGGGAACCAGGATCATCGTCGAGCTCCCCGGGGTCACAAGCGAAGCAGAAGTCCGGGGGCTCCTTCAGGCGACAGCGCTCCTGGAATTCAAGCTGCTGAAGGAACCCGACGTCACCTACCGGATCGCCGAGGGGATCGACAAACTTCTCGCCGCCAGCGCCAGGACCGACACGCTCCTTGCCGACAGCCTCCTGGCAGGCACAACGGCGCCCGATACCTCCAGGGGCGACACCGCGAAGGCGGAGACGACCAAGATCAGCACGCCCGAGGGGGAGCTTTCGCAGGAAGAGTTTACGCGCAAACATCCCTTCTTCTCCACCGCAATTTATACCGAGCAGTTCAAGGGGGTGTTCCTTGTCGCCGAAGACAACAAGCTGAAGGTGCGCCGCCTGCTGGAGAGGGAAGACGTCAAGAAGGTGATACCGAACGACATGGAGTTCATCTGGAGCGCAAAGACGCAGCTCCTGGGCGAACGGGGACAGGAGAAGAAATTTTTCACGCTCTACCCCGTCAAGAAGAACGCCGAGCTCACCGGCGGGGTGATCGTGAACGCGAAGTGGCAGATCGACCCGAGTTACAACCGGCCGATCGTGACGATGGAGATGAACAACGAGGGCTCGCGCGAATGGGCCCGGATCACCGGCGCCAACATCAACAAGCGTATCGCCATCGTTATGGACAACGCCGTCTTCTCGGCCCCCAATGTCCTCACCAAGATCACCGGCGGCCACTCGCAGATCGAAGGGATGGAGAGCGAGGCGGAGGCAAAGCTCCTGGAGATCGTGCTGAAAGCCGGAGCCCTCCCCGCCCCCGTGGACATGATCGAACAACGGTCCGTCGGACCGTCACTCGGCGAAGACTCGATCCGTGCCGGCGTCATGTCGTCGGCCATCGCGATCGGGCTGACGATACTGTTCATGGCCGTTTATTACCGGACAGGCGGCGGCGTGGCGGACTTCGCACTCGTGTTCACTGTCATATTCCTGCTGGCCGTCCTCGCGGCGTTCCAGGGGACACTCACGATGCCGGGCATCGCGGGGATCATCCTGACGCTCGCGGTGGCCGTCGATGCGAACGTGCTGATATACGAGCGCATACGGGAGGAGACCGCAGGGGGAAAAACTCCCCGCGCCGCCATCGACGCCGGATACAGCAAAGCGTTCACGGCGATTTTCGATTCAAACCTGACCACGCTCATCACCGGGGTCATTCTCTACCAGTTCGGCACCGGGCCGGTGCAGGGGTTCGCGCTGACGCTGATGATCGGCATCGTTGTCAGTCTCTTCAGCGCCATCGTCATCACGCGCGTGGTGTTCGACATGATGGTCGACCGCTCCGGCGTCGCCGTCAACTTCGGCTAACNNTGATCGGGCTGGGGATGCTTTCCCTTATCGTCAAGGGGGTGAACTACGGGATCGACTTCCTGGGCGGGACAGAGCTCGTGGTCCGCTTCCAGGACAATGTCGACGTCGGGGATATCCGCGCCGCAATGGACAGGTCAGGCTTCACGAAGGCGGAAATCAAGACGTTCGGGAGCGACCGGGACATCCTGATCAGAACGCCGGAGCAGGGGGAAGGGAACGCGGTCGGAGACCGGATACGCGCTGGTCTCAAGGCCCAGTTCCCGGCGAACCCGTTCATCGTCCAGAAGGAAGACAAGATCGGTCCGAAGATCGGCGCCGAACTCAGGCGGGACGCAATCTACGCCGTGCTCGCTTCCCTTGTGGCGATACTCCTGTACCTCGGGTTCCGGTTCAAGTTCCTCTGGGCGGCCGGTGCGGTGACCGCGCTCTTCCATGACGTGCTTCTCACGCTGGGGCTCGTGTCCATATTCGACGGGCTGATCCCTCACCTGAACCTGGAGTTCAATCAGACGATGGTGGCGGCGTTCCTGACGCTCGTCGGGCTCTCCAACAACGACACCGTTGTCATTTTCGACCGGATCCGTGAGAACCAGAAACTCTTCAAGAGCATGGACCTGGTTGCACTCATCAACATGAGCGTCAACCAGGTGCTGAGCAGGACCATCATCACTTCCGGCACCGTCTTCGTCGTCCTCTCTGTCCTTCTCGTCTTCGGCGGGGAGGTGACGCGCGGCTTTGCGTTCGCCTCCCTCGTGGGGATCGTGACAGGGACGTATTCCTCGATCTATATCGCCAGCGCCCTCGTTGTGGAAGTGGTCACAAAGACGAAATCAAAGGGCAAACTGATCGACTGATCAGCCATGAACTTCACGACAACACAACGCGGCGCGGTCACCGTCATCGGACTCCAGGGAAACCTCATGGGGGGACCGGACGCGACGGCGCTCAACAGCACGCTCCATGAACTGGTCGGGAAGGGGAACACCAGAGTCGTCCTCGACCTTCGCGGCGTGCAGTTCATGAACAGCTCGGGACTCGGCATACTCATCGGAGGCGCGAGCACGCTGAAGACCGCCGGCGGGGGCATGGCAATCGCCGGCGCCCCGGAGAAGATCCTGGCCCTTATCACTCTCACACGGCTGGGGAAGGTGCTCGCGACGTACCCGACGATTGACGCCGCGGTGGCAAGTTTTCCGCAGTAATTGCTTCCGGCCGGAAAATCCCCCACCTTTCCTTACGGGAAAGGCCGGGGGTTTTTTGTGCCCGTCCGATGTTTCACAGCAGGTCTGACGTCTCATGCCAGTCCAGATCATCGTCGGCGCCCAGTGGGGCGATGAGGGAAAAGGGAAGGTCGTGGACATGCTCTCCGAACGGGCCGACATCGTCGCCCGCTACCAGGGAGGAGCCAACGCGGGGCACACCGTCTGCATCGGCGACAAGCAGTACATCCTCCATCTGATCCCCTCGGGGATGTTCCACGAGAACATCACCTGCGTCATCGGGAACGGCGTGGTGATCGATCCGGTGGCGCTGATGAGCGAGATAGCGCAGCTCCGGCAGGCGGGCGTCAGCGTGACCGGCAGGCTGCTCGTCAGCCACAACGCTCATCTGATCATGCCGTACCACAAACTGCTGGACACGGTCAGGGAGCAGACCTCCGACAGGATCGGTACCACGGGGCGCGGGATCGGTCCGGCATACATCGACAAGGCCATGCGCTCCGGCATCAGGATCGTGGACCTCCTCGACCGGGACGAGCTCGCCCGGAAGCTCACCGCGAACATCAACGAAAAGAACCAGATCCTAACAAAGGTCTACGGTGAATCGAAGCTCGACATCGAGGCGATCATCGCGGAGTACCAGGATTTCGACAAGCAGATCGACGAGTATATCACGGACACCTCCGTGTACCTGAACGCGGCGCTTGGTGAGGGAAAGCGCATCATCGCCGAAGGGGCGCAGGGCGCGCTGCTGGATGTCGATCACGGGACCTATCCCTTCGTCACGTCGTCGAACCCCACATCGGGCGGGGCATGCACAGGGCTCGGGATACCTCCGACGGCGATCAACGACATCGTCGGCGTCGTCAAGGCATACTCGACGCGGGTCGGGAACGGACCGTTTCCCACCGAGCTCAAGGACGCGACCGGCGAGCGCCTCCGCACGATCGGGCACGAGTTCGGCGCAACGACGGGACGCCCGCGGCGCTGCGGGTGGTTCGATGCCGTGGCGCTGAAGTACTCCGCGATGGTCAACGGCATCACGCGCATCGCCGTCACAAAACTGGACGTGCTCGACGAGTTCGACGAGATCAAGGTGTGCGTCGCGTACGAGGCGCCGGGGAAGCGGCTCCGCTCATTCCCGACGGATGCCAAAACGCTCGAGAGCGTGCGCCCGGTGTACGAGACGCTCCCCGGATGGCGCTCGGACATCGCCGGGGCCACCTCGCACGACGACCTCCCCCCGAACGCGCGCGCCTACGTGGAAGCGCTCGGCCGCATCACCGGAACAAAGGTCTGGCTGGTGTCCGTCGGCCCGCGGCGCGACCAGACGATCACGCTCTCCTGAGGCGGCATTATGAAGAACCCATTCTCCGGACTCCCCCTCGGGCAGGCGGGTAACTTCAAGATCGCCCTGCTCGCATTCGCCTCCCTCTTCGTGCTGGGGACGCTCTTCTACTCCCAGCGGATCACGAACCATCTTCTTGAGAGGGAGAGGCAGGTAGTGGGGCTCTACGCGAAATCGTACGAGTACATCTCGAGCCCGCGCTCCTCCTCGGGAGATTTCACATTCCTGTTCGAAGAAGTCATCAGAACGGTCGATTTCCCCGTGATACTCACCGATTCGGCGAACGTCCCCATCCAGGGATACTGGAAGAACATCAGCGTGGACAGCACGCTGAGCAGGGAGCAGCAGAAGGCATACGTGTCGAGCCTGCTGCAGAAGATGGACCAGGAGAACACGCCGATCAAGGTGGCCCCCTACGACACCGTGGTCCTCAACTACGTGCACTACGGCGAGTCGGAACTCGTCGCGCAGCTCCGCTGGCTCCCGGTGCTTGAGATCATACTCGCCGCGGTGTTCATCATCGTCGCATACGTCGGGTTCAGCTATGTCAAGCGGACCGAGCAGAGCAACATCTGGGTGGGGATGGCCAGGGAAACGGCGCACCAGCTCGGAACGCCCCTTTCGAGCATGATCGGCTGGCTGGACCGCGCAAAGACCGAGGGGGCGGGCATGCCGGGCGTGATCGAGAGCCTGCAGGAGATGGAACAGGACGTGGTGCGTCTCAACAAGGTCGCTGCCCGCTTCTCGAAGATCGGCTCGCGCACCGACCTGAAGGAAGAGAACGTGAGCGAGGTGATACAGAGTGTGATCACCTACATCGCCAAGCGGATACCCCGTTCCGGGAAGAAGGTGGATCTCCAGATCGAGACGCCCGGCGAGTTCCGGGCCGATATCAACCGGGAGCTGTTCGAGTGGGTGATTGAAAACCTCATGAAGAACGCTCTTGACGCGATGGAGGGGGCCGCAGGCAGGATCACGTTCCGGATGTCACAGGTCGTGGGAAAGACGACGATCGACGTGATCGACACCGGGAAGGGGATAGATCCGAAATTCCACAAGGAAGTCTTCAGGCCCGGCTACAGCACGAAGAAGAGGGGATGGGGGCTGGGCCTGAGCCTCTCCAAAAGGATCATAGAGGATTATCACAAGGGGAAGCTGTTCGTGAAGCAGAGCGCTCCGGGGGCGGGAACGACGTTCAGGATACGGCTCGGGTGAAACGGCGCCGGAGGTGGCGCTGGGAGCGCCACCGGAGGCGCCGGCTACAGGGCGGAGAGGACGCGGCCCGCTTTGACTCTCCCCATCTCGAATGTCTCACCCAGCTTGGGCTGGACAAATTCGGTATCCTGGACCGGAAGCTCTTCGTCGGGCGCGATGATAACGGGGTTGACCACCTGCTTCCCCCCCTCCTTGAACGAAAACCTCTCCTCCATCATCTGAAAGAGTCTCCCGATTTCCTCCCGTGACTCTCCTCCTGATGCGGCCAGGACGCCCGTTTTGAGGTCCTCATACGCGCGCAGGTCGTTGTTGACATCCTTCACCGTCTCCATGTCCCTCAGGAAATAGAGGTTCGGGAGCAGCTCCACGGCGGTCCGGATAAGCATCGAAAAGACGTTCGGGAAGACCGCCCGGATGCTGTGCTCCGTGATGCTGGGGTATGACGGATACGTATTGACGACGTACAGCTCGCTCACTCCGCCGAGGTGCAGCACGCTCTTCAGGGGCGTCTTGTTGGAGATCCCGCCGTCGGCATAGAGCTGCCTGACGCCCCGCAGGGACGGGGGGATCCGCGGATCGTCGACAATCGTCCGCACCGGAGAATATGCCACGGTCGTTATCGTGGATGCCATGATATACTCCATGGCCTTGTTCGTGTCCGGCTCGTCCGTAATCGACCGGACGTACGCGGCACCGGTGTTGAGCGAGCTGAGCGAGACGTAGAACTCGTCCACGGTCCTGCGGGCCTTCACCAGGTCATGGCGGAAGTATCCCTTGATGTATTTGTCGTACAGGGGCGTGTTGTCGAAGAGGGAGTCGGTCCCGGAAACCAGGGGCCACCGGTCCATCCGCGTCGTGGCGAACTTCAGTATGAGGCCGAAAATCTCCCAGCCGCGGATCTTGTAGACGTCGGGGTTCGTGAGATGTTTCCACTGTTGCTCGATGTCGAGCGCCGCCCCGCGGAGATCGGCCGCCTGCGCAACGCTCATGCCGTTCAGGGCACCGACCGACGTGCCGGAGAGTATGTTGATCCGCTTCCCTGTTTTTTCAAAATACCCGAGCAGCTCGACCAGAGCGCCCGCCTGAAAGGCGCCGCGGGCGCCACCCCCGGAGAGGACTACTGCAATTTTACCCACGATGCTGCCAGCGTGTCAGAGTGGATGGGAAAAGATGAGGAGAGAAGATACAAAACCGGGGAGACTGTTTCAACGAGGATCGGGCTTCCTGATCATGAACCGGCTTCAGGCCACCGCACATGTCTTTGCTGGCCAACAGGGGAATGCACAGATTGCTGGGATTCAGGAAGGTTCTTGAACAAAAAGCGAATCCGGGGATTATACTCATGAAAGGCGGCTGTTGCCGCCGGGAATTGCGCCCCGTGAACGTCAATTGGAGATCCGCATATGAAAACAACCCGCCTGACAGCGATCGTGATGATACTGGCGGCACTTTCCGGGTCTGGTTGTCAGAGAGCCCCGAGAGAGGTCGAGCGACCGGAGAAGATCGTCAGCTTGAGGCTGCTCGCCTATGACAGCACAACGTACGCCAAGCTCGCTCAACTTTGGGAAAAGTACTATGACGCCTACCCTTCGGAAGACGCCTACGCAAACTGGATGTACGCGGCAGGATATGCGGGGTTTGCCGACTATGAACCGATGCTGAGCAAGGGGCTGGAGAAGTATCCCGCCAACCCGGTGCTGTTATATCTGTCGGGGAAGTCAAAGCTATGGGGGCATGATAATCAGGAAGGACGCCAGCTCATGGAAAGAGCTGCCGCACTGGACCCGGACTACATGGATCCATGGCATGGCCTCGCGGTCGGGTATATCGTGGAAGGGGACCGCGAGAAGGCAGATGTGGCTCTCCGCCGTCTTCTCGACGGGAGGGCCGTCGAGGATGTGATCATGGACTTTTCCTATAACATGCTGGCCAGCGTGGATACCAACGCGATATTGATTACCAACGGTGATAATGACACTTTCCCCGGCTGGATCCTGACGCGGATCATCCGGTTCCGGCCTGACGTGACTATCGTCAACCGCTCGCTTCTCAATGTCGATTCGTATGCATCATCAATCGTGAAAGAGGGGGTCCCGCCTTTCATAACCCGGGAGAGCCTGGACAGCCTGAAGACGCTCGTGAGCGCTGATCGCGGGAAAGTCGAGAGCGGACAATTCCCGCCCAAAGAGCAAATGTCATTGGGAGACCGGCTTGTCTCCCGTATCATCGAAGCAGCGGAACGAGTCGGTCGCCCGGTGTATTTTGCGTGCACGATGAACTCCTATCCCCTGTGGAATCAAATTGCAGCGCAGGCGAGAGGACTCGGATTGGTGACGCGTGTGACCCGCTCCTCCACACCATATCCGGCGCAGTTCCATAAGCTCTTCAGGACGTGGATAACTGAATATCGCACAGGCGGTCTTGACAGCTGGCAGGTCCATTCGGCCAGGGAGATGGCCGCCGGCCGGTTGCTGTCCGAGAATTATGCCATTGCGCTTTCGAGTCTCATGCATCAGATCGAAACGGCGGGGCCGGATGTCCAGTTGTCGTTGTTCAGGTGGTACCGGGAGCATATCGTCGATCTTCTTCATAAGAACTCGGTTGATAAACTCAACAGCATGTGGTTCAGCTCGGGAAGCCCCAGGGAGATCAAGGAGTGGTCCAAGAGTAAGGGTTGGATGGGTGACTGACGACTGGCAATGCCTGGAACTGGCACACGGGGGAGACGAGAACGCGTGGCGCGATCTCTTTGAGCGGCACTACCCGGCGCTCGTGAGGATGACCTCGTGCATCACGGGATCGATAGAAACGGGACAGGACCTGGCCCAGGAATCCTTTGTGCGTCTTCTCCACGCCGACATCAGGCACCATGCAGGGACATTCAAATCGTTCCTTTCGACAATCGCGTACCGCCTGGCCCTGAAGGAGAAGCTCCGGATCGGCCTGTATCAGAGACCGGATCCGGCTCTCATAGCCGACGAATCCCCCTCCCCCCTGGAACTTGCCATACGGGATGACACCGGCAGAATGATCATCCGGGTCATTCAATCATTGTCGGCCGAACAGAGAGAGATACTTACTCTCCGGTACATAGGCGGGCACAGTTACGAAGAAATCGCCCGGATAACGGAGGTCCCGATCGGGACGGTAAAATCCAGGGTGTTTTATGCTGTCAAAACATGCCGGGAATTGCTGGAACAACGAGGAGTATTCAAATGACACACCCCGATCACGACACACTTCTCAGGTTTGTCCTCCAGACGCTCGATGAACCGGACAATGCGATCGTCAGCGGGCATCTCCCGGCTTGTGAGGAATGCAGAGAGCTAGAGCAGAAGTTTTTGAGCGAGGTTGAGAAACTGCAGGGAATCAAATTCCACATTGCCGTGCCCGCGCCACCCCGGCTTACGCGACGATCGCGACGACTCGTGGTAGTGTCTCGATGGGCGGCGGTACTGGCGACAGGGTTTCTGCTGGGATACATGACCGCACAACTCTCTGATCCTGTTCGTCCGGTGGTCGTTCAACAACGATTGATCCCGACCCGGGCAGAAGTCTCTTCTTCGGCATTTGTCTCCTGTCAGGCAATCGATGTGACAACTTCACCCTGAGTGATGGACCGACAAAGCTGGCGGTCACGAAACCATGCCCGCGTTCCTTGTTCGCCTCATGCGCTGTTCAGTCATATCTCCTCATACTCCAAATATGCCATTGAGTTGGCTGAAGGGAGTCGCCCCTTCGAGTGCATCAAACGATCCAGTGGCTGCGATGCTCTGTGCTGCCGTGATAAAGGACGCCCAGGCCACACGCGCAAGCGCCGATCCGACGGAGACCCGCCGTACGCCAAGGTCTGTAAGACGCCCCAGCGAAAGTCCGGGGACGGGCGATGACATGATGACATTGACCGCTTTGGGCGCCACCGCGTTTACAATGGTCGAAATCAGGTTTGCCTCGCGAACCCCGGGGGCAAAAAGACAATCCGCCCCGGCGTCCGCGTACGCTGTCAGGCGATCCAGTGACGTCCGCGCAGGATCAGGGTCACCCACAAGCCATGCCTCGCATCGGGCCGTAAGGACGACTTGATTCCCCGACGCATCAATGGCGGCACGCGCCGCCCTGATACGTTCAATGGCCTCGCGACGTTCATACAGGGGCCGGGTAGTGTCTCCCGTAGCGTCTTCTATAGAGAGGCCTGCCACCCCCGTGCCAATGCACAACGTCACGTTGTTTGCTACTCCGTCCGGATTGCCGGAGTATCCTGATTGGAAGTCTGCAGTGACGGGCAACGGCGTCGCCGCGACAATCTCGCGAATATGGGTCAGGACGGTCTCCAGGGAAAGCGCGCTCACTTCATCCGGCAGTCCCCGACTGAAGGCAAAGCCCGCCGAAGTGGTCGCAAGCGCTTTAAATCCGAGACGGTTGAGGTATTTTGCTGAACCGATGTCCCACGGGTTCGGTAGCACGAAACAGCCTGATTTGTGCAGATCCCAAAACACTTCAAGGGCCTTGCGATCGACCCCTCCGGATGAATTTGCGTTATGTGTTGCCATATCGTCTCCCTTCTTGTTACGTCAGGCAAATCGGCACGCCTCGGTGGGTCGCCCTTTCGATAGCTCCGAGCGCCTCCCGCCGCCGTTCTTTCTCGCTCCCTCTTGTACAGTCGTGCACCTTGACTTCATCATTGCGGAAAGGGTCGTACCCATGACGAGCAGTGGAAGGGGCGAGAATCCGTTGTCCAAGAGCAAGGGTTGGCTGGGTGATCGACGACTGGCAATGCCCGGATCTGGCAAACGGGGGAGACGAGGAAGCAGCTCTTATTTTGTCTTCTTCAAGAGAGCCTGCGTGTGTCTCAGGAGTTCTGGTCCGCCCCTTGCCCCGTGGCCGGGAATGACAATCCGGGCAGCAGGATAGGCTGCAATCACACGTGCAATCGTCGACGGCCACGCGGCAAGATCAGCGTCTGCGGTGTTTCCCAGTGATTCCGACGCAAGCTCTCTTACCATGCATCCACCGAAGAGGATACTGTCCGCCGGTATCCAGGACACGATATTGTCGACCGTGTGGGCAGCCCCGAAATATCTGCAGACGACAACCTCCCTGCCGACGTGCAGGGTCAACGAGTCACGAAATGAGTGCTCAGGGACCGGAAGATCTTTGGATTCGGCGATAGCAATTGTCTTTTCGTGCGCGTAGGAAGGAATCCCGACGCTCTTGAGGTAACGCAAGCCTCCTATGCCGTCGTCATGCCAGTGATTACCGATAAACCCCACGATTTTCACGTTCAGCGAATCGGTTATCCATTGCACCAGAACCATCGTCAGGGAATCGTTCATCGGCGTGTCAAACAGGAGAGCCTCTCCGTTCGAAATGTAGAGAAGTCCGTTCGAAGGAACCCTGCCCCAGTGCGGCACGTCGGCGTGGGACACATACACGTATGAATGCTCTGACACACGCGTGACCTCGATGTCCCTGGAGACAGTGATGCGAGGACCCGTGCCCTGTGACAGGCAGCTGTCGACAGCGCACACGGTCAATGCGGCAATGAGTATTCTCATCTTCATGTTGCCCCCATGGCGTCGCGGGCGGTGCGGAATACCCGGTCGAGCATCGGCATGGTGAGGCGCCCCGTGAACGTGTTCTGCTGGCTCGGGTGGAACGAAGCAATGAACGTATAGGGGCCGAGCCTGTAGCGGGCACCGTGGCCGAACTCGGGCCTCTTCCTGTACTCGATCAAGGACTTCTCCCGGAACGCGGTGAGGGCCGTGTCGAACCCGATCCGGCCGAGACCGACAACGACCCGCACATTGGCAAGGAGCGCGATCTCCCGGTGAAGGAACGGACGGCAATTCTGAATTTCGGTTGGTAAGAGCTTGTTCTGCGGAGGGGCGCAG
>PMDK01000264.1 GCA_003154425.1 Ignavibacteriota bacterium
CGACGATCCTGTCTTCGGTCCTGATGTCCGGATATTCCGCTCCCACGGCCCTGGACACTTCGAGAAACAGCCCCCCCGTGTATTTCAGTATGTTGGCCTTGTGCACGGTGGTCACCTTTTTCCGGCCGTGCCTTCGCGCGTACTCGTACGCGTACCGGACGATCCGCTCCGAGCCGGAACGCGTGACGACGCCGATCGTCTCTGCAGCGCTCCGGGACGGATCGATGTAGTGTTNNGCATAGAACTCTTCCGTGTTCTCCCTCACGACGATGAGGTCGATGTCGGCGTACCGGGATGGAACTCCCTCGAACGACCGGGCAGGACGCACGTTGCTGTACAGGTCGAACTCTTTTCGCAGCGCCACGTTGACGCTGCGGAAACCGGACCCGACCGGCGTTGTCAGGGGACCCTTCAGAGCCACGCGTGTGCGGCGGATCGATTCCAGGACGTGTTCCGGCAGGGGATCTTTGAATCTGTCGATCGCCGTCATCCCGGCATCGACTCTCTCCCACTGGATTTTGACGCCCGCAGCTTCCATCACCCGAACGGTGACGTCCGCGATGCTCGGCCCGATCCCGTCCCCGGGTATGAGAGTTACCGTGTGCATGCTCCCCCTTCCCTTGAAAAGCCACCAAAGGTAATCAAACGGGGGTGGACTTTCAATCATCCCTCCCCGCCGGCTTCGGCGCGTAGAGAACGGCGGCCTTCTCCGCGGATGTCACTATCCCCTTGATCAGCGCCGAACTGAAGCCGTGATGTTCCATCTGGTTCAGCCCCGTGATCGTGCATCCCTGGGGGGTGGTGACCCTGTCCACCTCGCTTTCAGGGTGGTTCCCCCCTTCGACAAGAAGAGATGCCGCCCCCCTGGCGGTCTGGGCAGCCATCAGGAGGGCGTCCCCCGCATGGAAGCCGATCTCGATCCCCCCCTGGGATGCCGCCCGAATGGCCCGGAGAAAGAAGGCGATGCCGCATGCACAGAGCGCGGTCGCGGGCACCATGAGACCCTCGTCGACCACGAGCGTCCGTCCCAGCGCATCGAACATGCTCCTGACGAGCGGGAGGGCGCCGCGGTCGTCCCGGTCCGTCGAGAGGCAGGTCATGGACTGGCGTATCGCGATTGCGGTATTCGGCATGGCCCGGATGACAACGACTTCGTCGCCGACGTGTTTCCGTATTTGCGCTATCGTCGCCCCGGAGACAATGGAGACCACCGTGTGCCTTCGGCTGTCCACGGATTGACGTATTTCCGCCAGGAGCGTGTTCAGCTGCTGGGGAGTCACGGCCAGGAAAATGAGTCCGGAGCTCCTCACGGCCGTCGCGTTCTCCGCCGTGACGTCAAACCCCTCGGATTTCAGCGCCGCAAGGCCTTCCGCATTCCTCCTCGTCAGCGTGATCTGCCCGGCCGGTGCAATACCCGCTCCAACCAGTCCCCTCGCGATCGCCGCTCCTATATTCCCGGCCCCCAGTATGGTTATGCGTTTGCCGCCCGAATCCGCCATCATCGCCTCCGCTGGTGGTTGTACAAATTCACGCTCCCATGAGAAAGGCCTTCACCTCTTCAAACCTGGCGGGGAGCTTCACGGAATGCTTCTCCCCCCCGAGAAGGTCCCGGAGCCGCCCGGGGACCTCGATCGACCCCCTCACAACCGGGTCGTACACATCGATGAACTTCGCGGGGTGGGCAGTTTCCAGTAGTATGCCTGTGAACGCTCCCCCGGTGGCGGCGCGGTAGCGCCCGAGTGCGCTGTAACCGACGGCGCCGTGGGGATCAAGGACGTACCTGTGCCTGAGGAACACTTCCGCGATCGCCTCCCGCGTCTGGTCGTCCGTACACGGGCTCGCGTACACCGCTTTCCGGATCGCCTCGATATCATCATTGAAGAGCGCCCGGATCCTCGGCAGGTTCCCGGGATCGCCGACGTCCATTGCGTTGGAGAGCGTTGTGAGTGCGCGCCCGGGCTCGTACACACCCGTCTCGAGGTATCGGCAGACGACGTCGTTGGCGTTCGTCGCAGCGATGAACCGCTTCACAGGAATCCCCATCTTCCAGGCGATGAGTCCGGCCGTCAGATTGCCGAGGTTGCCGCTTGGAACGGAAAAAACGATCTCACCGGACATCTCTCCCAGACGGGCGAACGCATTGAAGTAGTAGAACGTCTGCGGGAGAAGCCGGGCCACGTTGATCGAGTTTGCCGACGTGAGGTTTCTCCCGGCGGCGATTTCCCGGTCCGCAAACGCCAGCTTGACCAGCCGCTGACAGTCGTCGAACGTCCCGGCGATCTCCAGTGCGGTGACGTTCCCCGTGAGGGACGTGAGCTGACTCTCCTGTATCTGGCTCACCCTCCCCGAAGGATACAGCAGGATCACGGAGACGCCCGGCATCCCGTGAAAGGCGCTGGCCACCGCGCTCCCCGTGTCTCCGGATGTGGCCACGAGAACCGTGTGCTCGCCCCTGTCCCCCCTGTGCATGTACGCCATCATCCGCGCCATGAAGCGCGCCCCGAAATCCTTGAACGCGAGCGTGGGCCCGTGGAAAAGTTCGAGCACGACCGTTGACTCGTCGAGCCGGTGAAGAGGCGCATCAAACGTGACGGATTCCCCCACAATCCGCCGGAGATCCGCATCCGGGATCTCTCCCCCCAGCAGGAGCCTGGCGACCTCGAAGGAAATCTCCGGGAATGCGAGCCCTCCGATCGAACGGAGGAATCCCCGGGGACAGCGGGGGATTTCCGCGGGGATGAAGAGTCCCCCGTCCTGCGCCATCCCCCGGCTGACCGCCTCGGTGAAAGAGACCGAGACCCGGCTGTCTTTCGTGCTGCAGAACCTCATGAGATCACCCTCGCCCCCCGGGCACCGACGCACGATACCAGCGTCGCATACCCGCAGCCCGTGACCGCGAGGGCATTTCCCATTGCCGAGACGATTTTGCCTGCATCATCACGCGATGAGGCAAGTGCAAAGAGCGACGGCCCCGAACCGGATATCCCGCACCCGAGGGCCCCGTGCGCAAGCGCGGCTTCTTTCATGAGCGTGAAGCCCGGTATGAGATGCGCCCGGGCGGGTTCCGCGATCACGTCACGGAGCGAACGGCCGATGAGAGGAAAGTCCCCCGTGAACATCCCCGCGATAAGGCCCGCCGCATTTCCGGTCTGCGTTATGACATCTTCCATGGGGATGGCCTTCGGGAGTATCTTCCTGGCATGCTCGGTTTTGATTTCGATCCGCGGCGAGATCACGGAGCAGAAGAGTGAATCCGGCACGCTGATACTGACAATGTCGATCGGGTTGTACCCCCGTACAAGAACAAACCCGCCCCAGAGGCAGGGGGAGAGATTGTCAACGTGGACGCTCCCGCCGGCGATTTTCTCCCCTTCGATTGCGAGTTCGAGGAGTTCTTCCCGGGAGAGGTTCGTCCCGAGCAACGCATCGGCGGCGACCACGGCCGCGACAGCGCTCGCAGCGCTCGATCCGATCCCCCCGCCGACGGGAATCCCTTTGCATATGTCGATCTCCACTCCCGTGCCGGGGACGCACTGCCGGAGGAGCGCGATGACAGGGGGTCCGGCGGTGTTGCCGGAGGCATCCACGGGGAGGGGAGAGGTACAACCGCTGATGCTCCCGATCCTGACGCCGGGCTGCGTGCTGAGTCTGGCAGTGACAGTGTCACCCGGGCCCTCGAGCGCGAATCCCATGATGTCGAATCCGCAGGAGACGTTTGACACCGACGCCGGCGCGAACGCCGTGACTTCCTTCACCATGTCACCCCTCGTGATACGAAATTCTGATGATGTCCGCGAGCACGCCCGTCGCCGTAACCTCGGCCCCGGCCCCCGGGCCTTTGATGACGATCGGCTGGTTTCTGCAATTGGCGGTCGTCAGCGCTATGATGATATCGCTCCCGGACAGCGCGTGGCAGGGGTCTTCGGCGCCGACCCTTTTCAGGGAGACCTCGGCCTTCCCCCGCGAGAACGACGCGACATATCGGAGGACCTTCCCTTCTCCGGAGGCGGCATCCCGTTCACTGGCGAACTGTGCGTCGAGTCGGGGGAGCTTCTTCATGAACTGATCCGCAGTGCCGGCGTGCCGGAGGCTCCCGGGGATCAGAGACCTCACGCGGATGTCCTTCAGCTCGAGCGGGTGGCCGGACTCCCTGGCGAGTATGAGGAGCTTCCTCCCGACATCGGCTCCGACCAGATCGTCCCTCGGATCGGGCTCGGTGTACCCCCTGCGGCGCGCCTCGGCGACAACTTCTGCGAACGACCGTCCCGCCGTGAACGTATTGAAGATATAGCTCAGCGTTCCGGAGAGAACGCCGTCGATGCGGAGTATCCTGTCACCCCCCGCGATGAGGTCGTTGATCGTATTGATGATCGGAAGTCCGGCCCCGACGTTCGTTTCATACAGGAACCGGACGTTGTGCCTGCGGGCGGCCCTGTGCAGCCGCTCGTACAGCGCGTACGTGCCGGCGTTGGCCTTCTTGTTCGGGGTGACGATGGAGATGCTGGATTCGAGTATCTTCTCATACTGCGTCACCAGCGCATCGCTTGCCGTGCAGTCGACGAACACGCTGTTGGGGAGGTTCATCTCCCGCATACGTCGGACGAATGTCTCCAGGTGCATCGCCGTACCACCTCCGCCGAGATTCTCCTGCCATTGCCGCGGGAGCGACGCGCTCCCGTCGAACATCATCTTCCGGCTGTTGGCGACCGCCTCGACACGCACGTCCAGGGACTGGGCATGCAGAAGGAACTGCCGCTGGGCGGCGATCTGACGCAACAGGGCCCCCCCGATGAGGCCGGTCCCGACGATGAACAGGTGGAGCGATTTTGTCCCCGAGAGAAAGAAAGCGTCATGGAGCGCGTTCAGCGCCTTGGCCTCGTCCGCCTTGTCCACGATCGTGGAGATGTTCAGCTCGGAGGACCCCTGCGCAATAGCGACCACATTGATGCCGTTCCTTCCGAGCGCCTGGAACAGTTTCCCGGATATGCCCGTCTTCCTCCGCATATTTCCGCCGACAACGGCCACAGCCGAGAGGTTCCCCTCGATCACGACGCTGTCGATCTGGTGGTCGCGGATTTCAAAGCGCAGCTCATGCTCGATCAGCCGCTTGGCCGCAGCCGAGGCCCCGGGATGGACTGCCAGACAGAGGGAGTATTCCGACGATGCCTGCGTGACCATGAGGACGTTGATCTCCTCCTCTGCGAGCGCGCTGAATACACGCTTCCCGACACCGGCAATCCCCGTCATGCCGCTCCCCTGTATCCGCAGGAGCGCAATCTCATCGATCGAAGAGATCCCCTTGATGAGGAAACGGGCGGACCGGTCCCGTTTGCCGATCAGCGTTCCCTCGAAATCAGGGTTGAACGTGTTCCTGATCCTGATCGGGATATTCCGATCGAGCGCCGGCTGCATCGTGGGGGGATGTATGACCTTTGCGCCGAAATGGGACATTTCCATCGCCTCTTCGTAGGTCATCCGCAGGATGGAAAACGCCTTTTCGACCTTCCGGGGGTCCGCAGTCATCACCCCGTCCACATCCGTCCAGATTTCGATCTCCCGGGCATCGAGCGCTGCGCCGAATATCGAGGCGGTCAGGTCCGACCCCCCCCGTCCTAACGTCACGGTATCGTTGTCGGTGGTTGAGGCAATGAACCCGCAGGCGCACTGCATCCCCCGGTGCTTCTGGAAATACTGCCTGATCAGGTGCGAGGTCAGGTCGTACCTGAGTTTCCCCGCGCCAAACGTGTCGTCCGTCTTAATAAGCGTCCGGCTGTCGATATACCCGCAGGGCACGCCGCAGGCATTCAGCGCCTCCGCGATAATTGATGTCGAGAGTATCTCCCCGAAACTCATCGTGTAGTCCAGCGTCCTTGCCGTCAGTTCTTCGGTGAAGAGGACGCCATGGAGAACGTTGGAGAGGTCGGCCAGCTGTTCACGAACGAATTTCTCCCCCCGGTGCCTGGCCCGGGCCGGGACAAGCTCCGCGAGAGCCCTCAGGTGCCGGTCCCGTATCCTCTTCAGGCCCCCCAGGTACTTCCTGTCCCCGCGGGAGGCGAGCCGGCTCGTGGCGATGATCTGGTCCGTAATCCCCTCGAATGCGGAGAACACCACGACCAGGTTCCGGTGGCGAGCCCGCGCCCGGGCGATGATCTTGATGACGTGCCGGATCCGGTCCGGAGTCCCGACGGAAGAACCGCCGAATTTCATCACATGCATGGCAATCCCCTGAAATGAGAAAGACCGGCTTCAGGTCGCTGAAGTCGGTCTTCCGGAGTGACAATAGGATGAGCCAACCTCAACCGTCCATTGTGAGGCACATGGGCGCGGTCGGAGGATGCGAAAGCGTGAAGCCATATGTGCTCATCGGCATCATGGACTCAACGTAGCATTTTAGCGAATCATTGTCAAATCCGGGACACTCCTCGATATTCCACGGTATTTTCCGCGGGCTTCCGGAGTCACCGTTCCTTCACAACACAGCGAAAGCGCCGGCCTGCCGGCAGTTATGCAGACGGCAGAGAGTTCGACGAGGGTTTCGCGCACGGGGCAGAGCTCGTGTACGCAGGCCCGGACGGATTGCCGGCACTGTGACCTGCTCTGCGGAAGCCGGGAGGAGGACTTCACATCCGTGTGTCGTCGAACATGTTCCTGTCGAGACTCCTGTACTGTATTGCTTCTGCGATGTGCGCGGGGCGGATCTCGTCTGAGGAGGCGAGGTCCGCAATCGTCCTCCCGACTTTGAGTATCCTGTCGTACGCACGCGCGGAGAGGCCGATCTTTGTTATCGCGGTCTTCAGCAGCTCCTCCCCCGTTCCGTCGAGCCGGCAGAACCGGCGGATCTCCCCCACCGCCATCCCCGCGTTCGCGTAGAGTCCCTGCCTCCCCCTGAACCGCGCGGCCTGTATCTCCCTGGCCCGCGCAACGCGTGCGCGGATCGCCTCCGATGTCTCCCCCGGCTCCCTGCTCGCGAGATCCCTGTACTTCACCGCCGGGACCTCGATGTGCAGATCGATCCGGTCGAGCAACGGGCCGGAGATCCTGGAGAGGTATTTCTGTATCTGCCATCCCTGACACGTGCACTCCTTCGCAGGGTCGGTATAGTATCCGCAGGGGCAGGGATTCATTGCGCATACGAGCATGAAATTGGCGGGGAAGTCGATCGAGCCCCTCGACCGGTTGATCGTCACATGTCCCTCTTCGAGCGGCTGCCTCAGGACTTCGAGCACGTTCCTGGCGAACTCCGGGAGCTCGTCGAGGAAGAGGACCCCGTTGTGCGAGAGCGAGATCTCACCGGCCCGGGGCGCGGCACCTCCCCCGACGAGAGCTGCGTCGGAAATCGTATGATGGGGGGAGCGGAAGGGGCGCGTCGCCACAAGGGCCTCACCCGGAGGGAGCACGCCGGCCACGGAATGTATTTTCGTTGTTTCCAGTGCCTCGTCGAAGCTCATGGGAGGAAGTATCGTCGGGACCCTCTTTGCCAGCATGCTCTTCCCCGAGCCGGGAGGACCGATCATGATGATGTTGTGCGCCCCCGCAGCGGCGACTTCGAGTGCCCGCTTGACCGTCTCCTGCCCCTTTACCTCGGCAAAATCCGCGGGATAATTCTGTACGGCCGTGAAGAGTTGCGCGGCGTCGATCCGCAGAGGGTCCCGGCGCCCCTCCGTGCAGTTCAGGAATGAAACGACCTCGCGGAGTGTGGACATCGGGTAGACAGACACCTCGCGCACCATCGAGGCTTCCCTCCCGTTCTCGCGAGGAACAAGGAGTCCGGCGATCTCCCTTCTGCGGACTTCGAGCGCAATCGGGAGCATGCCGTGCACCGGACGGAGAGACCCGTCGAGGGCAAGCTCACCGATCATGACGAACTCCCTCAGGGGCGGCATGCTCACCTGAGAGCTCGCCGCCAGGATCCCGATTGCCATCGGGAGGTCCAACGATGAGCCCTCCTTCCTGATGTCCGCGGGGGCGAGGTTCACCGTCAGCTTCCGCGCCGGGAATTCGAATCCTGAGTTGCGCACGGCTGCGGCGATCCGTTCCCGGCTTTCCCGGACAGCGTTGTCTGGGAGGCCGACGATGGAAAAGGCGGGGAGCGCCCGCTCGAGGTGGGTTTCGACTTCAACGACATAGGCGCTTACGCCATATGTCGCGCCGCTCAGGACTTTGGAGAGCAATGACCCCCTCCCCTGACATGGCAATGCCGGGGGGCAGAGGGACCGGTCTCCGTCCCGCCTGTGGTGCGGAGTTCAATCCCGTCTGTTCCCGGCATTGTGTCCTCGTCTTGTACGGGCTTCCTGAAAGTAGATACACAGCAAAGGCTGGAATTACGAAGAGGGGAGGGTGACCCGGGGGAGAAAAGAGAGATCCCCGAGCAGGGTGGGTTCAGGGATGCGGATGGCGATGATGCAGGCTGTGGGGTTTCTCCAGCCCGTGCGCGAGCATGAGATCCTCGTCCGAGAAAATCTCCCGTGCCGGTCCCGAGGCGACGACCTCTCCCCCATCAAGCAGGTAAACCCGGCTGCAGAGATCGACGACGAGCTCCAGATCGTGCGAGGCTATCACCCGCGTCGCAGGGAGCCCGCGTATGAGGCGGGCCAGCTCCCGGCGTCCCCGGGGGTCAAGCTCGCTCGTCGGCTCGTCCAGGACGAGTATGCTGGGGTTGCATGCGAGTATGCCTGCCAGACAGACCCGTTGCTTTTCTCCACCGCTCAGATGGTGCGGAGACCTGCTCTCGAATCCCTCGAGCCCGACCTCACGGAGGGATTCACGGACGATCCGGTCGATCTCCAGCGGCGGGAACCCGAACTGTACGGGACCGAACGCCACGTCTTCACGGACGGTGGGGCAGAAGAGCTGATCGTCCGGGTCCTGGAAGAGGAGCCCGACCATTCTGTGCACTTCGTGGAGGTTTGAGCTGGTGACAGGTTCCCCGCAGACGATGACCTTCCCTTGCCGGCTGTCGTCTCCGGGGAGTATCCCGTTCAGATGGAGCAGGAGCGTCGATTTCCCCGCCCCGTTGGGGCCGACGATTCCGATGCACTCTCCTTCCACGGCATGCATGGAAACAGCCCGCAGCGCCGGCTTTCCGTCCGGGTAGGAATACGAGAGATCCTGCACTTCGAGCGTGTTCATCAGCGCCATCCCCTGGCGGTCATGGCGGCATATATGCGCTCCGCGCGTTCCGTGGACCTGACGAACAGCTGACCTACGATCCCCGCAGCCGTCTTCCAACGGCTGCCCCTGCGGGGCGCAAACGTCCTGGAGGCGCGCGCGCGGCTCATCCGTTCCGACTGGTCGATGAGCAGGAACACATACCTGTACATCAGGGCCAGGACGGTGACGAGAAGCGACGGGACGCGGAGCGATCGCAGGACATCCAGTATGCCGGCAAAGGGGGTCGTGTTGGAGAGGAGGACCATCGCAAGGAGACAGAGATTGCTCCTGACGAGTATGCGAATCAGCATGAGCAGGCCGTCATGCTGCATCAAAGCGAGGATCGCCACGCCGGCCACAAGCGGCTCCAGCGTGAGGAGTCTGACGGCGACGAACCGGAGGGGGAGACGCCCAAGGAAGATCACACAGACGAGAAAGAGCGCACAGGCGACGAAATACAGCGGAGCCGACATGGGGACGATGACGGTCGAGATCACCAGCGCGAGCGCAAGTGCGAGCTTCAGGGCCGCGGGAAGCCTGTGCACGGGGGAGTCGAGGCGGGCGTACCGGTCGATATAGTCATGCTTCATTTCGGCTCCGGCGCGTCAGCCATCCGGCCAGGAGGAATCCCCCTGCGAACACGATGCACGTCCCGGCCAGCCCCGCGACGACCGTGGCGGCCACGGGCGAGCCCAGGCCGGGAATCGTGTACCCTTCGAACGGGGATGAGACGAGCGGGCGGGCGAGGGCGGCGCTTCCAAACCCCAGTCTTCCCGCCACCGCTTCAAGGCCGTCGGGCCACCGTGAAGCGAACGGGGAAATGAACAGCACCGCGCCGATCGTGATCAGGCCGCCGTACAGGAGCAGGTCTCTCCCCTCGTGCACGGGAGCGGACCGGGGCTCTTCCGCGACAATGTCGGGGCGCGCCGCTCCGATGGCGGACAACGCGAGGGATGAGATGACGGCTTCACCGACGGCGATCAGCATGTGGACGTCGGTCATTGCGGGGAACGCCGAACTCCACGGGACGGTCCCCGACCAGGCCAGCTCTCCGGCGCAACACGCTGCGGCCAGCACCGTCGAACCCCACGCAGCGAGCACCACGGCCAGATATTTTCCGCGCTGGTTCCGGAACAGGATCCGCACCCCCCTGTATATCGCGTATCCGCCGGCCGATCCTATCACTCCCATGTTAAACACGTTCGCCCCCAGCGCCACGATCCCACCGTCGGCAAAGAGGAGACACTGGACGATGAGCACAGACGTGATCACGACGACTCCGGCAGCGGGACCGAGGAGAACCGCTGCCAGCACTCCCCCCATGAGGTGCCCTGAGGTTCCTGCGGCGACAGGAAAGTTCACCATCTGCGCGGCAAAAACGAACGCGCCTGCAAGGCCCATCAGGGGGACTTTCTTCCGGGGGAGGCTGCCGTTCAGGCGGCGGAGGGAAATCCCGACGGCAGCGGCGGAGAGGGCACCCGTTGCGACGGCCGTCTTCAGATCCAGAAAACCGTCAGGGATGTGCATCGTCTGGCCGGATCAGTGTTTCTTGAGTTCGGCGAGGCGCTTCTTCGCGAACGGCACGTGGGCCTGGTACTGGACGGGATTGAGCGCGATGAACGCGCGGTATGATAGTGCGGCGTCTCCGGGGCGGCCGAGGCGTTCCTCCACCAGACCCTTGTTGAGGAGTGCCGACTCGTTCCTCGGGTCGATATCGACCGCTTTCACGAGGTCCGCGAGAGCTTCGGCGTACCTGCCGAGCGTGTAGAGGCAGTTCCCCCTGTTGCTCCACGCCGAAGCGTTCCGGCGGTCGTTCTCCGTCGCCCTGTCGTAACAACTCAGTGACTCGTCGAGCTTCCCCAGCTTCCGCAGGCAGACGCCTTTGTTGTTCCATGCGTCGGTGTTTCCCGGTTCCAGCGCGAGGACCTTGTCGTAATAGGCAACCGCTTCATCCAGGTGACCCAGACTCGAAAGACTGTAGGCCTTGTTGTACAGTTCCCACGCCTCGAGGTTGTCACGGTGGCTCGATTCGATCGTCTCCCCTCCCTGCTTCTTCAGCAGGGGCTCCAGGTCGAGCCGGAGCTCCCGGAACGTCTGGTAGCGGGAACTCGGGTCCTTCTGCAGGCAGCGCTGTATCACGGGGAAGAGAGGCGATGCCAGATGAACGACATACGCATCGGTATGAAGCCGGTGCATCTCGCGCCAGACCGTGGCGGCGCTCTTGTTCATGTCGTGAGCGCGGAGCCTGGTCTCGTACGGGAATCTTCCGTGTGAGGCCATCTGGTAGAGGACAACGCCGAAGCTGTAGATATCGCTCCGCTGGTCGCACCGGGCGGCATTCTGGAACTGCTCGGGGGGCATGTACATCGGCGTGCCGAACCCCGTGAATTCCGGCCGTAACCGCTTCCGCCTCCTCAGGGGGTCGGTCGCGTGCCGGGCCCGCGTATTGTCGATGACGTCGGCGAAACCGAAGTCGGTGATCTTCACGACCCCTTCCCGTGTGATCATGATGTTGGCGGGCTTCACGTCCCGGTGGCACCGTATCCCGCAGTCCTGCGCGTGTTCCATGCCGTGGCAGAATTGAATCGCCCATCGGAGCGACTGGACGAGATCGGGCTGGCGGCGCCCCAGATACCCCTCGAGCGAATTCAATCCCTCCTCGTCGGGCTCGATGTACTCCATCCCGATGTAGATGCGCCCGGCAAGCTCTTCGATGAAATACGCCCGCACCACGTAGGGGTGGCGTTCAAGATCGACCCACACCTTCGCTTCCTTGCTGAACTGGTCGCGCGACTCCCTGTCCCCGAGGTACTCGTCACGCAGCGTCTTGAGCGCATAGACGCTTCTCGTGTCCCTCGAATAGACGAGGTAGACGACGCTGAACCCGCCGAGCCCGAGAACCCCGAGGACCTCGTACGACGTGCCGATGAGGTTCCCCTTTTTGTACACGGCGCCGGGATGATCCGCCTTGACCCGGATCACCGCGCCTCCGGGGAGACGGGTCGTCGACATTCCGATGAGCGATTCCGCGGGAGGAGTCTCCCGGAGCAGGCCGCCGAAGAGTTTTGTCAGTCTCCCCATGACGCTAGTACGTAACTTCCTCGAGAAAGAGCCCCTGCGGCGGTGCGGCCATCCCGGCCTTCCTCCGGTCTTTGGAGTTGATGATCTCGCGGAATGCGGAGACGGGGGTGAAGCCCCTGCCGACATCGATCATCGTCCCCACAAGACCCCTGACCATGCCGTGCAGGAACCGGTTGCCGCGGATTTCGTAGACGTACATCCCCGGTATCTCGTTCCATGCCGAGCGGCTGACGATGCAGCGGTGATGGCGGGCTTCCGGCTCGAATTTGCAGAACGCTTCGAAATCGTGCTCCCCGATGATCTGGGAGGCAACCGCGTTCATGGCCGTCATGTTGAGGTCATACTTGACGTACCACTGGTAGTGGCGCCCGATGGCCGTGGGTTTCATTGCACAGTAGTACCGGTAGAGCCGTTCCCGGGCGTCGTACCTCGCGTTGAACCCTTCGGCGACCTCCTCCACCGCATGGATGTAGATGTCTTCCGGCAGAATGCCGTTCAGGCCGCTCAGCACCGAGCCGACGCCGAGGTGGGAGTTCGTCCTGAAGCTGGCGACCTGTCCCCGCGCATGGACCCCTGCGTCGGTGCGGCCGGCGCCGATCAGGTTGACGGGCTCCTGGAGAATCTGGTCGAGGACTTTGGTGATCTCGTCCTGCACGCTCCTCCCGTTGATCTGGGATTGCCAGCCGACGAAGTTCGACCCGTCATATTCAATGAGAAGCTTGATGTCGCGCATGAGTTCCCGTTTCAGAAACCGCGTGAGACTGTTATCATGAAGCCGTGAGGAGCGGCCGGATCACCCAGCACCGACGCGCTGAAGTGCAGATCGCCCAGGAGGTCTTTGAGGGCCGAGTTGTGTGCGATTGCCGCGCGAGCCGCGTTGATGGCGCTCGCGACGTGATTGATGAGAATGCCCGCGGCGACGAATTTCTTGTTATTGAACATGTTCTCGCTGTGCACTCTCAGATCCCTGAACGTCAGGCGCTCGGCATTGGACGCCCACTGCCAGCCGTACCCCGAAGCCGGATCGTAGACGAGGGACGGTGTCCTGTCGCGCAGCTTCTTGTCGTTGTACTCCGCCACGCTCAGGAAATTGCCCACGTCAACGAAGAACTGGTCGTTCTTTCCCGCCGGGCTTACCCCCGCATGCGACACCGCATAGAGCCTGGCGTCGTCCCGCACAGAGTTGCCGTAGATTTCAAACGCCGCGTACGTAATCCAGAGGAGCCCCTCGCTCATCAGGAAGTACTTCCCCGAGGAGAAATCGCCGGCGTAAAGCTCTCCCATCCCCGGAATCACGAGCGAATAGACCGCCGCCAGGCCGGGAGCCTTGCGGCTTCCCGCGTCCCCCCCCCTGAGAGCCGACCCGACGCTCGTGTCGGTCGCGCCGTGGAACGGGGCGGCCAGAAGCTCGCAGCGGATGTCAGCAAGAGAATGACGGACCGTGGAGGGAGTGTCCGCGACGAGAGGGGAGGCCATGAGGATGCAACCTGTGAACAACCAGCGCACTGTCGCCATTGTCAGACCTTCGTTGTGTGTATCGAAGCTTCTCGAGTCGTCGACGATGGTAACAATTGCCGAATGCGGGTTTTCCTTGTTGTGTCTTTCAGGAGCCTGAAGACCGCGTCCCAGCTCCCTTCGAACATCATGACGGGAACATCCAGCCGTTCTTCCACGCGGGTGAGCGTCTCGTCATCCAGCAACACCCCGTCAGCGTTCAGTATATCGGGGGGAAGAAGGAGGAGATTACCAAGATCCTTCCCTTCCAACGCTGAATATAGGCATTTTCCCGAAAGAAGTCCAGCCACCGTGACGCTCCTGCCGTACAGGACGTTGGGAACGACCGCCAGTCGGACATCGAGTCCCTCCACCCGGCGCATTCTCGGAAGAACCGACCCTTCCATGAACGATTGTGCGAGCTCCCCGGTCGCAAGCGTGAGCGTGCGCCGGGGGCGAAGCCGCTTCGGAAACCCCGCCGACTGCCTGCGGAATTCCGCGAGAAAGCTCCGGACGATCCCGACCCCGTTTTCGATCTGCGGGAAGCCGTCGTACGCGGATGATGGAGGGATCTTCCTCCCGGCCACGATGTAGAATTCATCAGACGGGTAGACGAATGCCCGCCCGGTTCTTTTCCTGAACTCCTTCTGCCATCGTCCCACCGTGTCCAGGAGCCTGTTCGCGTAGGCGGTGTCGACTTTCGCCAGGGGGGCAAGCCCGAGCCTGTGGTCGGTCAGGCCGACGGGGACAATGGCAAGCGAGACCACGTGAGCATGAAAGCGGAAAAGGTCCCGGACGGTCTTCTCCAGTGTCTCCCCGTCGTTTATCCCCGGACAGAGCACGATCTGCGTGTGCATGTCAATCCCGTTGCCGGCGAGGAGAGCGATCTTGTCGAGTATCCTGTCATCCTTCCTGAGGCCCATCAGCCGGGTCCGGACGGCAAGGTCGGTGACGTGGACGGAGATATACTGGGGCGACAGGCGTTGATCGATGATCCGCCGGAGAATTGCGGGCCCGGCGTTCGTCATCGTGGTATAGTTCCCGTACATGAACGAGAGACGATAGTCGCCGTCCCGGAAATAGAGCCCCTTGCGGAGTCCCTCCGGATTCTGGTCAACGAAACAGAATATGCAGTCGTTGCCGCAGGAGAGGACCTTCATTTCCTCGAAGTCGATCCCCAGCGGTTCCCCCTCGTCCTTCTCGATATCGAAGAGAGTCAGCTCACCATTCCGGGCGACCTTGAGCGTAAGCCGTGGATCCCCTTCATGGAAGCGGTAGTCTATGCTGTCCAGGACGCGCCGGCCGTTCACTTCCAGCAGCTCGTCCCCTTCACGGATGCCGAGCTCACCGGCAATGCCCGATGCTTCAACCGCCGTAATTCTCATGCGGGCGTTCCCCCGCTGACCCGCCCCGTGCACCTGTCATCGCGCAGGCCCGTGATCACGACCTCCACAAGAGAATTCCCGGGAGCATCGCCGGCGGGGACTGTCACGCGCACGTAGTTCCCTGTAAACCCGCACCTGCAACCGTCCTGTTCGTCCGCCTCGAGAAGGACAGGGACCGTCTTCCCCACCATGCGGCGGTAGAACTCCTGCTTCTTCCTGAGCCCGATCCCCCGGAGGATCCGGCTTCGCACGGCCCGCACACCGGGGTCGACAGGGGACGCGGAGAGGGAGGCAGGGGTGTCCGGGCGCTCCGAGTACGTGAAGACATGGAGGTAGGAGACGGGGAGGTCCGCCACGAAAGCGCATGTGTCCAGGAAATGCCGGTCGGATTCACCCGGGAAGCCGACGATCACGTCGACGCCGATCCCGCAGTCGGGGATGCAGTCGATAACCCTGCGAATCCGCTCTGCGTACCCTCCGGCCGAATAGCGCCTCCGCATGCCCCGGAGCATCTCGTCGGAGCCGCTCTGCAGGGGGACGTGAAAATGCCTGCACATGACGCCGTTGGACGCAACGAATCCGATGATCTCATCCGTCAGCAGGTTCGGCTCGATGGAGCTGATCCGGAGCCTCTCGAGCCCCCCGACCCCTGCAAGTGCGCGGAGGAGTGCCGCAAGATCGGTCCCGGATTTCCGTCCGTAGTCGCCGACGTTCACGCCGGTGAGAACAATCTCCCTGTACCCGCGTTCGACGAGCTCTTCCGCCTGTCGTACGGTCTCGCCGATCCCCTGGCTCCGGCTCGTTCCCCGGGCCCGCGGGATCGTGCAGAAACTGCAGGAGTAGTCGCATCCGTCCTGCACTTTCAGGAACGCGCGCGTCCTCCCCCCCGCCTCCGACGACCAGGCCGGTCCGAAATCGTCCGCCGCGCCGATGTCGCTGACACACACCCGGGGGGAGGGCTGCTTCCGGGGAATGCCGATCGCTGAGGCAATCGAGGCTTTTTCCCTCGTCCCCATCACGAAATCCACGCCGTCGATCGAGGCCGCTTCCTCCGGCTTCAATTGCGCGTAGCAGCCCGTCACGACAACGACCGACTCCGGTGAAGCACGAAGCGTCCGGCGGATGAGCTGCCTGCACTCCCTGTCGGCGCGCGCGGTGACGCTGCACGTGTTGATCACCGTGACGTCCGCCGGAAGGCCGAAGTCGACCGGCGTGTACCCGCGGTCGACGAACTGCTGCCCGAGCGCGGATGTCTCCGCGAAGTTCAGCTTGCAGCCGAGTGTTGCCAGTGCGATCGTTGGCATGATAGGTATATATGGAAAAGAGCTGTCCGGCCCGCGGACAGCTCTTTTTCCTGTTCGGTTGCTGTGTTCAGTTCTCCGTCGGGATCGACGTGTCGCCCGAGGGAGCAGTCCCCGTGATTGTCGCCGAATCGCCGATCGTCGACGGGGCCAGGCGATGCTCCGCCACGTAGTCCTCGACGATTTTCGACTCCTTCCCCTTCAGAAACTCGACAGCGGAGAGGACGATCTTCTTGGTGTCCTTGTCGAACTCAACGACCTTCAGCGGCAGCGGGTCCCCCACCTTGAACTTGTCGGGAATGTTCTTCACCTGGGTCGTGGAAAGCTGGGACACCGGCACGAAACCGTCCACCCCGAGGGGGAGCTCGACGATCACCCCTTTTTCGATGATGCGGACGATCTTCCCCTCCACCTCCGTTCCCACCCTGTACTGATCGCCGAACCTGTCCCAGGGATTATCCTCGATCTGCTTGTGGCCGAGCGAGATCCGCCTCTGGGAGACGTCCACGCCGAGTATCACCACTTCAAGCTCATCCCCCTTCTTGACGATCTCTCCGGGGTGGCGGACCTTCTTGGTCCATGACAGGTCGGAAATGTGCACGAGCCCGTCGACCCCCTGCTCGAGTTCGACGAACACGCCGAAGTTGGTCAGGTTGCGGACGACCCCCTTGTGGCGGGAACCNNTCGGGCTCGAGCTGCTTGATGCCCAGCGAGAGCTTCTTTGCGTCCTTGTCGAGGGAAAGGATGATCGCGTCCACCATCTGCCCCATCGAGACGACCTGCGACGGATGCTTGATGTGCTGGGTCCAGCTCATCTCCGAGATATGGATCAACCCTTCGATCCCCTTCTCGATCTCGACGAATGCGCCGTAATCGGCCAGCGAGACCACCTTGCCGACGACCTTCGTGCCGACCGGATACTTGTTCTGAATGTTCTCCCNNGGATGCGGCTGGAGCTGCTTGTATCCGAGCGAGATGCGCTTCTTTTCCTGGTCGAAGTCGAGCACGACGACGTTGATCGTCTGGTCGAGCTTGACGATCTCGGAAGGGTGGTTGATCCTCCCCCAGGAGAGGTCCGTGATGTGCACAAGACCGTCCACGCCCCCCAGATCGACGAACACCCCGAAGTCGGTGATCGCCTTGACCGTTCCCTCGAGGATCTGCCCCTTCTCCAGGCTTTCGATGATCGCCTTGCGCTGACCCGACATCTCCTCTTCGACGAGGATCTTATGACTGACGACGACGTTCTCCGAAGGATGGTTGATCTTCACGACACGAAAGTCCATCGTCTTCCCGATGAACGCATCAAAGTCGCGCACCGGACGGACATCGATCTGCGAGCCGGGCAGGAACGCGTCGATCCCCAGGAGATCCACGACGATGCCCCCCTTGATCCGGCGTACGCAGCGGCCCTGGAGGACCTCCCCGGTTTCGAACGATTTTGTGACCCTTTCCCAGATACGCATGAAATCGGCGCGCTTCCGCGAGAGGACCAGCACGCCGTCTTTGTTCTCCACGGCCTCGAGGAACACTTCGATCGTGTCACCGACCTTGAGCTCGTCCCTGTTCTTGAACTCGGCGAGCGGGACGTTCCCTTCGGACTTGAAGCCGATATCGACAGTCACCTCGGTGTCGCCGATCGCAACGATCCTTCCCTTGACGATCTCCCCCTCGCTGATCTTCCCGAGGGTTCCCTCGTACATTTTCATAAGATCGTTGCGCTCGGTGTCGCCGTATTCATGGTCACCGATCGCCATCCGCCTCGTAAGCCCGCTCATTGCCTTCGGTGCCCCCTTCGTCGCGTGTGTGCTCTCAGCCATTCATCCTCCTGCTGTGTGACATACCGTCCCGGTCAGTCCCGGGACTTTGCCTTCCCCGCCGTGCCGCACGCCGCCGCCGTCATCGATACGGCATCGTCCGGGGCGGACAGGGAAACTTCTTGTTGATTGATGGGTAAGGGTTATTTAGTGATGACGGTGTGCTCCTGCATGGTCTCTATCGCTTTCCTCACATTTTCCATCAGCCACTGGGGGGTCGAGGTGGCTCCGGTGACGCCCGCCGTGGACACCCCCTCGAACCAGCCCGGCTGCAGTTCCCGTTCGTCTTCGACGAAGTGCGTATTCGGGTTGGCCTCCCGGCAGATGCCGTGCAGCACTTTGCCGTTGGAGGAGTCTTTCCCCGCGACGAACACCATGACGTCGTTCGCGCGGGCGAACTCCCTCAGTTTGCCGTCGCGTCCGGAGACCTGTCCGCAGATCGTGTCCTTGGCGTGAAAGTCGATCGCAGACTCCTCGAACGTCCCGACAACCAATTCCCCGATCCGGGTCCGGAGAACATCCGCCACGGCATAAAAAGTCTCCTTGTCCATTGTCGTCTGCGAGAACAGGACGGTCCTTCGCGACGGGTCGACCTGTTCCGCCTCGGCGACGTTTCTGACGACCACCGCCTCGTTGTCCGTCTGGCCCAGGAGGCCGATCACTTCGGCGTGGTCCTTCTTGCCGAAAATGACGACCTGGAAACCCTGCTCGTGGAACTTCCGAATCCGCTCCTGCACCCTGGTCACCACGGGACACGTCGCATCCACGATCGTGACCCCGTGCGCACGTGCTGCGGCGTACGTCGAAGGGGGTTCGCCGTGGGCGCGGATCAATACGCGCTTCCCCGCAAGGCGCGCAAGATCATCGTGACCGACGGTTTCCAGCCCCTTGTCCCGGAGACGTGCGATCTCTTTCGGATTATGAATCACCGGACCGAGCGAATAGAGCTCCGGTGATTCTTTCAGTTCCTCTTCGGCGATGTCGATCGTCCGCACCACCCCCCAGCAAAATCCGGAGTGCTGATCCACGGTCACTTTTATCACGCGCCTGTTCCCTCCGCCACGCCCCGCACCTTCTCAACGACAACGCGCACCTGCTCTTCGATCGTCAGATCCGACGTGTCGACCTCAATCGCATCTTCCGCCTTTCTCAGCGGACTCTCCTCACGCGTGGAGTCCTGCGAGTCCCGCTCCCGGATTTCTTCGATCAGACCGTCCATGTCGGGGGAGATCCCGCGGGCCTCGAGCTCCTCCCTCCTCCTCCGTGCACGGGCCTCGATCCCCGCAATCATGAAGAACTTCAGATCGGCGTCCGGAAAAACCACGGTGCCGATATCGCGTCCTTCCAGCACGATCCCACCCTCCGAGCCCATCCGTCTCTGCTCACGGACCATGGCTTCGCGCACGATCTTGTGCCTGCTCACCATGCTCACCGCCCGGGTGACCTCGGGGCTTCTGATTTCCGCGTTCACATCTTCGCCGTCGAGAACGACGCGTGTGGCCTTTCCCTCCCGCCGCAGCGCCACATGCGTGGTCGCCAGGAGCCGTTCGATCCTCTCACCGTCCGACGGGCGTATGCCGGCGCGCAGGACCTTCAGCGTCACAGCGCGGTACATCGCCCCCGTATCGATATGAACGTACCCCAGAGCCTCGGCAACGAGCCTTGCAGTTGTGCTCTTTCCCGAGGCTGCGGGCCCATCGATGGCGATAACCAGCTTCCTTGGGCTCAAATACCGTTCGCAGAAATGGACTATAAATATACACAATCCGGCACGGTGGTGCAAGAGCTGGAAAAAGAGGCCCTCCCTGAGTATATTGTGGACATATCGTGGCTGGATCGGGGGGTTTTCAAAGGTGGGGGGTCGTGAGAAAACTGACACATGACGAGCTGCTGGCCAGGAGCGTCCCCCCCGAAGAGGCGGGGCTCCGGGAGCGGACCCCCGTGGCGGGGATGCTCGACAACATCAGGAGCCTTTACAACGTCGGGTCCATGTTCCGGACATCCGATGGAGCCTTCATACGCAGGCTCTACCTCTGCGGCTACACGCCGGCGCCTCCCCGCAGTGAAATAGCCAAAACCTCTCTCGGGGCGACCGAATCCGTCCCCTGGTCGCACCACCGGGATCCTCTCCAGGCCGTCGCCCACGCGCGGGGGGAAGGGATGAGGATCTGCGTGCTCGAACACACGACGAACAGCGTCCCCGTCTTCACGCTGACGAAGGAGGTGTTTCCTGTCTGCCTTGTGGTGGGGAATGAACTGACGGGAGTCTCCCGCGCGGTCATCGACGCGGCCGATCTGGCGGTGGAGATCCCCATGTACGGCGTGAAGCAATCGCTCAATGCCGCGGTCGCCTACGGTGTGGCGCTCTTCGAGCTGATGAGAATCCTGAAATCGCCTACCTGAGCACATCGTACGCAAGGGTGAAAAAGTCGCTCTTCTCAAGCGTGTGTATTCTGACAACACCCGCCCGGACGAGCGACACCAGGANNCCAGGTAGCGGAACAACCTCTTCTCGTTCTCGCCGATCTCGAAATGCATGGGGGGAGCGTCGGGGCGGCCGTCGCGAAGGATCTTGACAACCTCCTTGCTGGCCATGATCGTCTTGTCGTTTACGCGGATGAACACCTTGGTTTCATCCTCGCCCTGCGTGCTTCCGTTGCTGTCCCCGGTGAAGTAGTGGGGCTTGTCGCGGCTCTCCTCCACGTAGACCACGATAACGTCCTTCCCGTCGAACGCGACAATGTCAATCGAGGGGTCGATTCCCGGGAAGCAGAACTCGCTGGCCGCCTGGTGGATCAGGTCCACCTCGCTCTTCTCGCTTTCCACGCCGACCACGGACCCGTCATCGTCGACGCCGAAGAGGATGTGCCCCCCCTTGGTGTTCGCGAACGCAATGAGCGCCCGGGCGATCTTCTCCGGCGTCGTGACCTTCCGCTTGAACTCGATCTCAAACCCCTCTCCATCCTCGATGATCCTCGTGACATCCTTATAATCCATTCGCTCTCCCCTCGTCAATCTCCGTTGTATCCTCGCCTGCCGTCTCGCCGCGTTCGTCCGGAGGGATCGCCGCGGAATCGCGAGCTGTCACGCCCGAATCGGCGGGGAGAGTGACGCCCCCCCCGGGGCGGGCGGAAAGCATGTTGCGGGCTTCCATTCTCCCCAGGACGATCCCCCTGCGCCTCAGAACGTACTTCCCGTCCCCGTCTGGCCTGTGCCTGAGCGGGCTCGGAATCACTGCCGCCAGGCGCGCCCCCTCGTCGAGCGTCAGGTTCTCCGCATGAGTGCCGAAGTAGGTCTCCGACGCCGCCTCGACGCCGAAGACGCCGGGCCCCCATTCGACGATGTTCAGATAGATCTCCAGTATCCGGTCTTTCGCAAGTTCCTTTTCCAGAAGGAAGGTGATGACGAGCTCCTTCACCTTGCGCACCGGGTCCTTGGATGTCGACAGAAAGAGGTTCTTGGCGACCTGTTGCGTGATCGTGCTCGCCCCCCGGGCCGCCCGCCGTTCCTGGATGTCTTTCTCCAGCGACTCCCGGACCTCAAACCAGTCGACCCCCCCGTGCGTGAAGAATGTCCCGTCCTCCGCGACTACCACCGCATCCACGACGTGCTTCGGAATACGCGAGAGGGAAATCCACTTCTGCGTGATCCGGTACGGTTTTCCCGCCGCCTCCGCCTCGGCGGCCCGCTGGCGCATGAGGGCCGTTCCGGCCGGGTTCTCCGTCTTCATCCGCGCCACGTCGAACCACGGGATGGTGGCAAGTTCCGCAAGCACGAGCGCGAAAAGAAGGAGGAGGGCCGTGTACACCTTGTGCGTCCAGATCCACCCGAGTACGCGCCGGGGGAAAGGGAGATGTGGCTCTGAACCGGGGGTCATGCCGGCGGACCCTGACGGTCCGCCGCCCTGCGTGTCTTCAGCGATGGTTCGTGCCCTCCAGATATTCCTGAAGGAGGAGACGCGCCGCCATTTCGTCGACCCGTCCTTTTTCCCGTCTCTTGCGTTTTTTCATCCCCCCGTCGATGAAGGCCTGCCTCGCATCCACAGAGGTGAAGCTCTCGTCCCATATCGCGACAGGGACGGGGACCCGCTCACGGAGGGCTTCGATGAACCGTCTCACTTCTTCCCCCTTGGCCCCGAGTCCCCCGTCGGGAGCAAAGGGCATGCCCACAACGATCTGGACGACCTGCTCCTCCCTCACCCTCGATGCGATCATGTCCGGAAGGCCCGGGGAGTTGTCCAGCGTGCCGAGCCCGCGTGTGATGATCCGCAGGGGATCGCTCAGTGCGATCCCCACGCGCCTGCTCCCGTAGTCGATCCCCATCACCCTCCCGGGTTCAGCGGCCATTGCTCACTCCTCGAACCGTTCCGCGCGCTTCATGCCTTTCACCTTCCGGACCTTCTCCAGCACTCGCTCGAGGTGCTCGGTGTTCTTCACCTGCACGATGAACGTCCCTTCAAAGAAGGAATCGTGGGATTCGATGTTCACGCTCCGGATATTCGTGTCCAGCGTGGTGGATATCGCGTGCGTCAGATCGTTCAGAAGTCCGGGACGGTCGTCACCCGATGTCCTGATCCCGGCCACAAACATGGTCCCGTCGTCCGCGGGCCAGCGGACGTCGATGATGCGGTTGCTCTGGATCTGCAGCATGAGCCGGATATTCCGGCAGCTGCGGCGATGGATCTTCACGCCTTCCCCGGTCGTCACGAACCCCACCACCTCGTCTCCGGGGATCGGGTGGCAGCATTTCGCATAGCTGTGAAGGAAATTGTCCTGTGTCCCCCCCAGCACGATGCCGGTCGCGATCCCCCGTGCGGAAGTGATGAACCTGTTGAACAATCCGTCGATCTTCCCCTCTTCCGTGACAACGGCCGACGGATGCTTCTGTTCATCCTGTATGATCGCAATGATCTCGTCCGGATCGATCCTCCCCTGCCTGATCCCCAGAAAGAAAGAAGCGGTGTTCTCCAGCTTCTTTTCGTGCAGGAAGTGCTCCAGGTCGTCGTCGCTGAGCGCCAGCTTCGACTTCTTCACGCGCTTCTCCCACAGTTCCTTCCCTTCTTCGACGGCCTTCCGCTGCTCTTCCTTGATCCAGCGCCGAATATGGGCCTTCGCCTTGTGCGTGACGGCGAATTTTTCCCAGTCGGGGTTCGGGGTCTGATTCTTCGACGTGAGGATCTCGACCTGGTCGCCGCTCTTGAGCTGCGTATCAAGCGGGACGATGCGGCCGTTGACCTTCGCGGCAAGGCAGTGGTCACCCACCTTGGAGTGTATCTCGTAGGCGAAGTCGATCGGGGTGGAACCTGTCGGGACGATCTTCAGCTCCCCCTTCGGGGTGAAGACATAGATCTCGTCCTGGTACAGGTTCAGCTTGAAGCTCTCCATCAGCTGCTGGGCCGGGACCTGCCCCTCCGCCGCATTCTCGAAGATCTCCCTGACCCAGGTCACCCAGTTCTGAAGCTCCTGGTCGATCGCCGGGGAGTTCTCCTTGTACATCCAGTGCGCGGCGACTCCTTTTTCCGCCACCTCGTGCATCGCGCGCGTGCGGATCTGCACCTCCACCATCTTCCCGTCGGGGCCCACGACGGTCGTATGGATCGACTGGTAGCCGTTCTTCTTCGGAACGGAGATGTAATTCTTGAACCGCTCCGGGTTCGGTATATAGATATCGGAGATGAGACCGTACACTTTGAAGCAGTCGTTGTTGTCCTCGGTGTCGAGTATCAGGCGGATGGCGAACAGGTCATAGATCTCTTCGAGCGGCTTGTTCCTCTTGATCATCTTGTTGTAGATCGAGAACAGGTGCTTGGGACGCCCGTTGATCTCGAACTTGAACCCCGACTCCTTCAGGCGCTTTTCGATGGGGACGGCGAATTTCCTTATGTAGTGCTCCCGCTCGCGCCTGCGGGATTTGATGTCCCGCGCCACCGCGTCGTAAGACTCCCTGTACAGGTACTTGAACGCAAGGTCCTCCAGCTCCCATTTGATGTTCGCCAGCCCGAACCGGTGGGCGAACGGGGCGTAGATATCGAGCGTCTCCTTGGCCATCCGCTGCTGCTTCTCGGGAGGGAGGTACTCGAGGGTCCGCATGTTGTGGAGACGGTCGGCGAACTTCACGAGCATCACCCGGATGTCGTTGACCATCGACAGCAGCATCTTCCTGTAGCTTTCAGCCTGCGTGACATCGTGGCTCTTGAAGATGTCCGAGATCTTCGTCGCGCCGTCCACGATCTCCGCAATCGTGTCCCCGAACTCCTCCCTGATATCGTTGATTGTGTACTCGGTGTCCTCGGCGACGTNNCGACGTCGTGCATGAGGGCGACGGCAACCGAGACGTCGTCAAGCGGGATCTCTTTCGCGACGATCTTGGCCACCTCATACGGATGGTCGAAAAACGGTTCGCCGGAAGCGCGGAGGTCGTGGCGGTGGGCGTTGAACCCGAATTCAAAGGCCCGGCGGATCAGGTTCTCATCCATTTTCGGGAGGTTCTTCTGGCAGATCAGCAGAAGATCCTCCAGCTTTTTTTTGTACTTGAGATTGGTCATCGTTGGATGAGAACAAGTGAACACCCCGCCTCCGCCTCGCCGGGCCGCTCCGGCGGAGGGGGAACCACACAGGAAAATATATCGGGTGCGGGCGGGATTGTCAAGAAACTGGCCTGCCGCATTCCGGTCGGGCTAATCGGTGCCGAAAATGCGGTCCCCCGCATCCCCGAGACCGGGAAGAATGTACCCGCGGGCGTCGAGCCGTCTGTCGAGAACGCAGGAAAACACCCGGACATCGGGATGATCCGAGGAGACCTTGCGAACACCGACCGGCGCGGCAAGGAGCGTGACGAAACG
>PMDK01000017.1 GCA_003154425.1 Ignavibacteriota bacterium
TGCTGTTCGACCCAGGTATAGTATTTCAGATTGTGTATCGCTTTTCTTTCATAATACGTCAGCTCCCTGAAAAAATCGGTCCGCTGGTGGTGGAGAGGCCCCGCGAGGTCCCGGACCGCATCGGTGTGCGTGTACGCGCCCCGTTCCAGCGCCAGCTCCGCCAGCCGCGACGCGTACAGCGCCGAGGAGTCGGTGAAGATCGTGAAGACTACTTCCTCCGGTCCGAGGTCAAAATACCTCGCCGTCTTTATGGACGCAAGGAGGTTGCCGATCCCCGATATCCCGAGGATGGGAAGCATCCCCAGGACGTCCGCCGGGACGCCGAGCGAGCCGATGTATCTCTGCCCCTCAGGATCATTGAAGAGGCGGAGGACCCTCATGCAGTCCTCGTCATCAACGGCAGCGACCGCATCGGTGTTCATGACGTTGTGCACCCAGGGGACATGTTTGTCGCCGATACCCTCGATCCGGTGAGCACCGAAACCGTTCATAAAGAGTGTCGGGCACTGGAGGGCTTCGCTGGCGACGGTCCTGCACGCCGGGAACAGTTTTTTCAGATAGTCTCCGGCGGCAATAGTTCCGGCGGAGCCAGTCGCGGAGACGAAGGCCGCCGGCTGCCGTCCGGGAAGCCCGAGGTCTCCGAACACCTCCTCGATCGCCGGTCCCGTCACATTATAGTGGAATACCGGATTGCCGAACTCCTCAAACTGGTTGAAAATGACGTTCAGGGGATCCTTCTTCAATTCCCAGCACTTGTCGTATATCTCTTTGACGTTCGATTCGCATCCGGGCGTGGCGATCACCTCCGCCCCGATTTCGCGCAGCCAGTCAAACCGCTCGCGGGACATCTGCTCCGGGAGTATGGCGACCGGGGTGCACCCGAGGAGGGCGCAATCGAACGCACCGCCCCGGCAGAAGTTCCCCGTGGAAGGCCAGACGGCCCTGTGGCGGCCGGGATCGAATTCGCCGCTGACAAGACGGGGGACAAGGCACCCGAACGCCGCTCCGACTTTGTGCGCCCCGGTGGGGAAAAATTTTCCCACGAGTCCGATGATCCGCGCCCTGACACCAGTGATCTCGCGGGGTATCTCGATAGAATTGACTTTCCCGTAGAAGCCGGAGGCGATATCGTTCTTCCATGTGATACGGAACAGATTCATCGGGTTCACGTCCGAGAGACCGACCCCCTCCAGGCGGGAAGTGATCGAGGCCGGAATACGGGCGGGATCCCGGAGTTGAGCAAATGTAGGGATCCTGATTCCACGTTCGCGACAGCGGGCGGCGGTCCTCTCAATCACGTCCGGTTTCAGGTGGCTTATGATGGTGGATTTCATTTGGGTGCAGGGAAAATGTGCTCGGGACGGTGCGTACTCATGTAAGGCTCGTGTCTAGATTTCATCGTCGTGGGACTGTGGTTCCACTCTTCGGTTTGTCAGATTGCTTCGTGGCGCCTGCGGTGGCGCCNNTCGCATTGACGGACGGCGCTCGCAAAGGCGTGATTCAAACCCCGGCGAGGGAGATGCACGCCTCCGGACAGACGAGGGGACAGAGACCGCACCCGACGCACCGCTCCGTATTCACGACCGGAATCCGGCTCTCACGCCTGTCGATCGCGCCGTGCCCGCCGTCCCGGCAGGCGACATAGCAGACCTCACACCCGATGCAGCGCGATTCGTCGATCATGCTCCGCACGCGCCGCCTCGGAAGGTCATCATGGACGGCGAGATGCGGAAGGGCCTTCCCGACAATGTCGAGCGGGGACGAGAAACCCATGTCGTCCATATAGTTCGAGAGCCCGCTCTTGAGATCATCGATCACCCGGAAGCCGTGGTGCATGACGAGCGTGCAGAACTGCACGCACCGGGCACCCACGCTCATAAACTCCACGGCGTCGCGCCACGAGGACGCGCCTCCCGTGCCGAGGACGGGGATCGTGACATGGCGGGCGATCTCCGCGATCGTCCGGAGGGTCATCGGCTTGATTGCCGGACCGGTGAGACCGCTGTACGTCGACCGCCCCCCGAGCGGAGGGTTCGGCACAAACGAGTAGACGTCGATCCCCATAAGCGCCTGTACCGAATTGGATGCGGTCAGGGCATCAGCGCCGCTCCTCTGCACGGCCCTCGCCACATCCACGATGTCTGTGACCTGGGGTGTGATCTTGATCGACACCGGGATGCGGCGCGCAGCTTCTTTGACCCAGCGCGCGGTCAACTCGGTCGCCGCCACGCTCTGCGCGAGCATCCTGCCCGGATCTTCGCCGATGTTCCCCTGCGGACAGGAGAAACTGCATTCGATGAGGTCCGCCCCCGCATGCTCCAGCCGCGCCACAAGCGACTGCCAGTCCTCCTTCTTGCCCGCCATGATGCTGGCGGCAATCATCTTCGCCGGGAATTCCTTCCTGAGCGTCCGGACGGTGGACTCCACACGGTCGATGTGATGCGCTGAGATGAGATCGATGTTCCCCATGCCGAAGAGAAGCTTCCCGTCGTGGTCGAACGAAGACATCATCGGGTAGGCGAGGTCCACGGGCGTCCCTTCCACGGAGGTCGTCTTCAGGACCGCTCCCGCCCATCCCATCATGAACGCCCGCCGGACCATGTCGATGTCGTCGGTGGACGGCCCGGCCGCCAGTATGAACGGGTTCTCGAGCTGAATCCCCAGAAGCTCGTACGAGAGGTCCCTCACGGGCCCGGTCTCAGCGCTGCTCTGCTGTTCGCTCTTCATCCCCTCCTCATGATGTACTCGTCTATCGCGTGCGCCGCCTGCTTCCCGTGCGCCAGGGATCGGACCACCGTCCCCTCCCCGCTGACGGCGTCCCCCCCCGCGAACACACCTGACATTGATGATTGGAACTTCCCGTCGACGCTGATGAACCCCTTTGCTGTACGGCGGAGGCCGGTGAGCCAGTCAGCACGCACATCCTGGCCGATGGCCACGATGACGGAGTCCGCGGGAAGAAGGAAATCGGAACCCGGGACCTCCACCGGCACAGGGCGGCCCGAATCGTCATTCTCTGCGCTCAGACGCATGGTACGGCACCGCACGCCTTCGACGCGCCCGGTTCCCACTATCTCGAGCGGGATCGCATGGAATCGGAATTCGACTCCCAGGCGACGGGCTTCCTCGAGCTCGGCCGACCACACAAGCATCTGCCGCTCTCCGCGCCTGTAGAGGAGCGTAACCCCTGCTGCGCCAAGGCGCATGGCAGTTGCCGCGGCATCAAGCGATACATTTCCGCCGCCGACAACGATCACGCGGGAACCGATCCCGAGCGAGTGAGGTCTCTTCTTCGCCGTTTCCAGGAACTCGAGAACCGGGAAGACCGATTCCATCTCCTCGCCGGGGATCCGGAGCGGTCGGTCGCGCCCGAGCCCCACCGCGACAAACACTGCGTCGTGATTTCCGGTGATACCGCCGAACATCGGGGCATCGATCGTGCCGTCATGCGCGGTGAAGAAC
>PMDK01000133.1:0-8728 GCA_003154425.1 Ignavibacteriota bacterium
GATACGCCCACCAGATGCGCTTCATCGCACGCCGGTACACATCCGCCCCCTGAACCTGTCTCCCGTCGGGCAGGAGAAGCCGCAGGTCTTCTGTAAGCTCCTTCGCGTCTACTTCCAGTTTTCGGCGGACCCATTCCGCCTGAAGCGGAGCAATGCCAAATCCCCTCCTGCGCAACGTCCCCTCCCAGAAGGGAACCCACCGACCGCAGAACCCGCATGACTCGTCATAGAGTATCCATCCCGCGGCACGCGGGGGGTGTCCTGTTCCTTATTCTCGCTCTCACTCACTGCAGCATTCAATTGGCCCTATCGGAGCAACATGAGCCGCTTTGTTTGAGTGAAGTCTCCGGCCCGCAGCCGGTAGAAATAGACACCCGACGCGAGGTTCGTTCCGTCGAATCGCACCTCATAGTAACCGGATTGCTGATGCGCATCGACGAGCCTCGACACTTGCTGACCGAGAGTATTATACACAGAAAGCGTCACATCTGCAGCCCGGGGGAGCCCGTACCGGATCGTCGTCGAAGGGTTGAACGGGTTCGGGAAATTCTGTGATAGCACAAATTCACTCACCGTCAGAGTGGAACCGGTCCCTCCGATTCCGGTGACGGAAGGGGGATCGACCTGCACGGTATCGGGGAGAGAGATGAATACCATGAGATTCTTCGTGCGGGCCGCAACCATGAGCACATTCTGCGTGTATGCCCGGGTATAGTCGATCACGGCCGGGACGACGCAACTGTACTCTCCGAATCTCATGGCCGGGACCGTCATGATGAACTCCCAGGAAGGGTCGATGAGCGTCGACGAGGGGGGACTGTAAGAGCCGGGACGGCTCCCGGCGACCGACGCTGCAGCTCCCGGGACCGACCGCCAGACGCTNNTGAACCACCGGACGCGGAGCTGGTAATATGTGTAGGGTACCACGGTGACATTGTCTATGATGGGCTCCGCTCCCAGCGCAAAACCCTTCCCCAGCACTCGGATGCCCGCCTGGGGGACGAGTGAATCGTTGCTCGCAATGCTGATCAGACCCGTGTCCCTCATCTTTGAGAGCGGCGCATAGCTCACGGGAATTGTGATGCTCTTGCCCGGCCCGACCAGCAGCGGTCCGCCGGGTACGATGAACCGCAGGTTGCCGGATTTCACGGAGGATATACGGAGCGAATCCCGGAAACCACCGTTCGAGACATTCAAGAGAAGTGTGTCTGTGGTACCGATTTTCACGTTCCCAAAATCGAGCAGGGCAGGCTGCACGTGTATGACCACGCCCGGAGGGATAAACTTCCCGCCCGAAAGCCTGACTTCATCCACCGCCCCATTGAAGAAATACGGGTAGGCTGTGCTCATCCATCGCCCGATCGTCAGCGGTTCGTAGGTATTGACAGGGATCGTAAACGGATCTTCCGAAGGCTGCGTCGCCAGCTTGCCGTCGATGTACAGAAAGAGCTTGCGCACGGACCGGTCACGAACCATCGTCACAAAATGCCACTGGCCGTCGCCGAAATTACTGTCGCTCCGGACTGTGATAAGCGTGTCGGGCCACCGGCTGTCCGCCCGGTTGCCTATCTGTCCCACGATCTGGCCATGATCCATGAAAATCATGTACCCAGGATTGGGAGCGAGCCCTCTCCGGAGAATCTGCCCCTGACCGTACTGCTGCTCCGGCGCCTTGAACCAGAGGTCTATCCGGAAACTCGCCGTGTCAAAATCGAACAGACTGCTCGATGGGATCGTGATGTAGTCGCTCGCGCCATTACACGAGCGGGCATTCCCGAAACGGCCCGGCACAATTGCAGTCCCTGTCGCGATCCCGTTGTTCCCTCCACCCGACGCGTCGAGAAGGGTGTTACCTGAGGATTCATCGAAATGCCACAGCCCGCGTGTCAGCGAATCGGGGGTGAAAGGGGTCGTCTGTTGCGCGAAACAAAGGGCCGGAGCTATCAGGGCCATAGAAGCGATCAACTGAAGCGTTTTCATTGTGTAAGTCCTTCCTCGTAGCAGGATGTGTTTCATAGACAATCCACATTGTCAAAGGGGCCGGAAAAACCGGGGGACATCAGAATAGAGAGAGGGACTGCTAGGGGAAAAAAGGGGAGGTAGTCGGTCTCCAAAGGAACGGATACAGCTACTCACAAAATCTACGGAACAGGAATCTGTTTGTCAATGTGGACGATCTCTACAGTTGCGCGGAGTCACAATTTGAATGTGACACCCCGGCCAGTACGCGTTCTCTCTGGTGTTACGCCGGGGAGGCCTGCGAGGTGGTCGCGAGAATTACCAGATCTTTCGACACCGCGGTGTCGAACGGGTCCTTCGCAATGCTGCCGAAAGTCTTGATGCCTTGATAGCCGCACTCTTCAAGCATGCTCATGATGCGGGCACCTGTGACCGGCAGGAGGGGAACGGTGATCAGACCGGCCGTGAGTTTGTCGTCCTTCGTTTCGAGTCTGAGAATATTGAAAAGGACGAGCCCCCGGTTGTCATCGAAGTCGTAAAAACGGACATACGTCACGCCGTTGCTCTCCCTGGCGCCCTGGATGCGCTCCCGTGTCGCGAGTATCCTGTCATAATTGAGCATCTGGAGGGTGAGCATCCCGCCGGGGCGGAGTATGGCTGCGAAGTCGGCCAGCGCCTTCCGGATGTCCGCTTCGCTCAGCAGGTGGGGGATCGTGTTCCCCATGCAGAACACCGCATCGAACGGTCCCGGAGCGACTTTTCTGACGCCAGAGAAATCAGAACGAGCCCGGGTGATATCGAGTTTCATCTCCCTGCCATGACGTTCGAGCCTCTCGAGCATCTCCCCCGAGATATCCACGGCCGTCACACGGACGCCGAGCTGTGCAAGGAGAAGAGAATGGAATCCGGTCCCGCATCCCGCATCCAGCGCCGTCGCGATGTGGTGGTTCTCGACAAGGAGTCGGAAGAACGGCTTTTCCTGGACGAACCGATTCCCGAAACCGGTCATGTCATCGTAATCGGGAGCAAGGCGGTCGTAGAATACGGGGATATCAGCGGAGGCATTCAACGTTCGTTCCGTGCTCATAGTGCGAAGCCCGATTTCTGCATTTCCGCGGCACGCTGGGTGACATTCTTGCCTGTAAGCATCGAGTAAATCCCCCGGCCTCAGCCGGCGGAGAGGGCCGGAGCTCTCTCCTTTTGTGTCAGGTCGAAGACGACACGGAGCACTTTCTCTTCGGCAGGAGAGAGAACCATATTCCTTCTCCCCATCACGCGCCTGGCCACCTCAAGGGCGCGTTCCAGGTCGTACGTTTTCAATCCCTCCGCACCTCCCCAGGCAAAAGACGGAACCGATTTCGGGGGGAATCCGGTCCCGAAGACGTTGCTTGAGACGCCGACAACCGTTCCGGTGTTGAACATGGAATTGATCGAGCTCTTTGAGTGATCACCCATCACCAACCCCATGAACATCGAACCGCTGTCCACCGTCTCGCCGTCGATCACCAGCTTCACGTTTCCGTAGTTGTTTTTCAGGTCGCTGTTATTGGTGTCGGCCCCGAGGTTGACCCACATCCCGAGATACGCGTGGCCGAGGAACCCGTCATGCTGTTTGCTGGAAAACGAATGGATCACCGCCCCCTCCACCTCGCCGCCGACCTTGCACACCGGCCCGATGCTTGTATTCCCGTATATTTTGGCGCCGACCTTGATCAGGCATCGATCCCCGATAAACGCCGGACCTTCAATCACGGCATTCGGGAAGACCGTTACATTGTTCCCGATCCAGATCGGTCCCGTCTCGCCATCGAGCACCACCCCCGGCTTCACCTTCGTCCCCTCTCCGATGACGATGTTCCCGGGATTGATCAGGTGCGCCCCCTCGTACACCGTCCCCCGCATCTTCTGTCCCCGTTCCGGCGCAACGAGACCGAAATCCGACACGATCTCCGTGCCGTTGAAATTGACGAGGTCCCACGGGTAGGTAACCATCTTCGGCGACAGTTCGGTCTTCGGTAATCCCGGGAACGCAGAGATCGCCGGGAACTCGGGAAGCCTCCCGCGAACGGCGTCCAGCGACCCGGGTCCGAGCCGGGCGGCCACCAGTACATCCCCCGACGTGTACAGCGCATCCGGCCCCTCGAGCGGAATCTGACGGGAGAGTTCCTCAGACGCTACGAGTCGTCCGTTCAGGAAGAGGCATCCCCGGCCTTCGACCTTGTTGACCGTCGTGCCGGGATTTTGCTCCATGAGGAGATCCGCAAGGTAAGGCCGGATGTGAAGCTGCATCGTCGCCGTCGGATAGCGCCTCTGAATTTTTTCCCGGAGCGTCAGCATGCCGCACCGCAGGTCACACACGGGTCGAGTGTAGACCAGCGGCAGAAGCCTGCGGAAATACTGATCTTCAAACACACATATCCTGTCGATCATCGGGTTCTTCCTTCAATGAACGATCCTGGTTTCGCGGCTTCCCTGCTCATTGCGTCATAGTTCTCTTACACGGTGACGAGCATGGGTGTACTCCTGCGTGGTTCTCTATGAAGTGTCGCCGGCTGACGCAATGCCGCCGGGTGAGCGGGTGTATGCTGCAGGCCTCCGGCGATCGGCGGCGTCCGGAGGACGCCGCGCCGGGAGGCGAGCGTAGCATACGAAGTGGAAGCGTGAAAGGCAAACGGAACCCGCTCACGTTCGGCCCGAATCTCTCTCCCCCGGCCGCAGTATGATGCCTCCGTAACGCTGGTAGAGATACGATACCGCGAGGAGAATGACACCGAGTCCCACGAAGGAGAATGTCCGGTAGAGCGTATCGAGGAATGAAAGGTCATAGATGAATATCTTCAGTATCGATACCCCGAAGAGAACGATCGCCTCGATGCGCACGACCCGGGCACGCTTCCAGATCCCGAGGGGCATGAGCAGTATTGAATAGACGAGCCACCTTCACGAGGGCCAGTGCGACAATGACGATAAACACAGACAAGAGGAGGGAAGCCACCATGGGAGTCACCGTGAGCGAAGGGGACACGGACGCCGGGAAATCATACGCAAAGATAGTTTTCCCTGGCTGCAGAATCAACGGGGGAAAGGGGGCGATTCGCGGTCTTGCGGATTGGCTCCCAACTCATTAGCTTAGGTCCGGGAATTGTCCTCCGGTGTAGACGCGAAGACGCGCCAAAGGCGGGCTGTGGACCTGGGAATAGAGGAGAGTCAGAGTGCAATGGAAGAGCTGTGCCAGTGAAGGAGAAGAACATATGCCGATGAAAACCATCGTTGTTGCGCTCATGCTCTCCGTAGCGCCGGGGCTTCACGCTGGCGACTGGCCACGCGAAATCGACAGTCCGCAGGGAACGATTACCATCTACCAGCCGCAGATCGACTCGTGCAAGGGCAATTCCATGAGCGCCCGCGCCGCGATCTCCATCACGGCCAGGGGTGCAAGTGAACCGGTATTCGGCGCGGTCTGGCTCGACTGCCATGTCCTCACAGACCGTCCAACCAGAACCGTGAGGCTCCTGGACGTGAAGGTGACCCAGATAAAATTCCCCGAAGGGAAAGACGAGGAGACCGCGGCGATCTCCGGAGCGGTGGAGGAACAGATTCCCGGACTCGACCTCACGTTCTCTCTCGATGAACTCCTCGAGAGCCTTGACACAGCGCAGAAGGAGAAGGAGACCTCGAAAGAAATAGAAGTGACCCCCCCCAGGATCATCGTGACAGACCACCCGGCCGTGCTCGTCCTCCTCGACGGGGAGCCGGTATTCATCGATGTGGAAGGGACTTCTCTGCGGCGTGTCGCCAACACCCCGTTCTTCCTTGTGCAGGAAACCGGCGGCGGCACGCTGTATCTCAAGGGAGGGGACATCTGGTACAGGGCGCACGAGATCACGGGACCATGGGAGGTGACGGGGAATCCCCCCCGGGAAGCACTCGATCTCGCCGCGAAATCGCAATCCGACGCCCAGGCGGGGGAAGAGTCCAGAGCAATTGATCTTAAATCGAAAACCGGGAAGACACCGGAGATCGTCGTGAGCACAGTCCCCGCCGAACTGATAGCCAGCGACGGCCCGGTCCAGTTGTCACCCATCAAAGGGACAGGGCTCCTGTACGCCACAAATACGCCGAGCAAGCTGTTCTTCGTAATAGCTTCTCAGGACTATTACATACTCATATCGGGGAGATGGTATACGGCGCGGAAACTGAACGGGCCCTGGTCCAATGTCGCATCGGACCGGCTTCCGGCTGATTTTGCCGACATCCCCCCCGGCTCGGAGCGTGACGACGTCCTTGCAAGCGTGGCCGGCACAGTCCCCGCGAAGGAGGCAGTCCTGGACGCACAGATCCCGCAGACGGCGGAGGTGGACAGGATGCAGGCATCCAGCCAGGTTCAGTACGACGGCGAGCCGCAATTTGAACCGATCGAGAACACGGAGATGCGGTACGCCGTGAACGCATCTACGGCGATCATACGCGTGGGGGGACGGTACTACAACTGCGACAGGGGTGTGTGGTTTGAGGGATCGACACCAAACGGTCCCTGGGGGGTCTGCATCGCCGTCCCGCCCGTCATCTACACGATTCCACCCCGCTCCCCCGTGTACTACGTCCGGTATGTCCGCGTGTACAGTTACACACCAGGCGTCGCCTACGTCGGCTATACATCGGGATACACCGGGTGTTATGTCTACGGGGGGACGGTTGTTTACGGGACAGGGTATTACTACCGTCCCTGGTTTCGCCGGCTCTACTATCCCCGCCCCTGGACATGGGGCTTCGGAGTCCACTATGATCCCTGGACAGGATGGTCACTTGGCTACTCGACCGGCTGGTGGCGGCCAAGAGGGTGGTTCGCCTACAACAACTGGGAAAGAGTGCACGAAGGGTGGTGGGGACCTGTCGGCTACCGTCCGCTCTACCGGCCGATTGTCGGCCCGGTGTACCGTGAAGGCTATCACCCTGTGTACCGGCCCCCCTTCCCTGGAACGTCAGTGCGCGGACCAGGGTACGGAGGATCACGTTCAACGGGCCCGCTCAGGACCACCACGCTGTACGACCACTGGACGACCGGGGTGACGCGTCCCGCCGTGGGGGACCGGCCGCGCCGGGCGATCGACATGGTTTCCCCACAGCCGCGTCCCGCTCCCGCGGTCGAACCGCGTGGCGTCGCAAACCCCGATATCCGGCGCATACCGCGGTCTTCGACGAGGGCGAACGATGTCTACACGACTCCGGAAGGGAACATACTACGAAAAACTCCAGGGGGATGGCAGCAGCGTGACCGGAATACGTGGAAAAAAGCTGATGATGCACCTGCAAAGACAGGAGTGGATAAAGACTCGAAGGTTCGTCAAAGGGGAGCAGAACGTTCGTCAAGCTTCCGGAGACCGGCCCCCGGACGACCGGCGCAGAGAGAGGAAAAACCCGGGGCCGACCGGAACCGGCGCTGACGGGGGGAGGACCCCCGGCGCATCGTTCCATCTATCACACAGGAGGACCGCAATGGACAGGAAAGCCTTCATGAACACGCTCTCGTCACAGATCACGGACTGGCAAAAAGAGCTCACCGATCTGAGCGCCAGGGCAGAGCAGGCGGGGGCGAAGGCAAAGACGGAATTGCAGAGCCAGATCAAGGATCTGAATTCCAGAGTCGACGACGCCCAGTCAAAACTCAAGCAGATCCAGGCCGTTGGACCCGACGCGTGGGAGGATGTCCGGGAAGGGTTCGAGAAGAGCTGGACGGAAATGCGTTCCGCATTCAAGAATGCCCTCGCGAGGTTCAAGCACTAATGAACGGACAAGAGCGGACGATCCGCGCAGCACATGAGCAGCCCCGTGCGGTGACCCGGAGCGGGTGGCGCTACCACCACATGGGGATCCCCACCGACATCCCGCACCCGGGAGAGAAATACCTCGAACACCTGAAGGTGCACGTATCGGGCTTCGAGACGAGTCCCTACGGGATCGAGTGGATGCGGTTCGACCCGGATTGCCCGGTCTCCGGGCTCATCAGGACAGTGCCGCACATCGCATTCGAAGTGGATGATCTCGACGCGGCGATCCGGGGAGAAACGCTTCTGGGGAGTGTGAGCTCCCCTTCGGAGGGGGTGAGGGTTGCAATGATCCTTGACGACGGCGCTCCGGTCGAGCTTCTCCAGTTTTCACGCAGTCCCGGCGCCAACGTCAGACGGGTTCCGCATGGATCGTCACACGCCGGAGAATCTTGAGCCGGTCGTACAGCCGCTTTTCAACGCTGGTGACGATCTCGTGTATTTCTCCGAGCGTCCTCCCGCTGTCGAACCCGCAGGTCACCGAGAGGTTGTACCTGTCCCCGATCTTCAGGAGGTTCACGTCGCTGAACCGGAGGACGCGCTTTTCGCTCCGGATGCACTCGCCGATCTTCTCACGGAGGTCCGCTTCCCGCCCCGTCTCCTCCCCTACCTCGCTCGTCTCCGGGTGGTACTCCTCCATGTGAATCGTCACCTTGTCCACTCCGGGGACTCTCTCGTGGATCTCCCGCTCGATTTCGGTCGTGATGTCGTGAGCCTCGACAAAGTCTTTCCCCTTCAGGAACTCGATGTCGAATTCCACGTGGTACCGGTCGTCTCTGGTGTGGACTTCCATGTGGTGGGGCGCAGCCAGGCCCCTGTCAACAATGATCATCCGGATCCGTTCTGCGATCGTTTCGTCATTCCGTTCAACAGGCTCGCCGTGCACGATCACATCCATGTCGGGATAGCGGGCACGGACGGAGCGCTCGAGGTTGTCCATGACC
>PMDK01000133.1:8749-15048 GCA_003154425.1 Ignavibacteriota bacterium
ACCCGGTCCATGAGCGCTTCGATCGTCCGCCTCCCCATCCTGTAGCTCACCACGAGCACGAGCGCCGCTACGACAATGGCGGCAACGGCGTCGACGAGGGGCTGGCCGAGGCTGACGAACACCAGCCCCACCAGCACCACAAGTGAGCTCCAGACGTCGCTGGAGAAATGCAGTGCATCGGCCTCAAGGGCCTGGCTCCGGTGCTTCTTCGCGGCACGGTTCAGTGCCCGGGACCGGGTGAAATCGATGACGATGGAGAGCGCGATGACGCCGAACCCCCACAAGTTCGCCTGGACGTGCGCTGTCCCTGCCACGAGCCGTTCGACCGCCTCCTTGATGATCCAGACACAGGTCGCGACAAGCAGGAGTGTCTCGACGAAGGCCGAGATGTTCTCCACCTTTCCATGGCCATACGGGTGCTCCTTGTCGGGCGGCCGGGCTGCAATGACCACCGCCACGAGTGTCAGAATCGCCGCGAGCATGTCGAGTCCCGAGTGCGCGGCTTCCGAAAGGATGCCGAGGCTGTTCGTCTCCAGCCCCACGACAAGCTTCAGCCCCGTGATGAAGACGGCCGCGAGCACCGAGGAGAGGGCAACGCGTCTCTTTTCGTGTGTCGGATCTTCCACTATTGCGGGTTCCCAGGGAGATTTGCCCCAATATAGGGAACGGGGAAAAATGAAGCAACGGGGAAAAACGCCGCTACTTGCGACTTGCCCCTCCTGTCGTTAGATTTCACGGTGTGACGAACACGTTTGAACAACGAATTCCATCCCCATAGCCAATTCCCGGCACGATATCAGAAGATGGAACCTGCTTCACAGCCGAGGATAAAGATCTGCTGCATCGCGAGCCGTGCCGAGGCGCGACTCGCCATCGATGCCGGGGCGAGCGCACTGGGGCTTGTCGGAGCGATGCCGAGCGGCCCGGGGATCATCCCGGACGAAGCCATCGCCGAAATCGCCCTGAGTGTGCCCCCGCCGATCGCGACTTTTCTCCTGACAAGTGAACAATCGGCTGACCGGATTGCCGCCCATCATCGCCGCGTGCGGACAACGGCGATCCAGATGGTCGACCGGCTGACCCGGGGGACGTATGCGGACCTGCGCAGAGAGCTCCCCGGAACCAAGCTCGTACAGGTGGTGCATGTCACGGGGCCGGAATCCCTGGATGAGGCCGTTTCACTCGCGGAGCACGTCGACGCACTTCTGCTGGATTCAGGGCGACCGGATATGCCCGTGAAGGAGCTCGGGGGGACCGGCCGGGGTCACGACTGGACGATCAGCAGGCGGATCCGGGAAGAGGTGGAAATCCCGGTATTCCTCGCCGGTGGGTTGCATGCAGGAAACGTCCGGCCGGCGATCGAGGAGGTCGGCCCGTTCGGCCTTGATGTCTGCAGCGGTGTTCGATCAGGCGGAGCCCTCGATCCTACCCGGCTGCTCGCATTCTGCAAGGCCGCGGGCATCTCACATTCCATTTGAATCTCCATCACATGAGTCCTATATTGTCTGAAGTATGTCACAGACGCCCGGCAGAAGCATGACTGAAAAAGCCGGAGATGCAGTAAAGCGAACCTGCACCCATACCCCCCTGGCCAGTAGAAATGGACCGGCACGGCCTACTTGTTGTCCCGCTTCTCCTGTTCACCGCCGCCACGCACTCTCCGGCGGATCTCCACGGCCAGATTCGGGGAACCGTGAAGGGGACGGTAACGGATGCCGAGACCGGGGCTCCACTCGGGAACACGAACGTCTATCTCTCATCGACAACGATCGGGACAAACACCGGCCCGGACGGAAGGTACGTGCTCACGAACATCCCCCGCGGGGTCTTCCATGTCGTGGCATCGCGCGTAGGACACATGATGGCATCGGAGCTTATTCATGTCTCACAGGCCGAGACGCTCCGCACAGATTTCAGACTCCGACCCGGGACACTCCAGGGGGAAGAAGTGCAGGTGCTTGCGCATGTCGACGCGGAGTGGCGCCGGTCCCTGGCGGATTTCCGCAGGGCATTTTTCGGAGAGGGGGAGAACGCGTCGGAATGCACGCTTCTTAACCCCGAGGTGCTTGATTTCAGGGTGGTAACGGGGACAAAAATACTCATCGCCTCGACCGACAGCGTGTTGCGGATCGAAAACCGGGCTCTCGGGTACAGACTGTTCGCCAGGCTCGGAGTCTTTGAATGGGATGTGGATGATGATCAGGGGAGGTTCGTGCTGTATCCAAGGTTCGAAGCGTTCACCTCAGGGGATAGCTCCGAACCGACACGCTGGCGTTCGACCCGGACCAGGAGTTACAGCGGCTCCCTGAAGCACTTCCTCGCTTCGCTCGTGGCCGGGACACTGGACCAGGAACGGTTCCTTGTCAGCTCGGGAACGCTGACGGACCTCCGCGCGGGAGCTTCCCACCCCCTTTCGCCGGACGATTTCACGCTGCTCCCGGTGCCGGGGCAGTCACTCTGGCAACTCACGTTCACAAACTGGCTCCGGGTTGACTACCGGGGTGAACAAGCGAGATTGAAGAGTTATATTGGACTCAGCGGCAAAACTGCCGTCCTCGATGCCGCCGGCAATCTCGTGGACCCGCTGTGCATCGAGATCATCGGGGACTGGACGAAGTATCGCGTGGCAGACATGCTTCCGATTGACTAGAGGGAGGTTCACCATGACAAAAGCTACCGCGTTATTCATCGCATCGCTTCTCATCGCCGGGGGCTGCGCTTCAACGTCCCGACAGAGGCTCGAAGACATCACGCCCAACCGCGTGTACCACAGGCCCTACTCCGAAGTCTTCGACAATGTGAAACTGTACAGCCTGAAGGAGGGCTTCAAGCTCGACAGGTATGGTGAAGATGCCGGCAGGATCATCGGGCACAAGAACACGACGTCGTCCGGCGCAGGGCATCAGCTGTCCAGCATCGGTGAAACAACCACCATGGTGGTCATGAATCTGAAGATGCGGAAGGTGGCCAGCGGCGACACGGAGGTGCTCGTGAACTTTTCGTTCGAGAACGGACATGTCGTGGTGTCGCGCGAGGAGGAATCGATCCTTCTTGATTGTTACAGCACGTTCTTCGATTTCATGCAGGAGAAGGTCGGGGGCTGAGCCCCCGGCGATGCTGTTTTTTGCACTTCCTGGTCTGAAGGGGGGATGAACGTGAAGAGACTCCTCGCCATGGCGATGCTCTCTCTCGCATGTGCACGCGCACAGGCGCCGGACGATCCCGGGCCGATAGGCACCCTCTCAGGGAACACGTGGGTTGACGCGACGCTCAACCTGAAGATTGCCAGCGCCACCGGCGGAACGGTCAGGTCCTGGTTCATACTTGCCCCTCCGAGGGCGATGTGCACGATCATCGTCGACGGGACGACGCGGTACACGGGGAGATTCGGAAACCTGTTCATGTCGCGGGCCAGCGTCATGTCAAGCGCAACAGGGAATGACGGTTTCACGAGCAGGTACTTTTCCGTGACCAACACCGCCCTGGAGAACGGTTCCACCGCCGGCCACAACGCGTATTTCGACATCCCTTTCTCTGACTCTGTGAATGTGCGTATTGCCGGGGACACGGCATGGGCCGCTTTCTACACTATCTTCTACGAGATCGGGAGGCGCCCCCGGGGGAGGTACAATGAGTTCTATGCCCGCACAGGCGACAGCCTTCTTGCGGATTCGAACGTCGATGACACTCTCCTTGTCCTGAAATCCGTCGGACGGGGGGCGTACCGGTCGTTGTATTTCTGGATGCTCTCCGACAGCGTCACAGGGAACAACCGGGCCTTCGAGGAACGGGACTTCTACTGCGTCCCGGACGGAAGATCCGTGCACCTGTCCACAGGGACAGAGGACTATTGCGGCTACTACTACAACTGGGAGAGCGCCGCGGGACTCGGCTCCCGGACGTCTGACTTCCACGGATCCCCCACGTTCGGGAAGCGGAAGGACAACCGATACCTTGACGCGTTTTACCGCATACACGAGCTGGACCCGATACCGTTCGGGAACGACTTCATACTGTACTGGGAGTCGTGGGGTGGGTGGCCCGGGTATCCACAATCGAGATTTTGCCACATTGGATACACAATTATCTACTATCTTGAGCATTCACGATAGATCCTCCCACGCGATTGATATCCCCGCGGAAAATTCTTACCTTCTGTAAAGCCTCCCTTGCCCGTGAGTCCCTCTCGAGATTCGATCGAACAACAAGCGGTTTCCGCGTACACGAAGCACTTCGGAGTATCTCCCCACGCCGTTGCTTCAGCACCCGGGCGTGTCAACCTCATCGGGGAACATACCGATTACAATGAGGGATATGTTCTGCCCGTCGCGATCGACCGCGCTACGGCGGTAGCGGTCGGAGCACGCGATGACGACCGGCTCGTCATGAACCCCGGTTCGGCACAGGATGCGAGCTTCCCGCTTTCGCGGCTCTATCCCTCGGAGCGGAGGGCATGGACCGACTACCTGACCGGAGTCGCATCGTTGCTGCAGGATCGGGGGAGCCCCATACGCGGAGCGAACATGTACGTGTACGGGAACGTCCCGCGCGGCGCAGGCCTGAGCTCATCTGCAGCCCTCGAGCTTGCGACCGCCTTCGCGCTGATCGAACTGAACGGCCTGTCGATCCCACCTGTGGAGACGGCGAAGCTCTGCCAGAGGGCGGAACACGAGTTCGCCGGCGTGAAGTGCGGCATCATGGACCAGTTCATTTCCTGTTTGGGCAGGAAGGACCACGCGCTTCTTCTCGACTGCAGATCCCTTGCGTACGAACATGTCCCGATACCAGCGGGGGTGGATCTGATCGTGTGCGACACGGGGGTGAAGCGGACCCTTGCAGGGTCGGAATACAACCGGAGACGTGAGGAGTGCGCGACCGGCGTCCGCCTCCTCTCCCCATCGCTGGGAGGGATCACCTCCCTGCGCGACGTGTCGCCGGCTCAGCTTCATGATCTCCGCGGGCTCCTGGACCCCGTCGTGCTGAGAAGGTGCATGCACGTCGTGACGGAAAACGACCGGGTCCAACGCTCGGCCGCGGCGCTGCGCGAGGGGAACCTCTCCGAATTCGGAAAGCTCATGTACGATTCGCACCTGAGCCTCCGCAGGGACTTCGAGGTGAGCTGTCCCGAACTCGACCTTGTCGTCGATCTCTGCGCCGGATGCGACGGCGTCTATGGAGCCCGGATGACGGGTGCAGGGTTCGGCGGCTGCGCGATCTGCCTGACGAAAGAGGGGTTCACTGATGGAGTGATCGCCCGGCTGAACGCCGGGTATCACGGAAAAGACGGCAAGAAAGCCTCCGTCTATGTCTGTTCGACCGACGATGGGGCCAGGGTGACGCCCATAGCACCCTGACAGTGAATAACCAGGAGGAACGATGAAACGGACGATTATTCTCATGCTCGTATGCGCGCTCGGGATCTCCTGCGGGAAGAAGGCTGACCAGGCCCACACGCGAACCATCGGCGTGGCGCTTCTTACCCGGGGACATATTTTCTATAAGGACCTCGAGGAGGGGCTCCGCGATGAGGCGGCCCGCCAGCACTACGAGCTTGTGATCACTTCCGCCGAGTTCGACCTCGGCAAACAGATCAGCCAGATCGAGGATTTCGTCGCCCGGAAGGTCGACGCCGTCATCGTCTGTCCCGTGGATTCGAAGGGGATCGGCCCCGGCATACGGAAGGCGAACGAGGCGAATATCCCCGTCTTTACCGCCGATATCGCCGCGCAGGAAGGGAGCGTGGTCAGCCACATCGCCTCCGACAACGTCGCGGGCGGGCGGCTTGCCGGGGAGTACCTCGCAAAGGCGTTGAACGGCAAAGGAAGGATAGCAATCATCAACAATCCTGTCGCAACGTCGGTGCTCGACCGTGTGCAGGGATTCAGGGAGGTGATCGAGAGATTCCCGGGGATCACAGTGGTCGCGGATGTGAACGGGCAGGCGGTTCGCGACAAGTCGCTCGAGGCCACCGCGGATGTACTCCAGGGAAATCCCCAGCTTGACGGGATCTTCGGCATCAATGACGCAAGCGCCCTCGGCGCGCTTGACGCCGTCCAGCAGTTCAAGCGGATGAACATCGTCATCGTGGGGTACGACGCCACCCCGCCGGCTGCCGACGCGATCACCCGCGGAACGTCTCTCAAGGCGGACGTCATCCAGTACCCGAAGAAGATCGGCACGATAACCATCGAGATGATACGCGACCATTTTGCGGGGAAGCCGGTTCCCCCGGTCGTTCCGGTGGAAGTCGGCATCGCCGACGCTGAATACTTCCTCAAGAACCCCGAGAAGTGACAATG
>PMDK01000036.1 GCA_003154425.1 Ignavibacteriota bacterium
GGAGAACGTATCTCCTTTCTTCGAGGCCGATACGAATGAGCAGCTCGAGCCTCCGGTACATGGCATAGGCGGAAGCGAGAAACGCCGATTCGCCGGGCATTCCCGGAGGAAGCCAGGCCTGCCGGAGTATCGCACCCACCCTCCCCCCCCTTATCTCCGGTCTCGATCCCCCGAATTTCAACTGGAACATCTGCACGATGAATTCCACGTCGGCCATCCCCCCGGGACCAAGCTTCAGGTCAATGGAGCTGTCCATGCGTGTCTTACCCCGCGTTTCCATAGCGCGACGCATCGCAACGATTTGCTCCCCCCACCCCGGCGGAAGGGGGGTCTCGTACACCCACGAGGAGACGAGAGCCGATACGTATCCCCCGACAACGCGGTCACCCGCCACGAACCGTAGCCGCGTCAGCGACTGACGTTCCCAGAGTGACGCGCGCGTCGCCAGGTACTTCGCGTACGAAGCCGCTTCGACGACAAGCGGGGCGCTCTTCCCCTCCGGCCGGAGCCGCACGTCCGCTTCATACAGCCTCTCCCCCGATGCGGAAGCGGTTATTCCCCCCAGTATCCGTTCGGCCATCTGCTCCTGGGCGGGTCGTGCGGAATCACCCGAGTCCCCCGCCACGAACAGGAGATCAAGGTCGGCATCAAACCCCAGCTCTTCCGTCCCGAATTTTCCGAGCGCAAACACCGCCAGCGGGGNNCCTCTCCGGCGGACTGCGGCGAGCGATGCGGTCACGACGGAAGACGCGATGGCGGAGATTTCCCCGGTGAGCGCATCGAAGTCGGTGAACCCGAGGAGGTGCCGCACTCCCGCCAGCAGCTCATGGCGTGACTTGAAGCCGGCGACATCGCGGGGGCCCGGGAGGGTCAGATCGCGCGGGGCGGCGAGACTCTCCTGCTCCGAGGAGATCAATTCCAGAAGTAGGGGTTGCTTCCCAAGCTCGCGTGCAAAGCGGGGACTGGCAGCACATATCGTGAGTATGAGCTTCCTGTAGCTGGGATCACCAAGTTGCGTGTAAAAAAGGTGAGGCACCGTCTGCGCGGTCGCCAGCAGAACGAACGATGCAAGAGTGACGTCAGGATCGGGTGTCGCCTTGATCCCCTCGAATAGTCCGGGGGCAACGGAAGCGAGGGCCTCCCTTGCCCGGGCATCAAGTCCGGGCATCCCGGCAGGCGCCCCCCCCCTGGCGAGGAGTCTGATGTTCTGCGCCGCACTCCGCACGTCGTGAAACCCCATTCCCCTTACGGCACGGGCCGCCGTCTGCTCACTCATCGCTCCACCGAGAAGTGCCTGTATCCCGACCCCGGCGGATTCCACCTCTCCCCCCAGCACCTGGGCGAAGATTTTCCTGACCGCGCCGAGAGTCGCATCCAGTGTGCGGCGCAGTTCGGTCGCGCCGGAGAGTCCCGTCCTCCTGGCAAGCACCTCGAACGCACGCCCATCGCGGGGGAGCGTGTGCGTCTGCGTGTTGAGCATCATCTGAAGCCTGTGCTCGATCGTCCGGTAGAGCGTGTAAGCCTCACGAAGTGTTGTGTGCTCTTTGTTCGTGAGGAGGCGGTGCTCTTCGAGGGCCGCGAGCGCCCTGAGCGTGTTGGACTCCCGTACCGCCGGATTGCTCCCCCNNTAAGCTGGAGGGTCTGCGCCACGAATTCGATGTCGCGTATGCCGCCGGCCATGAGCTTGATGTTCGGCTCATCGGCCACCTCCGCTTCGATGCGGGATTTGATACGCGCGACAGAGGCAGCGGGTTGTTCGGACAGCGTGCGCGGGTAGACGAACGGCCCGAGTTTCCGGAGGAATCCACTCCCGAACACTGTGTCGCCGGCCACCGGACGGGCTTTGATGAGCATCTGGCGCTCCCAGAGCTCCCCGCGTGACTCATAGTGCGCGAGGTAGGATTCCATCGAAAGTGCAAGCGCACCTGCTCCCGAGTTCGGCCGGAGCCTGGTGTCCACCCTGTACAGCTGCCCCTCGCTGGAGGGCTGAGAGAGATTCCGGACAAGCCGCTCGGAAAGCCTGTTGAAGTAGGAATGCGCCCCGGCATCCTCAGCCTCCTCTCCCCTGGGCCGGTCGCCGTAGACGAATAGTATATCGATGTCGGAGCTGTAGTTCAGCTCATTCCCCCCGAATTTTCCCAATCCGATGACGCAGAATGCCTCCCGGGGATGCGCTTCGCCCGATTCCCCCATCTGGTCGACGGCGATCCTCAGAGCCGCATCCACGACCGCCCCCGCGAGCACCGAGAGCTGGCCCGTGGCAGAAGTGAGATCCGCGTAGCCCAGTATGTCCTGCGCGCCGATCCGGAGAAGCTCTCTGCGGTGGAGCCGCTTGAGGGCATCGAGGCGTTTTTCGGACCGACGGAATGTGTCCAGAATACGCTCAACCTCGGGGCGCAGGGAGGCCGCGGTGACAGGGACCGTGAGGGCGTCCGTGGCGGTGAGCCACCGGAACAGGGCGGGCTCACGGACGAGCACGTCGGCAAAATACTGCGAGTNNGGAGCGCCGCCGAAAAGTCGGGGAGTGCGAATCGGCTCCCCGAGCGTATGAATATCTCATGGAGCGCCTGTACCCCGCGGTCCGCGCCGGAAGGATTGAAGAAGAGGTCACGGGGAAAATCATGTTCGATCATGCGCCATAGTACGAAAAAAACCGCGGAATCTCCATGCACCCGCACACCGGCGACGGGAAAGCGGTTGCTTTTCCCTCGCGCCCTCGCTATATTTTCGCGGAAGCAATGCGTCTCTCCATCCACTGTGCCTTACAGTCTCCCATGATCAAACTTATCGCCCTCTACCGGAACCCCTTCGACATCGCAGAATTCGATAAACACTATTTCGAAGTTCACATCCCCCTG
>PMDK01000301.1 GCA_003154425.1 Ignavibacteriota bacterium
CATCGACTGGAACGTGTCGGCCCGGTTCAACCGCCCCTTTGTGAAGGTGTTCGAGGAGGAGAGGGAATTGACGGTCATGCTCGTGGTGGACTTCAGCCGCTCGGGGAACTTCGGCTCCGTCGCGCAGACCAAGAATGAGATCGCGGCGGAGATATGCGCCGTCCTGGCCTTTTCCGCGATCAAAAACAACGACAAGGTCGGGCTGATACTCTTCACCGATAAAATTGAGACCTTCGTCCCGCCGAAGAAGGGGCGCGCCCACATACTCCGGATCATCCGCGAGCTCGTATCGTTCGAACCGGAGGGGAAGGGAACGAACATCCGGCAGGCTCTCGAGTATTTCAACCACGTGACCAAGAAACGGTCGATCGCGTTCCTCGTGTCCGATTTCATCGACGAGGGGTACGACAGCATTCTCCGCGTCATCAGCCGTCGTCACGACGTCATCGCCGTGGAGCTCTCCGATCCGCGCGAGGAGCGGCTGCCGGATGCCGGGATCATCAAGCTCCGCGACGCCGAGACGGGCGCCGAACGGTGGATCGATACCGGCGTTGCGGGCGTCCGGATGGAGTTCGAGAGATTCTGGCAGGCGCGCCGTGCCGCCCGCAGAGGGCTGTTCCTGCGGAGCAAGGTGGATGCGATCCCGATACGGGTCGACCGGCCGTACATCAAGCCGATCGTCGACTTCTTCCAGCTGAGGGCGCGCAGGTGGTGAACCGGGTCCACACGCTCGGCCTGGCGCTCCTTGTGGGGCTTGTCTCGTGCTCCACGGCGGCCGCACAGGAGACGCGACTTTCCGCCTCCATGCGCGCCGATTCGTCGTCGTACCTGGTCGGGGACTGGATCACGCTTCATGTCGACCTTCTTCATCCGAAGGGGGCGGTGATCCGGTCCGTGCTGGGAGATTCCGCCGGCGGGTTTTCAGTTCTCGAACGGCGTCCCGTCCTCCCGACATCGGATACGTCAAGTTCCACGTCCTTCGTGGTCTCACGGTACGACTCCGGACTGGCGACATTTCCTCCGGTCGACTTCTCCGTCACTCTCAACGGCGATACTGCGCTCCGCACAGTGTCCACCAACGCTCTCGTGCTCACGGTCCGCACCGTTGCGGTGGACACAAGCAAGGACATCCGCGATCTCAAGCCCCCCATGGCGATCCCGGTCTCCCTCGGGGAGATATTGCTCGGTGCGGGAGCGGCGATACTCGTCGCGGCCCTCCTGTACGCCGGATGGAGATTCTGGAAGCGGCGGAAAGCCCGGAGGGCCGGCGAGCCCGACTACGTCCCTCCCCCGCGCCCCGCGCACGAGATCGCGTTCGAGCAGCTTGCACTCCTGAAGGGAAAAAAGCTCTGGCAGCAGGGACTCATCAAGCAGTATTACTCGGAGGCGACCGAGATATTCCGCCGGTATCTGGAGAACCGCTACACGATGCAGGCGATGGAGGAGACCACCGGCGAGATTCTCGCGGGACTCAGGAAGCTGCGGTTTCCCGATGATATGCTCGCGACGGCGGAACGGATACTGCGCCGGGCGGACCTGGTGAAGTTCGCGAAGTTCGAGCCGGCCATCGCGGACCACGAAGAGATGATCACCGTGACCCATGATTTCGTCGACAGGACAAAGATCGTGCAGATGACTCCGGTCTCCCCGGAGGAAGGGACGGTGGCTGCGCATGCCGTGGAATAACGTGACGTTCGCAGATCCGATGTACCTGGCGGGACTGGCGCTTATCCCCCTTCTCGTCGTCTGGTACATCCGCCGGGGGCGGTCGGCCGCAAGCCATTACCGCTATTCGACTCTCCTGCCGTTCGCGAACCTCAAACCGACGCTGAGNNTGGATATTTCCGGGAGCATGCTCGCGGAGGACCTGCAGCCCAACCGGGTGGAGGCGGCGAAGGAGGTAGCGCAGAACTTCATCGACGGGAGGAAGAACGACAGGATAGGGCTCGTGATATTCTCCGGGCAGAGCTTCACGCAATGCCCGATGACGCTCGACTACAGGGTCCTCAAGAACCTCCTCCGTCAGGTGAAGCCCGGGATGGTCGAGGACGGCACGGCGATCGGCATGGCGATCGCGCAGGGAGTGAACCGCCTGAAGGACAGCAAGGCGAAGAGCAGGGTCATGATCCTTCTCACCGACGGCGTGAACAACCGGGGCGAGATCGATCCCATCACCGCCGCGCAGATCGCGCAGACCTTCGGGATCAGGATCTACACGATCGGCGTCGGCACACAGGGGGAGGCCCCCTACCCCGTCATGACTCCCTTCGGGAAGAGGTATCAGAATATCCCGGCCGATGTCGATGAGAAGGCCCTGCAGCAGATCGCCGAAATCACACGCGGGCAGTATTTCCGGGCGACGAATAACAAGACGCTGAAACAGGTGTACGCGGAGATCGATCGCCTTGAGAAGACCCGCATCGAGGTCAAGGCGTACCGGTCGTACACGGAGCTGTTTCACGGCTGGGCCCTCGCCGGCTGCATCGCGCTCCTGCTTGAGTTTGCGCTGGGCGGCTCGCTCCTCCGGAAGCTCCCGTGACATGATACGGTTCGCCCATATCGAATATCTGTACGCGCTCGCGGTCATCCCCGTGCTCGTCGTCCTGTACTGGCTGTTCTCACGCTTCCGGGCGGGCGCCGTGGCCCGGTTCGGAAACCCCGTGATGCTGGAGCGCCTGTCCGGGGAAGCGAGCCGCAGCAAACGGCTGGCGAAATTCGTCGTCCTGCTCTCTGCCGTGACGTGCCTCCTCGTCGCGCTGGCGGACCCCCGGATCGGGACGCGGCTCGAGGAGGTGAAACAGGAGGGGGTGGACATCTTCATCGCGCTGGATGTCTCGCTCAGCATGAAGTCGGAGGACATCAAGCCCAACCGCCTGGAGAAGGCCAAGTTCGAAATCCGCAATCTCGTCGACAGGCTCGGCGGCGACAGGATCGGGCTGATCATATTCGCCGGGGAGGCGTTCACGCAGTTTCCCCTCACGACCGACTACAGCGCGGCGAGCATGTTCCTTGATATCGTCGACGTGGACGCCGTCCCGGTCCCCGGGACCGACATAGGGTCCGCCATCGAGCGCGCGGTGGAGTCGTTCGACTTCGAAGAGACGACGACAAAGGTCCTGATCATCATCACGGACGGTGAGAACACCGAGGGGGAGGCATTTGACGCCGCGGAAGAGGCGGCGAACAAGGGGGTGTTGATCTACACGATCGGGCTCGGATCGCCGTCGGGGTCCCCCATCCCCATGTACAACCCCGCCGGGCAGCAGGTGGATTTCAAGCGGGACAGGGCGGGGGGCGTGGTCATGAGCAAGCTCGATGAAGCGTCCCTCCAGAAGCTGGCGTCCGTCGGCGGGGGAAAGTACTTCCGGGGGACGAACGCCCAGGACGAGCTGGACGAGATCTACAAGAACATCAACGCGCTTCAGAAGAAGGAGTTCGGCGTGAAGCAGTTCACCGACTACGAGGACCGGTTCCAGTTTTTCCTGATCCCGGCCATTCTCCTGCTCCTGGCGGAAGTGCTCATGTCGGAAAACAGGCTCCGGTGGCTTGCAAAATGGAATCCGCTGAGGAAGCCGGAGGAGGTCGAATCATGACGGGCGGACGGAGGAGGGCGCTTCCGCGCCTGACGTGCGTTCTTCTTGCGGGGCTCTTCCTTGCCCTGCCCCGGTGCACTGCGACCGCCCAGTCCACCCGCTCGCTCGTCAACGGCGGGAATGATATGTACCGGGAGCAGAAATTCAGCGACGCGGAAGTCAACTACCGCAAGGCGCTCGAGAAGGAGAAGACCCTCGTTCAGGGGCACTTCAACCTCGGGGACGCCCTGACGAAGCAGGGGAAGTTCGACGAGGCCGTCAGGGAATACGAGAGCGCCCTGGCCGGGGCGCAGGGGAAGGACGCGAAGGCCTACGCACATTACAACATCGGCAATTCCATGATGAAGCAGCAGCGCTACCAGGACGCGGTCCAGTCGTACGTCGATGCGCTCAAGCTCGACCCGAAGGACGACGACGCAAAGTACAACCTCTCCTACGCGCTGGAGAAGCTCAAAGTGCCCCCGCCCAAACCCCAGAAGCAGAATCAGGACAAGAAGGACAAGGATAAGAAGGACAAAAAGGAACAGCAGAAACAGGACCAGCAGAAACAGCAGCAGAAGGACCAGCAGGAGAAGCAGAAACAGCAGCAATCCGCACAGCAGCAGAAACAGATGTCCCGGGCCGATGCGCAGAGGATACTCGACGTCCTGAAGAACAGCGAGAAGGACGTGCAGAAGAAGCTGCATACCCGGCAGGCGGTGAAACCAAGAGTGGACAAGGACTGGTGACCGGCGGGGTGCGTACAGTGAAACGGACCATGATTGCCCTGTGCGCCGTCGCGCTCGTGAGCGCGGCGGCATGCGCGCAGAATGCGGAATTCCAGGCCGGGGTCGACCGGGCCCAGGTGGGGAGCGGCGAACAGTTCACGCTTCAGTTCACGCTCGCGAACGCCGGCACCGGGGGGGGGAAGAATCTCCAGCTGCCCGACCTGAGCAGATTCCATATCATGTCGGGACCGAACGAGTCCTCCAGCATGCAGATCGTCAACGGCGCGGTCTCATCGTCCGTCACGTACAGCTACATACTCCAGCCGAAGGAGGTGGGGAAATTTACGATCGGTGCCGCCTCGATCGAGGCCGGCGGGAAGACGCTCAGGAGTTCTCCCGTGACGATCGAGGTCGTCAAAGGCTCCGCCCGGGCGAGGCCCCAGGCGGGGGGGCAGGACGACGCGGCCGCGCAGATCGGCGACAACGTGTTCCTGAAGGCGACGGTGGACAGGACGCACGTCGCGCAGGGGGAGCAGGTCAACATCGTCTTCAAGATCTATACGCGGGTCTCGATCGCCAGCTACGCGGTGCAGAAGAATCCCACGATGACCGGGTTCTGGGGAGAAGACGTCGAGACGCCGAAGAACTTACAGGTCAACCCCGAGACGGTGAACGGAAAACAGTTCAGGGTCGGCATCATCAAGCGCATGGCCCTCTTCCCGACGCAGCCGGGGGCGCTCGAGATCGGGCCGATGGAAGTGCAGACGGTGGTGCAGGTGCAGGACCGCCGGTCCAATGATCCGTTCGAGTCGTTCTTCCGCGACCCCTTCGGACGCCAGGTCAACTACATGGTCAGGAGCGATGCGATCAGGATCAAGGTCGATCCGCTCCCTCCGGACCCGCCGTCCGACTTCAAGGGGGCGGTCGGGCAGTTCGGCATGAGCACGACCGTGGACAAGAAGACGACGAGGACGAACGAGCCGATCGACCTGAAGGTCAACGTGTCCGGAACGGGGAACATCAAGCTGATCGAGACCCCCGTGGTGGAGCTCCCGGCGGACTTCGAGCAGTACACGCCGAAGGTCTCCGATAACATCAACCGGACGGGGGACAGAATATCCGGGAACAAGATATTCGAGTATCTGCTGATCCCGCGCTACCCGGGACTGAAGGTGATCAAGCCCGTGACGTTTTCGTACTATGATCCGGCAAAGAAGGAGTACGTCAGGCTCCGCTCCCCCCAGATAGAGTTGAACGTCGAACAGGGGGCGGCAGCCGTGACGCCGTTGATCTCCGGGGGTTCACAGGAGGATGTCCGGCTCCTGAGCCAGGACATCAGGTTCATCAAGCTCGGAGAGTCCGGGCTCTCCCCGCGGGGGGAGCACCTCCACACCTCCGGAGTGTTCATCGCGATGCTCATCCTCCCGCTGGCGTGCGCCGGAGGCGCACTCGTCTATGCGCGCCAGCGCCAGGCCGTCATGCTCGACCAGGCGGGCTACCGGAACCGCCGTGCGATCAAGGTGGCGCGGAAGGGACTGAAGCAGGCCGAGTACCTCCTGAAGGAGAAAGGCTCATCCGGGGCGCCGGCGAGCAACCAGCGGCTCAGGTTCTACGGTGAGATATCGAAGGCGCTCTGGAAATACCTGGGGGACAAGCTGGCGATCCCGCAGTCGGCGTTCTCCATCGAGGGGGCCCTCGCTGAGCTCGGCGGCCGGGAGGCGCCGCCGGATCTCCTCACGTCGCTGAAGGCGCTGCTGGAGACGTGCGACCTCGCGCGTTTTGCTCCGACGAGTCTCGACCTCGCCGTCATGCAGAAGACGTACGACGAAGCGCAGCGCATCATCGTGGCATTGGAACGGATACTCAGATGACAATGCGCCGGGCACTCGTGTTCTTCCTGGTCCTCTTCGCGGTGCGGGAGCTCCCCGCGCAGACGCCGGAGCAGATGCTCCGCCAGGCGAACCAGCTCTACCAGCAGGGGAAATTCGCCGAGGCGCGGGAGGCCTACGGGGCGATTCTCAAAGGGGGCTACGAGAGTCCCGAGCTCCTGTACAACCTCGGGAACGCCTGCTACAAGAGCGGCTCCGTTCCCGCGGCGATTCTGAACTACGAGAGGGCGCGCCGGCTTCTCCCCGGGGATGATGATCTGCGCCACAACCTGCAGATCGCCAGCATGATGATCACCGACCGCATTGAGCCCGCGCCGAGGCTCTTCGTGTGGGACTACTGGGACGGGATCAAGAACTGGTTTTCCCTTTCGGGTCTGACGCTGACCGTCTACCTCTTCTATGCGCTCGTCGCCGTCATGGCCGCGGCNNGTCGTCCTCATCGCGCGCCTGGGCGATGTCACGCGGACGGACGAGGCCGTTGTCATGTCGCAGATCGTCACCGTGAAGAACTCACCCGACGCGCAGAGCTCGGACGCGTTCGTTCTCCACGGGGGAGTCAAGGTGCAGCTGATCGACAGGGTGGGGAACTGGTCAAAAGTGCGCATCGCCGACGGGAAAGTAGGATGGCTGGAGGCCTCTGCGGTGGAGGTGATTTAGTGGCGCCGAAGGCGCCATCGCCCCTGCCGCCTCCTTCTTTGATTTCCCTTCATTTTTCGCTATATTTTGCCTGATTCTCCCCGGAAGATATCCGGCGGAGAATTCTTCCGTCGCCCGAAGTGTTCTTTTTGGTAGCGCAGACAACGCTGGATGAGAGGCCTCCGGAATTTGCGGGGGCTTTTTAGTTGTACGTCCAGGAGGGATTAAGGTACCTCTCCCTGACCAGCCGCTCCATTTCCTGGAGGGGAATGTCCGTCGCGGGCTGGTCCGCCCCCCAGGACTTCCTGAGGGCGCGCTTCACACTCTCCGCGCTGATGCGGAGGTTGCGGAGGAAGTCTGTGTGCGTTCGGCCGTCCCTGTACTCGGGCTGCCGGGAGGGGAGAGGGAGCAGCTCTTCGATGAGCGCGATATCGAAGTCGAGAAGTATGCATCCGTGAAAAAGGAGCGAGCGGAGCCTCCTCCGCTGGGCGTTGCCGGAGATCTTCCGCCCGCCGATCGTCAGGTCGCTCGTGCCGCTCACACGGACGTTCTCCCCTGAGAGCGTGCTGATGGCGCCGGCGTTCTTCCCGAGCACGTACTCGTTCGTTGTGCCTGCGCTGGCGAGCCGTTTGTCGGCCGAGGTGTTCAGCACGAGGGAGAAATTCAGGCAGCCGGGCCCCTGGACGACCGTGCCGCCGCCGCTGGAACGGCGAAAGACGGGAATTCCCAGCGACCGGCAGCGGTCGAGCCGGATCTCACGATCGGTGCTGTTCGTTCGCCCGAGCACCACGCACGGTTCAGACGGTTCCCAGAAGCGAAGAAACCCGTCCCCGGGCTCGTTTTCCCTCAGGTCGAGAAGGGCTTCATCGAGCGCGAGCTGGCCGGCGGGGGAGGGAGGGGAGTATTCGACGAAACGGAGTTTGATAGAGTATCCGGAATAAAGTACATTAAGCGGCACATCTGGCGCCGCTCTCGATCATTCACAATCAGCACCGCG
>PMDK01000218.1 GCA_003154425.1 Ignavibacteriota bacterium
CCGGAGGAAGCCACGAAACTCCAAATCCTGAGGGGCGGTCTGCCGATCACCGGAGGCATCCCGGCCGGTTTTTCTCTCAAGATCGCCACCTGGGATCGACCGATGGCCTGCGAAGTCATGGAACGCCGCACCACACAGGCAAGCACCTGGTACAACTTCGCGACCGACTCGGGCCTCGTTCGTGACGCGGTTGAAAAGACGGCAGGCATAGCGTATGGAACGTACGGCCGGGGAAGATTCGTCTGGATGGGCTTCGAACTCAATTCCATTTTCGGCGGACAGAAAGACTACGTCAACTTTGACCTCCTCTGCAGGAGATCCATCGACTGGCTCACCTATACGCCGACGGTTCAGGTGCGCGACTGGCCGGCCCCGTACACGGCCGCGGCGACCGTGCTCGTCTCATGTGAGGGGGACTTCAGGGACGGGCCCTCCCTCGACATGATGATCCGCTCGGAAAGGATTCCCGTGACCTTCTTCGTTTCGCCGGCGTCAGACCGGTTGATCCGGCCGCTCCATGACATTCAGAACTCCCCCGGGTCCGTCGGAACGCTGTTTGACCCGGCACGGGACATCCTTCCGTTGGCCCTTGATCAGGGAGTCTCCAGACCGGAGCAGTCGGACGCTCGGGCCATGCTCGTCCGGGACGGAGGGGCGGGAGGCGCGCGACCCCTGATCGCCGGCGCGCTCCCGGCGACGGGGCGCTACGACGAGAAGAATATCCAGGCGCTCCTCGCCGCGGGATACCGGTACGTGGCAGGCGACTCGATGACTGACCGGGCGGTGCCGGAAATGATGATCCGCGGTGAGCGGGCTCTCGTGGCGTTTGCCAAAACTGCACGGGGGGACGAGGAAGTCGTGCGCGGGTTCGGATTGCGGGACACGAGCTTTCAGCTTTACACGTACAGGGAGGACATCGACCGGGTGTTGTTCCTCGGCGGCATATACATGCTCCTGCTGCACTCCGATCTTCAATGCCGGCCGGAATATGCCGGCGTCATCCGAAACCTGGTCCGCTACCTCCGGAGCAAAAACGTCTTCGTCGCCTCTGCGGAAGACCTGGCGGGCTGGTGGATCTCAAAAAACTCCCTGGAAGTGAGCTGCAAGGTGCGGAGCAAGAGAAGAATTGCCCTCTTGATTTCCAATCCTTCTGACGCCGTGATCGCCAATGCCGTAGTGCAGGTCAATGTCAACAAAGGCGTCTCCGGGGTGACCCTCACCTCCGACATCATCGGCACAAAGATTCCGCCGTTCCAGTTCTTCCCCGGCATCCAGCAGGTGGACATCACCATTCCGTCTCTCGGGGGCGGAGCCTCGCTCGCACTCTATCTCGATTATGAAATCGGAAACGGCTGAGCCATGACATCATCCCCCGCTTTGACGTGGTTACGCACGGGAGGCACCCGTGCGCATGTAATCCTGGTCCTCTTCCTTTCCCTGGCGGGATGCATGGATCGGAACGCCGACGAACTGTTGACCCCCCTCATGCCGTCGATCACCCTCCGGTGGCCCCGGACCGGCGATGTGCTCATGGCAGGGCGACGGGAAGTCCTGTACGATTTCGCGAGCCCGCGCGGCGCAGCCGTGTATGAGCTCATTGTCAATGATTCACTGCAGGGTTCCTTTCCCGCGGGGGCGGACGGGTCCCAGCCTTCGATCTTCTGGCAGGTGGATACCACGCTGGTCTCCTCGGAAGTCCGGTACTTTCTCCGGGTGTTCGACCATGATGGGAACACCACCACCAGCAGCACGATGACGAATATTCGTGTCATGCTCCCCACGCTGCCGCCGGCCGCCCCCCAGAACCTCTCGCTCTCACGTATCTCCGATTCCGCGGTGAATCTCACGTGGGAGGATGTCTCGGACAACGAGTCGGCGTTTGAACTCTGGAGATCCCAGGCCGGGGGGCCTTTCGCCAGAGTCCAGACACTCGCTGCGAACTCGGTCAGCACGAACGATACGGGCCTGGCTGGTGGAGTTCTCTATCGCTACCGGGTGCGTGCCGTCAACCCTTTCGGCTTCGGCGAGTCAAATGAAGCCAGCCTGGCCGCGGNNTGACACGTCCGGACTGGCCGGCGGCAGCTCGTATACGTACCGGGTTGCTGCGCGCGGGCAGTACGGCCAATCAGCCTGGTCCAATGAGGAGACCGTCACCACGCTGTATCAGGACGTTTTTCCCCCCACCGACCTCGCGGGTTCCTATGAGACGGCATCCAGGAGCGTGAAGCTGACCTGGAGGGACAACACAGTCTTCGAAATCCAGACGAGAATCGAGCGTCGTACCAACCCCGCCGGATTGTTTGTGGAAATCGGACAGACAGGCGTGGATGTCACGACCTATCGAGACTCCACGGTGACGGCTGGATTGACGTACACGTACCGGGTGCGCGCCTACACCGCGGGAGACTACTATACTCAATATTCGAATGAGTCCACGGTAACGATCCCGGCCGGCTCTTCCCCCGGCCCGGCCATGCTCCCCCGGTCAACCCGGGGCGGGACTCCATCACGACCACTTCGATAGCGTGGATCGCATGCGCGGACGTCGGTGGTTTCCGGGATGGGCGTTTCTTCTCGTCGGGATGGCGTGTGCAAATGCCTTCGCCCAGGCGGTCTTTATCCGGACGAATCAATTAGGATTTCTCAAGGGGGATACGAAGAAGGGGATAATCCTCTCGCATGAGAACCTGAGCGGCAAAGTTTTCGAGGTCGTCCGGGCCCAGGGAGACATCCCTGTGTTCCGGGGGTCGGTGGGCACCGGAGACGGCCGGTATGGGAAGTTCGAATTCTGCCACCCGATAGATTTCTCCCCCATCGCGGATCCCGGCGTCTATCGTATCAGAATAGCGGGGGAGGCTTCATATCCCTTCGCCATCGGAGATACCCTTTATAACAGGGTGGTCGACTCGTTGATGCTGTTTTTCCTCGTGCAACGGTGCGGACAAACCGATCCGTTGTTGCACGCCCCCTGCCATCTCCACGACGTGACAAAGCTCATTTCCGGAGGAACTGCCGAACGAAGGTCCGTCGAGGCAACCGGGGGCTGGCATGACGCAGGCGACTACGTGAAGTTTCTGAACACCGCCGCATATGCGACATACACGCTCCTGTTTGCCTACGAATTCGATCCACAGGCCTTCGGTTTCGACCATGACGCCAACGGAATTCCGGATATCCTGGACGAAGCCAGTATCGGCCTCCAGTGGCTCCTGAAGCTGAATCTCGGGGACGGGCGGCTCATTACGCAGGTCCAGGATCTGCGGGACCACGATCAAGGCTGGCGCCGCCCGGAGGACGACGAGCTGGAGCGGGACCGCCCCGGGTTCGTCGGCACGGGAAAGAATCTGACCGGAATCTACTGCGCGACAATGGCAAGCGCGTACAGAATCTGGACCGAGAGGGGACACGATCCGGGATTTGCCGGTCAGTGCCTGAGGGCAGCCGAGAACCTGTATTCGCTCCGGAAAAACGTTCCGAACATTGATACGAGCGGGACCGGAATGTACCGGGATATCTCGTATGCGGGGAAGATGGCCCTGGGAGCTGTTGAACTCTATCTGGCGACGGGGCAGCGGAACTACCTGAAAGATGCGAAGGAGTATGCGACGGCCGCGGGATCGGACTACTGGTGGAGCTGGGGCGACATCAACTCCTACGCCCACTACCGACTGGCACCGTTGGACAAAAAGTTC
>PMDK01000246.1 GCA_003154425.1 Ignavibacteriota bacterium
TGGCCCGCACGAAGAAGGTCTACATCAATGAGCTGAACACCATCCCCGGCTTCACCTCCTTCAGCATGTATCCCAAGATGTGGGAGGCCAGCGGATTGTCATTTCCGCGGCTTCTGGACCGTCTGGTGGACCTGGCACGGGCACGCCATGCCTCGAAAATGGCCCTCCGGCGGACCTATGATCCAAGCAAGGAATGGTACCGTCCGTGACCTGACGCCATTCGTCCTGGTTTTCTGCATTCTGTCGCACTCCCGCACACACTCATCGCCTTTACCCAACCTCCCTCAGGTGGTGCCGTACCTGTAAGCAGATACGACAACCAACAGTTTCACATTCACTGGAGAGGGAGGAAGCAATGAAAACGACAGTCGCCATTCTTGCCGCAGTTGCTCTGATGGTCATGACCGCTTCCGTTGCCATGGCATCCGATGATGCAAAGGGGCTGAGCCCCACGCAGTACGCCCGTGCAGAAGAGAATCTGCTCCGCGGCATCGCATCGGATAATCTGGGCGTCGTCGAAGGTTCGGCCGATATGCTGGGCGAACTGAAGAGCACGAAGGCTGTTGTTCCGCNNGCTGCGGGACGGCAATCAGGAGTCCACCCGCATCGTTGCAGCACTTGCGCTCTGCCGGATCGGCGATGCGCGCGGTCTGTATGCCGTGAAGCGTGCGGCGCAGTTCGACGGGAATGAGCGCGTCGGGCAGCGGTTCGCCTTCTTCTACAATTCTTATGCAAAGGCAGGGACGTTCGAGTTCGCCGCCGCCGGTGGGACGGACGAGTCGGCCGTCGCGACGAAGTGATCCATCCGCGGTGGGCGGACCGGTTCACGGGAATGTTGTACGGGGATAGAGGAAGAGGTGGGCACGACACGGAGCAGCCAGGACGGCTGCTCCGTTGTTTTTATGCCGGTCCGTTCATCATGCCGCGGTGATGCGGCATTGACAAACCCCTTCTCCCGAGGTACATTACTCCTGGACCGGGAGGGGCGGCACCGTGGCCCCCGGCCTCTCCGCAGTTATCGGAGAGGCTGTTCCATTCCGGTACCATGCGCAAGGAGATGCAGTCATGATGGACAAGGTGGTAGAGGGGCTTCTGTGGTATGTGGCGTTCCTGTTCTCAACGACCCTGCACGAGGCATCACACGCCTTCGTTGCATGGCGTCTCGGTGACTCAACGGCATATGAAGGCGGACAGGTCACGCTGGACCCGATCCCGCACATCCGGCGGGAGCCCATCGGCACCGTTCTTGTTCCTCTCGTTTCGTTCGCGCTCGGGGGGTGGATGATCGGATGGGCCAGCGTGCCCTACGACCCCCGCTGGGCCTATGAGAATCCCCGCTCATCAGCAAAGATGTCCGCCGCCGGACCCGCCGCGAATCTGCTCCTGGCGCTGCTCGCCGCCCTGGCTATCCGTCTGGGTATCGCCGCCGGGATCTTCAATCCGCCCGACTCCATCGACTTCGCCCACGTGATCGAATCGACACAGTCCGGTGCCCTGACGACCGTGGCGGCATTCATCAATGTGTTCTTCTCTCTGAACCTTCTCCTGTTCATTTTCAATCTTCTCCCGCTCCCTCCACTGGATGGGAGCGGCATCATTCCGTTGTTCCTGAGCACCGAGCGGGCCCGGAAATATCTCTCTGTCGTCCACAGCGGGTCCTTCTCCCTTATCGGTATCATGGTGGCGTGGAACGTGTTCGATTACATCTATGATCCGCTCCACCTGCTGTTCATCAATATCCTGTTCTACCCGATCGCGCAATACCACTGAGCCCATGACCGGTCTTCCTCTCCATGGATCTTCCTGGCATCGGACCGGGTGATTTCATCNNGGGAGGCTGCACATGAAGTTTCTGGTGCTCATCATTTCCCTTCTTGCGCTCTCCTGCTCACGGCCCGCGCCGGACCCTCAGGCGGGACACAGTTCCACGATGGCATCGACCGATCCGGCACGCCCGAACCCGGACACGCTGGACCATGCTGCATGGTTCGCGGGGATCATTGCCCCGGTGAAGCCGATCCATGATGAAGCGGATGCTGCGATCACTGCCGCAAATGATCCCGTGGCTGGGGACAGTATCGTTGCATCCTACCGCACACGCATGAGCACGATGCTTCGTGCGATCGGCGATTCACTCAACGACAACGAATCCTTTATGAACTGGCTGAGGAAAGACACACTCGGCCAGGCCGCGATCGCCCGGATGGTCCGACCACTCGGATGCTCTCTCCTCACCACAGAAGGGCTCTGGTATGTGGACTCCGACTCCCGTGATCTTCTCGCCCGCGCCAGCCAGCATTGCACGCCGGCTATGCAGCGGTTCCTGAAGATCCGGGCAACGGAAGAAGCGGAAGGTTTTTCTGACGACGCGGCACTCGTGATCCCGTGGGATGTTGTCGGTGACCGCGTCGCGACGTGGGAGACATTCATCCCGGCATCGCCGGGTTTTCTCCTCCTGCCGGAAGCACAGTACTGGCATGATGTGTATCTCCGGACGTACCTCACAGGGATGGACAACTCGCCGATCTATACATTTGACGAAGCAACTCTCGACCCGAAAGTGCGTAAGAGCTACGAGCGGTTCACCAGCCGGTATCCTGACCTCGCAAGTACCCGGGTGGTCGGCGACTACCTTGAACTGCTTGAGCGGGAAGGATTCGTCGAGACGGAGGCCGTGCAGGAGTTCCTGAAGGAAAAGGGGATCGATTCGATGATGGGAATGCAGCCTCCGCAGCGACTTTGAGTTTTCCCCGATTTCCTCGTACATTGAACTATCATGGAAGATCTTTTCTACAGGAAGGCCCGCAAGCAATTCGCTCCCCGCGAAGTGCTCCGGCGCATGGTGCGCAACAAGCGCCTCACCGCCCTGGGCATCATCGGGATCGTGATCCTTGGATTCGCCGTCTTCGGTAAACAGGGGATCCGTGCCCGCTTTCAGCTCGAACAGGAAAAATCCTCCCTCGAGCAGGAGATCCGCCAGTCAGAGGCCGAGTACAAGACCCTCCAGCAACGGTCACGCGACCTCGATTCCAACTACCGCGAGATCGAAAAAGCCGCACGTGAGAAATACGGCCTCAGTCGCGCCGGGGAAACGGTCTACAGGACGGCCCCGTCACGCTGATGGATCTCTTCGGCCCGGACACACCCGACCAGCGCACGCGGGACGATATTCCTCTTGCGGAGCGCGTCAGACCACGCACCCTCGATGAGTTCGCGGGCCAGCAGCATCTCCTCGGCGAAGGAAAGCCGCTCCGTGTTCTGATCGGTAAGGACCGCCTGCCATCCATGATCCTCT
>PMDK01000297.1 GCA_003154425.1 Ignavibacteriota bacterium
CGCCCGAAAACCGGGCGGGATTTCGCGGCCGACGGAGCGCCGCTCAACTTGAACCTGCACGACCGCGGATCACCCTTTACAGCCCGAAGGATCTCGCTAGATTTTGGCGAGCGATTCGACCATAGCGTTGAATTCCCCTTCAGCCGCGGCAACGGTCTTCTCCGGCCCCGTGAACTTGTAGAAGACCGACCCTTCGGGTCCTTCCACGATCCCCCCCAGCAGCCGGAAATTCTCCTTTTTTCCGCTCGACTGCATCATCGGTCCGGCAGGCGCGAGATAGGCGCCGGCCACCTGGACGAGCGTCACCTTCATTCCGTTGACATCCTTGCGGGACTTCGCCGGGACCCCGTCCGGCTCGAACTGGCCGATCCACCGCTCGATGTTCTGATCGACGGTCCCCCCCTGGTCTTTTCCGAAATAGTATACGGCGCATTCCCCCGTTTCGGCATCCCCTTCCGCGGCCGGGACGGCGTATGTGGCAACGCGCATCTGCCGCTCCCCCTGTTCGGTCCACCGTTTCGGAATCGACCACCGGATCCCTCCGGCCGTTCCTGTGAGGCTCCCGAGCGAGGCCATGTTGGCCCCGGATTGTCCCGATCCCTGCTGCTGTTGCTGTTTCGTACACCCGGCCACCGGGAAGAGAAACCCTGCCAGGAGGAGAGCCGCTGTCCAACGCTTCATCCTTCCACTCCTTTCAATAGATGAGAATTCCACATGGTATGAAACATACATCAGGTCGGAGAGAATTGCAACGGGGTTGGATCTTCAGAATGTGAGGGCGAGCGTCACGCCGGTCCCTTCGGGAGAGATGTTCGGCAGCACTTTGAGAGATGCGGATCCCGATAGGGCGTCGGACCCGGATGCGTCGTCGTCGTGGTGGGCGGCTACCCTTCCGAACGTATACCCGAGAGCGATCGCCAGCGGGAAGTCGCTGTACCAGTGCCACCCCTTGTTGACAAGACTGATGCCGGTGACGCCGACGATGCCGTACCCCACGGGGCGGATCCAGGATACTTCCGAATAGTTTTCAGCGATCACCGTCACTGTCGCCATTACGGTCGTGATGTGTCCGGAGGGGAAGGCGTAGTAACGCGGCTGATTCCTGTTGTAGGCCTGGAGCCCGGGGAACGGATGCCACGCTCCCCTCCCCTGCGTCACGACCTGGGGGCTTTCCCGCCCGGCGACACGCTTGAGCACCTGGACGGCGATGCCCGATGCAATCAGTGCCTCCACGGTCCCGCTCGCGGTACGGAGTGCCCTGGTGTCGTCACCCACGAACCCGTAGAGCGCGAACGCGGCCGCGATCCCGAGCGTCGTCTTCCCGTCGCCGGCGCGAAGGAACTGGTTGCTCGCGAAACGGACCTCTTCGGAGCGGGTGTACAGGCCGTGGGAGAATGAATACGTATTCTGATCCACAAGGAGGAGGGCTCCGGTGGCAAGCGCGATCCCTCCCATCGCGGGAAGCCCCTCAGGGCTGAACGCCGAGGCTCCGGTCATGAACCAGTCGCCTGGAATATTCGTGATCATGGAGTACCATCTGAGCGTGGAGGCCCTGTGTGAAACGACCGGGAGGGACAGGAGCGAGTCGGCATCCTGGAGCGTCACCTCGGGCTGATACTCGGAATAGCCTTCAAGCGGAGAAGGATCTTCTTCCTGGGCGCAGAGGCGCGGCCCCGGTGTGGATCCGGCGAGAAGGACAGCTATGACGATGAGAGAGAATTTCATCTGCACTCCTGGTTGCAGGTGAATTGCCATTCTACAACGAAACGCTCACCACGATCCCCGCCCTTGCCGGTTCAATCAGCGGGGCAACAGACACTTCCCCCCGGCCGGACTTCGACTCGACGTCCAGACCTCCCGCATCCGGCGGATGCGCGGCGATCATCCCGAAGGCGTACCCGAGAACGACGGCGAGCGGATAGTCGCTGTACCAGTGTATCCCCGTGTTCCCCATGCTGACCGCAAGCCCCGCTACGGCCGCGTAGCCCACAGGACGCGCCCACCACCATTCCGNNCCGTGTTCCCCATGCTTATGGCGAGCCCCGTCACGGCGGCATAGCCGACAGGACGCGCCCACCACCATTCCGGGTAATTCTCAATGACCACAGTCACCGTCGCGAGCGCCGTCGTCACATGCCCTGACGGGTATGCGTCGTAGTGGGGGACGTGCTTTGCGTACTCTATCTGGTTCGGGAACAGGTCCCACCGTCCACCGGGGCGGGTCGAAACAAACGGGCTTTCCCGTCCGGTGATGTGCTTGAGGACCTGGACCACCGTGCCGCTTGCAAGTATCGTCTCGACGATCTGGCTCCCCGTCCGGAGAGCCCGGGCGTCTTTTGCGATGAACCCGTACGCCGCAAACGCCGCCGCGAGGCCGAACTGCGGCCGGCCGTCGCCGACGAACTCGACCTTGTCGCTCAGCCACTTCACTGTCTCCGATCCCGTGTACCACTGATGGGATCGCTGCCATGTCTCGTTATCCGCGGCGACGAGCGCCACCGTGAGCCCGGCGGTCCCCGCCATGAGCGGAGCATACCGCGGTGCGAACGCGATCCTGGCGAACCGGAGCCAGTCCCCCGGTATGTTCGAGATCGCCGCATGCCACTCGGGGAGGAATTCATCTCTCCCCTCCCGGTGCAATGAATCACCCGGGTCCAGTACTACTGAATGATATTCGTCAACGGATAGCTTCTGAGCGTTCACCTGCACCGGGCGGAGCGCGACGAGGACCAGGCCGAGGCACCACGCCCCGCATGCAGCACGGAAAGACAGCATTCAATCACAATTCTGAGTAAACCAATTCATCGTACACAGATCCCCGGCGAGAGGAGAAAAAATCCGTACGGAATGTTTCTGGGGACTTTCAAATATCGTAATTCGGACGGGGAAGATCAAGCACAAAGAGCCGCTCTGTGATCCCCAACACGCCCTGGAGATCTTCCTGAGCGGAAAAAACGCGCAGCCGGAGCGGACATGGGTTACCCCATTCACTTGATTCTGGATAAAACTCTGGCCACATTGGGTTCCGCCGGCGGATCGGAGAGACGGAGTCCACCCCCCCCCGAAAGGATTCATCCACGTGCACCTTCAATTGCTGGACTGGATTATTGTCATCATCTCCCTTGTCATCTGTTTTTTCCCCTCCTTGTTTTTCGGAAGGCGGGCCGGCAAGAGCACCACGGAGTTTTTTGCCTCCGGACGGTCGGTCCCCTGGTGGCTCGCCGGACTCTCAATGGTCGCCACGACATTCAGCAGCGACACCCCGAACCTCGTGACGGACATCGTCCGCCGGAACGNNTACGCGCGCCTCTGGCGGCGTTCGGGCGTGATGACCGATCTGGAATTTTACGAGATCCGGTATTCGGGAAAGGCGGCGACGTTCGTCCGCGGGTTCCGCTCGGTGTATCTCGGGCTCTTTTTCAACTGCATGATCATGGCCTCGGTGAACCTCGCCGCATGCAAGATCGCGGGGATACTCTTCGGGTTCGAGAGGTGGCAGACGCTGCTTTTCATAGGATGCCTGAACGCCGTCTTTGCCACGTATTCGGGGCTCTGGGGCGTGCTTGTGATCGACATGGTGCAGTTCTTCATCAAGATGACGGCGGTGATTGCGGCGGCATACTTCGCCCTTGCGCTCCCGCAGATAGGGGGCCTCTCGGGGCTTGTCGAGAAACTCTCGGCGCTCAAAGGTCCGGGAGGGATAAACTACCTCAACATACTCCCTGATTTCACGAACAACTGGGACATCGCCGTGGCCGTGTTCATCATGCCGGTGGCTGTCCAGTGGTGGGCCGTCTGGTATCCCGGCGCAGAGCCGGGCGGCGGGAGCTATATCGCGCAGAGGATGCTGGCGTCCAGGTCCGAGCGGGATTCCCTGGCGGCCGTATTGTTTTTTAACGTCGCGCATTACGTGCTGCGCCCCTGGCCGTGGATACTGGTGGGGCTCTGCTCCCTCATCGTGTACCCCCAGCTCTCAGACATACAGGCCGCGTTCCCGGCGCTCGATCCGCATCTCCTCGGGCACGATATTGCGTACCCGGCAATGCTCAAATTTCTCCCCGTCGGGTTCGTCGGACTGATGGTGGGGGGGCTGATCGCCGCCAATTCGTCGACGATACTGACGCACCTGAACTGGGGGGCGTCATACCTCGTGCACGACTTTTACAGAAGGTTCATACGCAAAGAGGAGAGCGAGAAACACTACGTGATGGCGGGACGGCTGGTCACGCTCGGGCTCTTCTTCTGTGCCTCCGGGACCGTGTTCCTCCTCGACAGCGCAAAAGACGCATTCGACATCATACTCCAGGTGGGCGCGGGGACCGGACTCCTGTACCTCGTCCGCTGGTTCTGGTGGCGGGTCAATGCCTGGAGCGAGGTGGTCGCGATGATCAGCTCTTTCGCCGTATCGGTCGGCATACTCATACTGAACAAAAGCGGCACGCACGTCAGCACGCATATCGCACTGCTCACCACGATCGCGTTTACCACCGTCTGCTGGCTTCTGACGGCATACTTCGGCCCGCGGACGGACCGGAAAACGCTGATCGAATTCTATAAAAGAGTCCGGCCGTTCGGCCCCGGATGGAAGGAGATACGCAGTGAAGCGGGGCTTTCCGCGCTCAGGCCCGGCCCGGGAGACAACATTCCCCTGGCGCTCCTCGGCTGGTTTGCGGGATGCACGGCCATCTGGTCATCGCTCTTCACGGTCGGGAATTTCCTGTACGGACGACTCACATACGCCTTCATCCTGCTCGCAGTCTTCCTTGTGAGCGGGGGGGCCCTCCTCTATGTCTTCAACCGCCTCTGGACTAACGACGGCAACTACGAGAAAGGAAATCAACAATGACACAGTACATGCCCACGATCGCCTCACTTGCCGCAGCCGCTGCGATACTTCTTGCGGGCTGCTCCCCTTCAAATCCGGAGTCTCCGCGAAGGTCGCGCGCCCCCTTCGGAAAGGTCGACGGCAAGGAGGTCTTCCTCTATACACTGAGGAACAAATCAGGGATGGAGGCGCGCATCACGAATTACGGCGGAATCGTCGTTTCACTGCTCGTTCCCGACAGATCCGGCAGGCCGGGAGATGTCGTCCTGGGGTATGATTCCCTTTCCTCGTACCTGAAGGCGACCCCCTATTTCGGGGCGATCGTGGGGCGGTACGGGAACAGGATCGGGAAGGCACGTTTCACGCTCGAGGGGAAGGAATACACACTGAACGCCAACGACGGACCCAATACGCTCCACGGGGGGCTCAAGGGGTTCGACAAGGTGGTCTGGGAAGCGGACGAAAACACGCCCGCGACGCAGCCCTCGCTTTCCCTCTCGTACCTGAGCAGGGACGGGGAGGAAGGGTACCCGGGGAGCCTGAAGGCCGCCGTCGTGTACACACTCACCGATTCGAATGAACTCAGGATCGACTATGCCGCGACGACCGACAAGCCGACGGTGCTGAACCTGACGCATCATTCGTACTTCAACCTTGCTGGTGCCGGGAGCGGCGAGATACTCTCCCACGAGCTGATGCTGAACGCCGACAGGTTCACGCCCATCGATTCGGGGCTCATCACGACAGGCGAGCTGAAGCCGGTGGAGGGGACGCCGATGGATTTCCGGACCCCCGCAGCGGTCGGCGCCCGGATCGGAGTCACGGATGACCAGCTCCGGTTCGGAAGAGGGTACGATCACAACTGGGTTCTGAACAAAACGGGAGGGGAGCTTTCGCTTGCGGCGCGTGTCTCGGAGAAGACCTCGGGACGCGTGATGGAAGTCTGGACCACCGAGCCCGGCGTCCAGTTCTACAGCGGGAACTTCCTGAACGGCACGAACATCGGGAAAGGGGGAAAGACCTACGCGTACAGGACAGGTCTCTGCCTGGAGACGCAGCACTTCCCCGATTCGCCGAACAAACCCGCGTTCCCATCGACGGTGCTCCGTCCGGGCGAAAAGTTCGCCTCGACGACAGCGTACAGGTTCTCCACACGGTAAAACGGGGGAGAGACTTTCTCATGCGTATGCACATGAGGGTTCTTCTGAACGTCCTGTTCTCAGTTCTTCTTCCGCTCTCAGGATGGGGAGGGGACGTCCCCGGGGCTCTAAAGGACTACCCGATCACGGCCGTGCCGTTCACCGCGGTGGAGTTCACCGACGGGTTCTGGTCGGCCAGGCTGGACGCGAACCGGACTGTCACGCTCCCCCACAATTTCGTCGAATGCGGGAATACCGGACGGATCGATAACTTTGTCTTTGCCTCCGGCTTGAAGCAGGGGAAGCACACGGGCTACCAGTTCAACGATTCGGACGTCTACAAGGTCATCGAAGGGGCATCCTATTCGCTGCTGGCGAATCCGGACCCGGACCTGGTCCGCACGATAGATTCCATCATCGTGTTCATCGCGGCGGCGCAGGAGCCGGACGGATATCTCTACACGCCGCGACGGCTCATCACGCCGGACTATGCGCCCCCCGGGGGGAAGGAGCGGTGGGTGGGGATGAAGGACGGGAGCCACGAGCTTTACGTCGTGGGACACCTGTATGAGGCGGCAGCCGCTCATTACGCGGCAACGGGTAAGCGGTCGCTTCTCGATGTCGCATTGAAAAGCGCCGATCTCGTCTGCCGGACGTTCGGTCCCGGCGGCCGGGGGGAAGTGCCGGACCACCAGGAGATCGAAATCGGCCTGTGCAAGCTCTATCGCGTGACGGGGGACGAAAAATACCTCCGGACCGCGAAGTGGTTCCTGGACCAGAGGGGGAACGCAAAGGGGCATGAGCTCCTCGGGGAATACGCGCAGGATGACAGGCCGATCCTCGATCAGGAGGGGGCGGAAGGACACGCCGTACGCGCCGCGTACATGTACTCGGGCATGGCGGACGTCACGGCCCTCCTCGGCGACGACACATACCTCAGTGCGCTCGAGCGGATCTGGAGGGATGTCGTCAACAGGAAGCTCTATATTACGGGGGGAATCGGGGCGGTCGGCAGGAGCGAGGGATTCAGCCGGGCATACACCCTCCCCAACTTCTCCGCCTACTGNNAGAGGATGTTCCTCCTGAAGGGGGATGCGCAGTACGTCGACGTCCTGGAACGCGTGCTGTACAATGCGATTCTCTCCGGAGTCTCCATGCACGGCGACGCGTTTTTCTATCCCAACCCGCTCGGTTCGTTCCGCGGGGCGGAGCGATCTCCGTGGTTTGCGTGCGCCTGCTGTCCTCCCAATGTGCTCCGGTTCATCGCCGGCGTAGGAGGATACGCCTACGCCGAGCGCGGCGGGGACATCTATGTCAACCTGTTCGCCTCGGGGCGCGGCATTATCCCGAGGCACGGCGGAGATCTCACGGTCAGGCAGGATACCCGGTATCCCTGGGAGGGAGACGTACGCATCACGCTCGAGCCGGCGCACCCGGAGGAATTCACCGTGTATGTGAGGATCCCGGGATGGGCAAGGAATCTCCCCGTCCCGGGGACGCTTTATTCCGTGCTGGGACGCCCGGGTGAGCCCTCTCGGGGGAAGATCACGCTCAGCGTCGACGGCACGCCGGTGCCGCTACTGGCCAGGGACGGATATGCGGCGATCCGGCGGACGTGGAAGAAGG
>PMDK01000014.1 GCA_003154425.1 Ignavibacteriota bacterium
GCTCCTGCCAGACCTGCAAAGGGCTGGGGGAGATCAAGGAATTCGATGCCGGCCTGATAATCCCCGACTGGGACCGCTCGATCAACCAGGAGGGGCTCGCCCCCTTCGGTAAACCCCGGCAGACATGGGCCTACAGCCAGTTCCGGGCGGTCGGGAAGGCCTACGGGTTCGACTTTGACACTCCGCTGAAGAAGCTCTCGAAAAAGGCGCGCGAGGTCCTCCTCAACGGGGGCGGGGACGAGAAATTCGAAATGGAGTACAGGTATGCCAGCGGGCGGAACGTCGTGTACAAGCACCGCTTTACCGGCATCATGGACATCCTCAGGCACTATTACGACGACAGCTCCTCCAACAACATCCGGGAGTGGGTGGAATCCTACATGGACGTCACACCGTGCCCGGCGTGCGGAGGGGGGAGGCTCCGGAAGGAGAGCCTGGCCGTCCGCATTGAGGAAGCCCCCGGCGGGAAGCTCTGGAACATACACGATGTCGTCTCTCTGCCGGTCAGCGGGGCCGTGGAGTTCTTCGACCGTCTGAAGATGCCCGACCGCCAGATGACGATCGCCTCCCCCGTCCTCAAGGAGATCAGGGAACGGCTCCGCTTTCTCCTGAACGTGGGGCTGGAATACCTTTCACTCGACCGGCCCGCGCGGACTCTCTCCGGGGGAGAAGGGCAGAGGATCCGGCTCGCGACGCAGATCGGCTCACAGCTCGTGGGCGTCCTCTATATCCTCGACGAACCAAGCATCGGCCTCCATCAGAGGGACAACATCCGGCTCATTGCATCCCTCAAGCAGCTCCGTGACCTGGGGAACACGGTCATCGTCGTGGAACATGACAAGGAGATGATCGAAAGCGCGGNNGGTTCGAGCCGGTCTCCTATACCGCGCAGTACCTGAAGGGGGAGAGGAGAATTGATGTCCCGCGCGAGCGCCGTACCGGGAACGGCAAATCACTCGTTCTCAGCGGGGCGACCGGCAACAACCTCAAGGATGTCACGCTCGATGTCCCGCTCGGCATATTCATCGCCGTGACCGGCGTGAGCGGGTCGGGAAAATCCTCCCTCGTCAACGAAACGCTGTACCACGCGCTGGCGAGGAAATTCTATGCCGCCAGGGCGGTTCCGCTGCCGCACAGGAAACTCGACGGGATCTCCCATATCGACAAGGTGATCGATATCGATCAGTCGCCCATCGGCAGGACCCCCCGCTCCAATCCCGCGACATACACGGGGCTCTTCGGGCTCGTGCGCGACCTCTTTACGCAGATGCCCGAGGCGAAGATCCGGGGCTACAAGGCCGGGAGGTTCAGCTTCAATGTCGCGGGAGGGCGGTGCGAGGGATGCGAGGGGGACGGGGTGAAGAAGATCGAGATGAACTTCCTCCCCGATGTCTACGTCGTGTGCGACGTCTGCAAGGGGAAAAGGTACAACAGGGAGACACTCCAGGTTCTCTACAAGGGGAAATCGATCGCCGATGTTCTCGACATGACAGTGGCGGAGGCCGTGGATTTCTTCAGCGAAATCCCGGGGATCGAGCGGAAGCTCAGGACACTCTTCGATGTGGGACTGGGGTACATCACGCTTGGGCAGCAGGCCACGACGCTGAGCGGGGGGGAGGCACAGCGGGTGAAGCTCTCGACGGAGCTCTCGAAAGTGGGGACGGGCAGTACGCTGTNNTCCGTGCTGAACAAGCTCGTCGACAAAGGGAACACGGTCATCGTGATCGAGCATAACCTGGACGTCATCAAGACGGCGGACCGGGTGATCGATCTGGGCCCCGGGGGAGGGGAGGATGGGGGGAGGATCATCGCCGAAGGGACGCCGGAACAGGTCTCCGCGGGAAAGGACTCTGTGACCGGTTTCTATCTGAAGAAGGTCCTTAATGCGCCGTGATGCAGCCCACACGCCGGAGCCCGCCGGATTTTACTGTTGCGAATGTTTCCGTGGCGGACTATATTGAGTGCAAAATAAAACTACCATGCGCCTCATTTTTCTCATCCAGGCTCTCCTCTTCGCCGGCTGTGCGGCGACGGGGACGCAGTTGACCCCCCTCGAAGTGCAGAAACTCGACCCGGCCCTCCAGCGCCTGGTCCTGGGAACTCCTGAGAGCCGGACCGAATATGATATCACACCGGGGCCTTCCGGTGAAGAACAATTCGGTGTTCTGGTCCGGACGGACAATATTGGCGACGTCAGGAACGCGGGATATGCCGTGACGAGCGTATTCGGCGATGTGGCGGTCGTCCGCGTGACGATCGCCCGGCTCCGGTCTCTCGTCACGCTCCCCTCCGTGAAGAACGTGACGAATGGATCGAAGAACCACACGATGTAATCCTCCCTCCCCACCATGCTGAAGGAGAACCGCACATGAAACAATGGATACGTCTTTCCGCACTCGCGCTGCTCGTCGCGGGGGCGGTCTCGCTGGCCCTTGCCGCGGCACTCTCGACGCAGGAGCGCGCAAAAATCCACCCGGACTTTCAGGCGCTCCTTGCAATGACGTATCCGGATCTGCGGGCGGACGGCGGCAGCGTCGCCCGGCTGGCGAAAGTAAACGCTCCGGCAGCGGAGAACACGTACCACGCCATCATCTACACCGGCGATCCCGGGGGCGTCCGTGCGACCGGTGCGGCCGTGAATTCGGTGTATCCCGGTTTTGTGACGGTGCAGGTGACTGCCGGCCAGATACTCGCTCTTGCGCGCCTGGAGGGGGTCAGTTATATCGATGAAGGATCACTGAACTATCCCGCCAATGACGTCAGCATCCCCGAAACCGGCGCGAGCCTGGTGCAGGGGCGGTTCCTGAACAACACGCAGTACAGGGGAGCCGGCGCGATCGTC
>PMDK01000072.1 GCA_003154425.1 Ignavibacteriota bacterium
CGTACATGCTCGTCCAGATCGCCCTCGTGTTCCCGGAATTTCGCGAATCCGGCGCCTGGCTCGGCATCGGGCTTCAGAGGATAACCGAGCATATGAAGGAGGACTTCTACGCCGACGGCGGGCACTCCGAACGCGCCCCCCGGAACTACACGCTGGCGACATNNCGACGTACCTCAACTACAGGAACATCGCATATCTTCTGGACGCGTACCGGGCCCGGAGCGACGTCCGCGACCGGATTCAGGCATCCATGGGGAAGACGATCGACTGGTGGCTCAGCATGATCACCCCGACGGGCGAAATTCCCGCAATCAACGACAGCCACCGGGGGCTTTTCCCCGCATCGATACTGCGTGACGGCGCGCGGCTGTTCAGGAAGCCGCAGGCGTATGCCGTCCTCAGGAATCTCTTCGGCGAGACCGGAGCGGAGAGCGGTCCACTCCCGGGTTACACGTCACGCCACATGCCGGCTTCCGGGTTCTCCGTCATGCGGACGGAATGGACCCCGGAGGCGCTCTACCTGACGGTCAACTACGGTCCGTATGCAGGGTTCCACACGCACTTTGACATGCTCGATTTCGAGATCTATGCGTACGGCAAGCCGCTGGCCATCGACGCGGGGATCGGCCTCACGTACGACGACCCGCTCTACAACATCTGGTACAGATCGTCCCGTGCGCACAACATGGTCACTGTCAACGACAGCAGCATTGAACGGGAAGGGATCGAGGGGGAGCGCATCCGGTGGGGCACGACCCATTCTGCCGACTTCTTCTCGGGGGAGCATTCCGGTTACCGGCGTTTCGGCGTTCTCCTCCGCCGGCAGATCGCGTTCGTGAAGCCCTCGTTCTGGTTCATACTGGACGATGTTGTCTCGTCGCACTCGGGCGATACACTCTCCTGGTACTTCCACACTCCTGAACGCCTGGTCCCGGAGGGGTCAGGGTTTGCCAGCCTATCCGCTCCCGGCATCAGGATCATCCCCGCCGGGGACGTGTACCCATTCCGCACGGGGACGGGATGGGGGGCGAGCAGCAGCATGAGAGTTCCGGGGAAAACGGAACAAGTCCCCTGGATCAGATTTGACAGGATAAGCTCCCGGGATTCAGTGCGCCAGTTTGCCCTCGTTCTTTCCCCATTTCGCGGACAGGAGGAAGCGCCAGAGGCGGTAAGGGTGTCGGATCGTCATTTCATCGTGAAGAGTCGTGAAAATGCAGAACACCTCTACTTCACGCACGGGGCGTATTCCGACGGGACTCTGAAAACAGACGCGGAATTCGTGCTTGTCAGGATGCAAAAAGACTCCCCCCGGGCGTACGTCGTCATCGAGGGGACATACCTCATCTACGGGGGGAAAAAGGTATATGATTCTCCTGCAGCTTCCTCGTACGAAGGGGAGATCGCTCCCTGAGCGGGGTGAGGGGTGCCGCAATCCGGCACCAGGGAGAGCGTGGGAACCCGGAGGGAATTGACAATGTTCTCACCATATGCTACCTTGATGCGTTCCGGAATGTCAAACCGTTAATCATCGGTACTCATGAATCGATTCGTCAAACGCCGCTCCAGGTTCTTTCTCATGGTGATCTGGGCGTTCGCAGCCGCGCTGTTTGCCGACGCGGCAAACCTCGACGACATCTTTTCATCCAACTACGTCACACACGACGACGATGCCGTCTCGGCGCCGTCCGAATCGATTCCTTCTCACGACAACGCGCCGTCCCAATCACCGGAAAAATCTCCCCCGTCCCCCGTCCGCTTCATACTTGACCAGGACAGTCCCTCGCTGGCAGCGGAGTCGGACGCCTCTTCGCTCGTCGCTCAGTCCATATCCTCAGTCGAGGAGACGGTGACATACGAGAAGATCTTCGTCGTCTCTGCACTTCATATCAAGCTCCGCGCACTCCTCATTTAGTCCGCACAGCTCCCCACCGCGAAATACCGTCTACGCGCCGGCTTCCTGAGCGGTTGCGCATTCATGCGTGCCCCGTCGGCATTCATGGGCTCGCGCCGCGCACTCGGCCGCGCATAGCGGGGCGATCTGTTATCAACAACGATGAGACGAAGACCATGCGCCGCATAGTTCCCCTGATGTGGGTCATGTGCATCCTGGCACCGGCCCGAGCGCTCTCTCAGCCGGACACGATCCGTATCTCCGCCCGGGAAGCCGAAGGGCAGTTCCTCCGTAAGAACCTGCAGCTCATCGCCGCGAGGTTCAACATCGATGCAGCCCGGGCCGCCGTCTCGCAGGCAGGGCTCTGGAACAACCCGAATCTCTCCGTCGAACAGAACATCCACAACCAGTTTACCGGTAAATGGTTCGACTTTTCCGCCAGCGGAAACACGGGGATCCAGATTCAGCAGCTCCTTCTCCTTGCGGGAAAACGCGGCAAGCAGGTCCGTCTCGCCGAGATCGATGCGGAGAACGCGGAGCACGAGTTCTACGACGTGATGCGGACACTGAAACTCAGGCTGCGGACCGCCCTCTACGATCTGTATTTCCTCCGCCAGTCCGTCGGATTCTACGACGAGAGCATCGCCACTCTATCCAGGACCGTCACCGTCACCGAAGGGGTGTACGAGAGACGCTCCATACTCCTGGCCGAGCTGCTCCGGCTGAAATCTCTCCTCTTTTCGCTTCAAAGCGAACGGCTCGGCCTCCTCGTGAAGGTCGCGGAAATCGAATCAAGCCTCCGCGTGCTTCTTTGCGACACTTCGGTCGTGCACACTGTCTACGTCCCCTCAATCAATACCGGACGGCTTGAGATGTTCCGGCCTGACTCATTGCGCCACGCCGACGTCGCAGCGGCAGCCCTCGCGAACCGGCCGGACCTCAGGAAAGCGTTCGGGACGGTCCTGAGGGAGGAAGCCAACCTGGAGTATCAGAAATCGCTTTCCACGCCCGACCTCATGGTGGGGGGCCTCTGGTCCCGTGCCGGCAGCTACATCCCCGACTACTTTGCCCTTACCTTCTCGATCGATCTCCCCCTGTTCAACAGGAATCAGGGGAACATCGATGTTTCCGCCAGGACGCTGGAAGCGGACAGGGCGACGCAGGACAATGAGCGTGCGTCTGTGCTGGAGGAGGTGACCGCCGCTTTAGACAGGGCTTCGGATCTGGAACGGCTGTACCGCTCATTTGACCGGAGGTTTCCGCTCCAGTACCGGGAGCTGGTGGACGGCATGATCGCGAACTACCAGAAAAGGAACATGAGCGTCATCGAGTTTACGGATTTCATCGAGTCCTATCGCACGAGCATGCTCCAGATGAACCAGCTCGGGAACGACCGTGCCGACGCAATGGAAACGCTCAACTACGTTACAGGAACAGACCTTTTCCAGCCCTAAAGGACACTGCTATGAACGCCACTCGTTTCTCTTTTCTTATGCTGGCTCTCCCCTGCATCCTGTCGGGAGCGGCACTCACTTCCGGCTGTAACGGCGACGACATGGCCGCCACGCGCCGGCAGCAGGCCGTGAGGCGTGCGGAGGTGAGCGACGGCGGGATCAGTATCACCTTCCCGTCGGGGAGTCCCGGACTCAGCCGGATCATATCCACTCTGGTGGAAAAACGGACCGCCACTATCCCCGTCATCGCCCCCGCCCGCGTCGTCGCGAGCATCGCGCCGGGGCCGAGCTCCAACGACAGGATCGTGATGTTCGACTCGCCGGACGTGACGTCGCTATATTCGCAGTACAGGCAGTCCAGTGCGAACGTTGCCCGTGCCTCGAAGAATCTCTCCAGGATCAGGGATATGTTTCAGAACCAGGCGGCGACTGCGAAAGATCTGAACGACGCCGAAAATGACGCGGCGACCGGCAAGGCGGCAATGGCGGAGAGCGAATCGAAGCTGCGGGGTCTTGGGTACAACCCCCCGGAATTTGATACGGTCCCCCCCGGGACGGCATGGCTCATGTGCGACGTGCCCGAATCGCAGCTTAATGAGGTGCAGAGAGGGGAGGATGTCCCGATACAGCTCGCGTCATTTCCAGACGGGAAATTCCGGGGTCGCGCGGACGCAATCGGTGAGGTAGTCGATCCTGTCACCCGCACGGTCAAGGTGCGTGTTTCCATGCCTAACCCAAGGGGACGGATCCTTCCCGGCATGTTCGCGCGCGTCGACTTCGGAGATCCGATAAGCGGCGTCGTGCTCTTCCCGGCATCGGGCGTTGTGACCGTCGAAGGGGCGGACTACGCATTCATACAGCTGAACGACACGGCGTTCGCGCGCCGCCAGATCACCATCGGCTCTTCCGGCGCAAGAGACGTTATCGTGCTGAAGGGGCTC
>PMDK01000109.1 GCA_003154425.1 Ignavibacteriota bacterium
GCCGGCTCCTCGTTTTCCAGCGCGTACGTGCGGCCGTCGTAGCCGACCTCCAGCTGGTGGGTCTTCCGGTGCTTCGGCGAGACGAAGTCGGGGACATTTCTGAGCGTCATCGTCACAAGGGGGGGGAGCCGGTATTCCAGGGCGCCGGGGTCGTCGTCGAGAGTCCAGGAAATCAGCCGTCCTTTCTCATCGAGCGTGTACTCGGCGAAGGCCAGCGGGAAGAGCCCCGTTCTGTAGAGATAGAGCTGCTGCGGGGAAATGTCGGAATCGAAGAAGACGAAATGCGGGAAGTGCGGTTCGAGACGGCGGACGACGTCCTTCAGGTGAAGCGTATCGTGCACGGTGACGCGGAGAACGTTCCATTCCTCGTTTGTGTAGATCTCCCTCCGCACTGTCCGGTCAAGACTGACACGGAACGGAAAGAGACGTACGATCTCCCCGACGCGCGCCTCGTCGGCCTCCGGGATGTGCATGTAAAACCACGGGTCAAATCCGTCGTGGCAACAGTGCCGCGCCCCGTCACGGTCCACCAGCCAGAGCGTGATCCCCTCCCGCGACGGATAGAGGTCAAACAGCCNNGGAGCATGCACATGGCGATGCTTTCGAAGGGGATGGGCCTGGCGGCATAGGCGCTCCCCGCCAGCTGGAGCCGCGCCGCGCGGAAGAGATCGTCAAGCGCTTCCTGATCCTCCCTGCGCAAGGCGCGCCGGAATTTTCCCCAGCTTTCCATTTCCTGCTGGATGACCATCGTGAATGTCGGTACCGTCCGTCCCATGCGATGCGTTCTCCCTCGAGTGAATGTTTTTCCCGCCCCGGACATGTATTGTGGTTTCCGGCAGAATCCGCTGGCTCCCTGCGTCTTCGACGAGCCGGTACACCCGGTCCATGACGGTCATCAGGTGCGGGAAAAGTCCGTTCCGCTCCTTCGAGCCGAGCTTCACGTCCAGCGAGGCCAGGAGCACGGCGACATTGTCCTCGCGCAGCCGCCGGAGCGCCCCGAGGATCCTCTCGAGTCCCGCCTTCACCTGGAACAGCGGCGCCTGGTCGTCGTAGAACGTGTCGAGCAGGCCGAATATGATGACCACCGGCGAGCTGCGCTCGCGGACGAACACGGGGAGGCGCTCCGTGATCACCGCTTCCATCTGGTAGCAGGTGAATGCGCGGGAGACGAATATGTTGTCCAGCAGGTCCACAGGAGTGATCCTCCGTCCGTCCGCGCGCACCCCGGCGTGTTTCCGCGCGAACTCGGCCAGGTAGTAGACGTCGAACCGGTTCGTCCCGTCCACGAGCGTCACCGGCATGCCGCCCAGCAGCGCATGCGCCGCCGCTGCAAGGGAGACGCGGAAGACACCCCCCGCGCCGTGAAGGCAGTACAGCTTTCCGGGGGGAGAAGATTTGAACTGCTGCACGAGCTGCGTGTACGGAACAGGGGGACCGGTGTTCATGACGTCACGCTGCTTTTCGTTTGATGGGTGACCGGCGGGCAAGCTCGCAGTCGAGCCCGGCCAGGAGACGCGTGAGCCGGCGGACACCGGTCCCGGGGCGCGCTCCGGGGAGCGCCGTCTCCTCCCCGTCCGTGAGATATGCGTAGAGCGGCTTTTCGTCCCCGAGGCAGAGACGGACCGTCTCGTGGAAGGCCGCCCATTCCTCTCCTTCCTCCTCCATTGCAAGGCACGCAGTGCGCAGCACGCATGCCGCGGCACCGAGCGCGCCGGGGACCAGGACGGCATCGAGCAGCGGGGCGGGCGCCGGCACGTGAATGATGTTCCGCTGGCGCAGGCATGCGAGGTACTCCGGCAGTATGAACCGGGACGTGCCGTTCTCCACCGCGTAGCGGTATGCCGGGGGGAGCCCGTCGAGACAGCGGAGGAGGGCGCGGAGGAATCCGCCGAAATCCAGCGCCTCCGTCCGCCCGACGCCCCCGATCTTCAGCATGACGATGCGGACGGAGGGCTCCAGGAGAGGCAGCAGCGGCATGAACGTTTCGGCAATGCGGCGGGGATCAAGAAAATGCGGATTGACCTCTCCCCGCTTTTTCCTGTCGGGATGCCCGTACGGAAACCGGTATACCATCTGTTCGTCCTCGATGAGGAGAGTCCAGGCGAAGCCTTCCCCGGCGTGCTCGTTCATCCGGGAAAGCAGTGCAGGATCGGGCGGGCGCCGGCAGTCGCAGTGGAGCAGGGCCGTGTCAAAGAGCCGGGCATACCCGGCGATGGCGCCGCGCGGCTCCCGGTAGAGCAGCCCTCTCCAGAAAGGGGAGATGCGGGGCGAGAGACCGATATGGATGTTGTGCCTCCTCCAGGCGCGGAGGCGGGGGAGAAGCTGCTCGCCCGGGTCGTCATACTGATCCGTCATTCCCCCTCCTCCCGGTGCTCCGCCACACCACAGGTGATCCCCCAGCGGATGCTGCCGTAGCCGTATCTCGACTGGAGGCTGTCCAGCCGGCGGTGGAGCGCGCCGAATTTTTCCGCGGCGGTGACGCCGAGATCCAGCTGGGACCCTTCCGCTCCCGACAGGTTCGACACTTTCACGCCGACAAGACGGACGAGCTGTCCCGGCACACAAAGCTGCGCGAGCAGCCGCCGGGCGGCGGCGAATATGTCTTCTTCATTCGACGAGGGGAAGGGAAGCGAAGCCTGTTTCTGCACCGTCGTGAAGTCGGCGAACCGCACGCGCACGGTGACCGTGGAAGCCGTGAGCTCATCCTCCCGGAGCGTCTTGCAGCATCGTTCGGCCAGGTAGTAGAGCGTGGCGCCGACGCGCTCACGGTCGGCGGTGTCGGCGCCGAACGTCATGTCGCGGGAAATCGATTTCTCGACGTGCCCGTGCGGGACGATCGCATCGTCGGAAGGGACGGCGCACGAAGCAATAAAGCGGCAGAGCGAAAACGTGCGGAGCCGCTCCGCGCGGAGGGGGAGCCGCCGGTCGCCCGAGCACGCATTCCTCTCCGCATACGCCATGGCATCCCCCACCGTCCTGATCCCGTACGTGTGGAGATGCGGAAGCGTCCGGGGTCCGATACCGGGGATCGTTTCCACCGGCAGCGAGGCCAGGAACCCGCGCTCGGTCCCCGGCCGGACAATGACAAGGCCGTCCGGCTTCTTTACCCCCGCGGCGACCTTCGCGCATACCCTGTTCGAGGCAACGCCGATCGAGACGCTCAGCCCGCATTCCCGCCCTATCCGCTCCTTCATCGCCTCCGCCATCCGCAGCGGATCGTGTCCCCAGAAATGCAGGCACCCGGTCACGTCCATGTACGCTTCATCCACACTCACCTGTTCCAGGTCGGGAGTGAAATCCCGGAGCATCGCCATTACTTTTTCGGAATATTCGCCGTAGAGACGGTGGCTCCCCCGCAGGAACACCGCGTCAGAAGGAAGAATCCGCGCGGCACTACGAAGCGGCATCGCCGTCCGCACGCCGTACTTCCTTGCCTCGTAGTTCGGGCACGAGACGATCCCCCGGTCGGTGCGAAGTCCCCCTATGCACAGCGGCCTGCCCCGGAGCTCGGGGTGCAGGGCCATTTCGACGGAGGCGAAGAAACAGTCAATATCAAGAAGAAAGAATGTACGCATAGTCGTGTCTCTGGCATTCTCCGCACATACCGCTCCGGTCCGCCGTGTACCGGCACGAGCATTCACGGCACAGGGTCAGGAAGTGGACGGCACAGGAAGGACAATGGATGTCCCCCCCCAGCGTTTCGTCCGCCATCCCGTAAAACTCTTCCAGCTCGCGGACGCTCAATGTCCGCTCGCACACGCAGCACTCAGCCGGTGACAGGGGATACAGCAGTTCGGTGCGGATCACGGGTTCACCTCCTGTTCGGGAAAGGATGCCGGGGCGCGGGCCCCGAAAAAAGGATACGACATTTTTGTCGTGTTGTCAACAGCCGGACAACAAATTTGTCGTGTGCCGTGGAAGGGCCCGGCGCCGCAGCCTGCAAGGCGCTGCGCGGCAATGCGCGGCAGGGGGTAACCTGAAAGAAAAGTTTCAATGGGCATGGAAAACCCACCGCGGGCATGTAGTTATGGATACCGGCACCGCGCGGGCGAAACCGGGCGGCGAGGCAACAGAAGCACCACAGAAATACCATTGATGCGGATCCGGCGCTTCCACGGATAAGGCACCAGTGGCCAGCCGAGCACCCCGTCCTGTCCCCCGGCAGGATGGGGTGCCGGCCTGTTCCCCTCCTACCTTTCTTCTCCCTTCTTTCTTCTGAATGTTCCGTTTTGTACATTCTCCCCGTCCCAATGTATCCCACTCACGAAGGATCCCCTCCCATGAACGAAACTCCGCTCCAGGCAACACCGGCCGAAGAGGTAAAGCCGATGTCGTTCAGCGACAAACTCGTCGGCGTGTTCGCTTCCCCGTCCGAACTGTACGACAATGTCCGGCAGACGCCCCCCACAAGCAGCAACTGGGTGATCCCGACGCTGATCCTTGTCGTCGTCGGCGTGATCATGGCGTACCTCGTCCTCAGCAACCCGACGCTCTCGGACCAGATGAAACGCGTCGCCAGCGAGCAGATGGAAAAAGGCTTCGAGAAACGAATCGCCGAGGGAAAGATGACCCAGGAACAGGCCAACCAGGCGCGCGACATGGCCGGGTTCGGCGCAACCAGCACGATGATATTCAAGTACGTCGCCGCCGTGGTGGGTCCCTTTCTTTCCCTCTTCCTGGGAGCCCTTGTCTACTGGCTCCTGGGGAAATGGGTGATGAAGGCAACCGCGCCGTACATGAAAGTGGTGGAAGTGGTGGGCCTCACATTCCTCATCGCGTCGATCGAGAGCATCGTGACGACAATCCTCTCCATCGGGATGAACAGCATTTTCGCCACGCCGAGCCTCGCACTGCTCATCTCCGACTTCTCCGTCGAGAACAAGATGCACCTCCTCGCCTCATCGATGAACGTGTTCACATTCTGGACCCTGACGGTCACGAGCATCGGGCTCGCCCGTCTCTTCGAAAAGGATCTTCCGAAGGTCCTCGTCCTTGTGTTTGCGCTCTGGATACTCTGGTTGCTCTTCACCATTTTCGGACTGGGAGCACTCCGGTGATGAGCAGCACCTGACGTTCCTCATCCAGGCCCGCCGGCGCCCCCGGCGGGCTTTTTCTTTTTCCTCACCCGAGTGTTATATTGGAGCATGCCGAGAAAGAAACCGTCCCCGGATACGCTCCCGCTCTTCGACGACATGCACGAGGGTCCGGCCCGCACCCCGCCCGAGTCCCCGTACGCCGCGCACAACCGTGAACGGCTCCGGCGCTGGGCGAGCAGGGGGATCTACTTCGGCTCCTCTTCATGGAAGTACGCCGGATGGCAGGGGATTGTGTACAACCGCACGTACCCCTCGAAAAAGGCGTTCGAACGGGAGTGTCTCAGCGAGTACTCCGGGCTCTTCCCGACGGTGTGCGCGGACTTCGCGCTCTATGATTTCCCCGTCGGAGAGCAGATGCGGATCATCCATGACACCACGACGGATGATTTCAGGCTGTCCCTGAAGGTAACGGACCGGATCACGGTCAAGCGCTACCCGAACCTCCCGCGCCACGGGGCAAACGCGGGACGGGAGAACCCGGACTTCCTCAACCTCGAGCTGTTCGAGGATGCGTTCCTCCGGCCGGTGGAGGCGCTCCGGAAGAAGCGGGGGGTGATCATATTCGAGTTTTCCGCATTTTACCCGAATTCCGGGATCACGTATGAGAGATTCGTCACTCTCATGGACGACTTCCTCGCCCGTCTCCCGAAGGAGTTCTCCTACGCGGTGGAGATACGGAACAAAGAATACCTGACCTCCGACTACCTCACGATGCTCAGCGACAGGGGCGTGGCACACGTGTTGAACAGCTGGACGAAGATGCCGCCGATCATCGAGCAGATACAGCTGGCAGGGGTCCTCTCCGCGAAATTTTCTGTGGCGCGCGCGCTCCTGAAACCGGGGAGGTCGTACCAGGAAGCGGTGGAGATGTTCCAGCCGTACGACTCGATCAGGGAGGAGAACCCCGCTCTCCGCCTCGGCCTGGCGGAAACGGTGCAGCGGTGCGTCGCCGAGGGGAGGCAGCTGTATGCCTACGTGAACAACAGGGCGGAGGGAAACTCGCCGAAGACCATCGAGGCGATCCTGGATATACTTGACAGCTACCCCGTCGAGACGCTGTGATCTCAGATGCCGCCGGAGGGGAATGAAGAAATACACGCTCAAGAAATCTCTCTTCAAGGACGCCCCGGAGCCGGAGCAGCCCCGCCATTTCCGGATTGACTACAGGAACCAGCTCAACCCGGCGCAGTACCAGGCGGTCTCGTCCGTCAACGGCCCCCACCTGATCATCGCGGGAGCAGGCACCGGAAAGACCCGGACGATCACGTACCGGGTCGCCTACCTCGTGGAGCTCGGCGTGAAGCCCGAGTCGATCCTCCTCCTGACATTCACGCGCCGGGCGGCGCAGGAGATGCTCCGCCGCGCCTCGATTCTGCTCGACGCGCGCTGCGAGAAAGTCGCCGGCGGCACGTTCCATTCGTTCGCCAACCTGGTCCTCCGGCAGTACGCTCCCCTTCTGGATTTCGACTCGTCCTTTTCGATACTCGACCAGGGAGACGCCGAGGATGTCGTGAACCTCCTTCGCACCCAGCACAAATTCGACACGAAGGAGAGGCGGTTCCCCCGCAAGCAGACGCTGTACACCATCTTCTCCCGGGCCGTGAACACGCTGACGCCGGTCAAAGACATACTGAAGGAGGATTATCCCCATTACGAGGATTTCCTGGAGGATATTCTCAAGCTCCAGTCGTCGTTCGAGCAGTACAAGGCCACGCACAACATGATGGATTACGACGACCTCCTGATCTACCTGCGGAAGCTCCTGCGCGATAACGATAAAGTGCGGCGGACACTGTCGGACCGCTACAAGTACCTCATGGTGGACGAGTACCAGGACACCAACAGGATACAGGCGGAGATCGTGACGCTCCTGGCCTCCTCGCACGGGAACATCATGGTGGTGGGGGACGATGCACAGTCGATTTATTCCTTCCGCGGGGCAACCATCCGGAACATACTGGACTTCCCGGAGGCGTTCCCCGGATGCACGCTGATCAAGCTGGAGGAGAATTACCGGAGCACGCAGCCGATATTGAACCTCACGAATGAAATCCTCCGCCGTGCAAGAGACTGAGGGCGCCCGGGGCCCGCTGGCACGGCTCCTGGAACGCCGGAGACCCGTGATCCTGGACGGCGCCATGGGGACAGAGCTGGAGCGCCGCGGCATCCGGACCGGACTCCCCCTCTGGTCCGCACATGCCCTCATCACGTCGCCGGAGACAGTCGGGCGGATTCACGACGAGTACATAGAGGCGGGGGCGGATATCATCACGACGAACACGTTCAGGACCACGCGGAGGGCATTCCTGCGGGCCGGGCTCCCGGACCGTTCGGGAGAACTGACGGCGCGCGCCGTGGCACTTGCCGGAGAATCGAGCGCGGCATTCCCCGGTGAACGAGTACTCCTGGCCGGTTCGATGGCGCCCCTGGAAGATTGTTACCATCCCGAACTGGTCCCGGAGGAGGAAGCTCTGCGCGAAGAACATGCCGAACACGCCGGGCGGCTTGCGGAATCGGGAGTCGATTTCCTGCTCCTGGAAACGATGGGGACGCTGCGCGAAGCCGCCGCCGCGGCCGGGGCTGCCAGCGGAACGGGTCTTGAGTTCGTCGTCAGCTTCCTCTGCAACCGGGAAGGATCGCTCTACAGCGGCGAACCGCTCGGGGAAGCGGTCCGGCTGGTCATGAGGCTTTCGCCGGCCGCGTTCTCCCTCAACTGTGTTTCACCCGGGTTCATGGGACGTTCTCTGGCGAACCTCCAGTCCGCGCTCCGCGCCACTGCGGGGGGCGAGCATGTGCCCGTCGGGCTTTATGCCAATGTCGGCGCACCGGGGGGAGAACACGGCCCTCTCCTCATGGACGTGAGCCCCGGGGCATACGCGGAATTTGCCATGACGTGGGTGGATGCCGGCGCCTCGCTCATCGGCGGGTGCTGCGGCACGACGCCGGAGCACATCCGGGCGATCGCCGAAGCATTCCGGCCGGAGAGAGCGTCGAAACCACCGCTGTGAGGACGCATGAGACATAAATACAAGAAAGAACTCTTCACACACAGGACCGGCGGAGACCTCCCGACGATCGTGGTGGCGGAGAGTGAGAACTTTCAATCCAAGTTCGTCATTCAGAAGGTCCTCGAGCTGCGGGAACAGGGGATACCGCTCAATACCATCGCCATCCTCTTCCGCTCGGGGTACCTGTCGTTCGATCTTGAGATCGAACTGAACAAGGCGAACATCCCGTTTGTCAAATTCGGCGGCTTCAAATTCATCGAGACCGCCCATATCAAGGACATGGTCGCGTATCTCCGCGTGCTGGAAAACCCGCGCGANNGCACGCTCCCGGCGTTCTGGACGGGGTTCGCCGGATACCCGGACAAGGTGAGCGACCTGTTCGGCGCTCTGAAGGACGCGAGCCCTTCCCACATCGCCCCGGCCGACAAGGTCCAGATGCTGCTCCA